>JAZLAK010000068.1:0-17589 GCA_045613165.1 Bacilli bacterium | reverse complement strand
GTGCTTTTTTAGTTGGTGGAATACTAACAAAAATCGTTTTAATAAAGTCTGGAATAGACATAATGGGAACGATAACAGCCCTAAAGAGTAATCAAAGATAGAGGAGGTAGTCAAATGACAAGACTAGAAGAAATTGAAGCTCGTAAACTTGAAATTCGTGAAGAAGTCGAAACTACTGAAGATGAATCTAAATTAGAAGAATTAGATAAAGAAGTTGAAACTTTAAATGAAGAAGTAGAACAAATAAACGAGCAAATTGAAAATGAAGCAACTGCTGAAAAACTTGAAAAAGGTGAAGTTGTTGCCGAAGAAGTTTCTATTGATGAAGAAAGAAAGATAGGAGGAACAAAAATGGAAACAAGAAATTCAAAAGAATACATCAATGCTTATGCTGAATATTTAAAATCATCACTAAATGACAATTATAAAATGTCTAGTGAAGCAAGAGCTTTAATCACAACAGATGGTTATGCTACTGGAAATAGTGCAACAGTTGAAGTTCCTGATATGGTAGATTCAATTGTTAGAACTGCATGGGAAAGAGAAGAATTAACATCTCTAGTTAGAAGATTAAATGTTGCTGGAAATTACAAAGTACAATTTGAAGTTTCTGCTGATGGTGCAACTATTCACCAAGAAGGTAATGGTGCTGTTAATGAAGAATCATTAGTTTTAGGTGTAGTACAATTAACACCAAGATCAATTAAGAAATGGATATCAGTATCTGATGAAGTATTAGATATGAGAGGTGAAGCATTCCTTGAATATATCTATGATGAATTAACTTATAGAATTGCAAAGAAATGTGCTGATGAATTAGTATCAATTATTAAATCATTACCTCAAACATTAAGTGCTAATGGAAGTGGTGTATATGACACAGTATCAGCAGCTAAAATCTCTGGTGATATTCAATTAGGAACTATAATCAATGCAGTATCACAATTAAGTGATGAAGCAAGAGATATTACTATCGTAATGAATAAAGCTACTTATGCTGCATTTAAAGCAGTACAATTAGGTGCTAACTATGCTCAAGATATTTTTGATGGACATAGAGTAGTATTCAATAACTCATTACCAGCATACTCAACAGCAACAGCAGGACAAGTATATGCTATCGTTGGTGATTTCAATGAGGGTGCTTTAATGACATTCCCTAATGGTGATGGTATTGAATTAAAATACGATGATAAAACTGCTATGGAATATGATTTAGTTCGTATTTTAGGTAGAGAATATGTAGGAATTAATGCAGTTGCTGATAAAGCATTCACATTAATTGCTAAAACTGGTGAAGCATCAGAATAATATAATATAGAAATGAGGTAAGACTATGCTAGAAGAAATAAAAAAAATTCAAGGCATTAATCACGATGAGTTTAATTCTATGATTACAATATGGATAGAAGCAGCTCAACTTGATTTACAAAGTATTGGCATAGTCAATACTGAAAACCCTAATAGTTTAGTAAAAAATGCAATTATAACTTATGTATTAAGTTTTTTAGATGTAAATAATAGTGAATTATATAATAATGCTTATCAATTATTAAAAGATGAGTTAAGACATACAACTGAATATATAACACCAGTTGAGGTAAGTGAATAATGGAATATAGTGAAATTATTTACTTAATAACTGAAACTATAACAGAGGATGAGATAGGTAATTCTATAACATCCTCTGAAACATCTAAAAAATGCTATGCTAAAAAGCAAAGTGTAAGAACAAATGAGTTTTACAATGCTACAATGACTGGTTTAACACCATCATGTGAATTTGTTATTAAAAGACTTAATTATAATGGTGAAAGTGAATTAAACTACAATAATGATAGATACGAAATAATTAGAACAGTTGATCCAAAAAATAAATATGATATTGTTTTAGTTTGTAGTAAGAAAATTGGTATTAAAGGAAATGAGCCAAGTGAATAATAGCATTTTAGATATTAATAAAATACTAAATGAATATTCTAATGACATTCAAGAAGCAATAGTACATCAAGCCGATTTAGTTTCTAAATTAGGTGTAAATAAATTACAAAGCAATTCACCAAAAAGAACTGGTAAATATTCAAAAGGATGGAAAGTTAAATCTAAAGTTGGTAATGGTTTTGTAAACAATACCATATACAATAAAAACCCAGGTTTAACACATTTACTTGAAAAACCACATGTAATCAAAAACCAATATGGTGAATGGGGTACAAGTAAACCAAAAGTACATATTTATCCAGTAGAACAATTTGTAATAAAAGACTTTGAGAATGCTGTTAAAAGAGTAATACAAAGTGGAGGTAATTAATGAAACATAAAGATATATATGATTTATTAAAAACTTTAGATATACCAGTTGCATATAATCATTTTGAAAGCAATAAACAAATAAACCCACCATTTGTAGTATATCGTGAAACTGCACCAGATACTTTTAAAGCTGATGGCAAAACATATTATAGACCATATAATTTTGATATTGAGTTAATCACTATTAAAAAAGATGTGGTATTGCAAGGTAAAATTGAAAAACTATTAGATGATAATAATATCCCTTATGACATGAGTGATGAAGTATGGGATGAAGATGAAAAAATATATCATAACTTTTATGAGATATAAGACATTGTAAAATGTCTTTTTTATTTGAAATATAGGAGGTATAAATATGGCAAATAAAGTTAAATTCGGTTTAAATAATGTTGTTGTTGCACCTATAACTTATGGTGAAAACAATTCAATTACTTATGGTACTGTATTTAATGTACCTGGAGCAGTTAATTTAACATTAGACCAAGCAGGTGAAACTACTGATTTCTATGCTGATAACACTAAATATTTTACTACATCAGCAAATCAAGGTTATACTGGCTCATTAGAAATGGCTTTAATAACTGATGAATTTAAGAAAAAAATCTTTGGTATGACAGAAGATGCAAATGGTGTATTAATGGAAAATAAAGACAACACAGTTAGTGATTTTGCTTTAGGTTTCATTATCAATGGTGATTCTAAAAAGACTAAATATTGGTTTTTACAAGTATCAGCACAAAGACCAAGTGTTGCATCACAAACTATTGAAACTGCTAAAACACCTATTACTGAAACATTAAACATTACTGCTGCAGCTCGTATAACTGATGGTGATGTTAAATATTCATGTGAAGAGGGTAAAGCTGGATATTCTAGTTTCTTTACAACTGTTTATACTAAAGAAACATCTGAATAATATAAACTACTCTTATGAGTAGTACAAAGGGTAGTAGAGTAATCTACTATCTTTTTTAGTATTCATAAAAGGAGGTATAGGTATGGCAAGTAATATAAAGGGTATTACTATTGAAATAGGTGGTAATACAACAAAGTTGGAAAGTGCTTTAAAAGGTGTTAATAAACAAGTATATTCTTTAAACCAAGATTTAAAAACATTAGATAAAGCATTACAACTTGATCCAAAGAATACTGAATTGTTAGCACAAAAACAAGATGTGTTAAAAAGAAGTATTGAAGAAACAACTGCTAAACTTGAAAAATTGAAGTTAGCACAAAAACAAATGGGTGATTATAACTCACTTACAAACGAGCAAAAGAAAAGTTATAATGCTTTAAGTTTAGAAATTGCTAAAAGTGAATCAAGTTTAAAAGGAATGAAATCGGAATTAAAAGAAACATCTGGTGTTAAACTTGATGGTTTAAAAAGTGGTTTAAAAGCAGTTGCTAGTATAGCATTAGAAGTAGCTGCTGCACTTGCTAAAGTTGCTGCTGCTATTGGTGCTGCACTTGCATCAGTAGTTGCTATGGGTGTTAAATCTTATGCAAGTTTAGAACAAAATCTAGGTGGTGTTGAAACACTATTTAAAGAAAACTCGGACAAAGTAATAGAAAATGCTAAAAATGCTTATAAGACTGTTGGAATAAGTGCAAATGAATATATGCAAAATGTGACTAGTTTTAGTGCAAGTTTATTACAAAGTTTAGGTGGAGATACTGCAAAGGCTGCCGATGTTGCTGATATGGCATTAAAAGATATGGCTGATAATGCTAACAAGTTTGGTACTGATATGAGTAGTATTCAAAATGCTTATCAAGGTTTTGCTAAACAAAACTATACGATGTTGGATAACTTGAAATTAGGTTATGGTGGAACTAAAACCGAAATGGAAAGACTACTAAAAGATGCTGAAAAGTTTAGTGGTATTAAATATGATATAAAAAACTTAAATGATGTTTACCAAGCAATACATGTAATTCAAGAAGAAATGGGTGTAGCAGGTACAACAGCTTTAGAAGCTGAAAAGACAATTACTGGCTCATTTAGTTCAATGAAAGCAGCATTTGATAATTTCATTAATGGTAGTGGTAGTCCAGAAGCATTAGGACAAGCAATTAGTACATTCTTAAAAAATGTAAGTGATGCAGTAATGAAACTTGCACCAGGTATATTAAGTGGTATTGCTACTTTAATAAGTGATTTAGCGCCACAAATAATAGATATATTAGTACAAGTATTACCTCAATTATTAGATGCTATTTCAAGTTTAATAGATAAATTATTAGAAATGGTAAGTGGTGATACAAGTGCATTAGAAAACACTATATCAATGCTTATAAATAAAATTATTGAGTTCTTTACAACTAACCTACCAAAGTTATTACAAATAGGTTATTCGGTAATGATAATGTTAGCAAAAGGCATCGCCCAGAGTTTGCCAACTATGATACCTACGATAGTGGACTGTGTTGTAGAAATTTGTAATGTAATTTTGGATAACCTTGATTTAATTATTGAGGCTTCAATTTCTATAATAATCGCCTTAACCACTGGTATTATCGAGGCATTACCAAGACTTTTGGAAAAATTGCCAGACATAATAGTAAGAATAGTTGAGGTACTTTTGGATAATTTGCCAGTTTTAATAGAAACTGTGATATTGATAATCGTAAAATTGGCAATAGCAATAGTAGAAAACACACCAAAACTTTTAGCTGCAGTTGGTGAGATAATTGTTAGAATAGGTGAAAAAGTAAGTGAATTATTTAAAAAGGCTTTAGAGTGGGGTAAAAATATTATTGTTAAACTTGCCGAGGGAATTGCTAATATGAGGCAAAAGGTAATAGATAAAATGAAAGAAATCGGTGATGGTTTAGTAAATAAGATTAAAGAATTACCAAGCAAGATGTTAGAACTAGGTACTAATTTAGTTAAAGGTATCTGGAATGGTATATCAAATGCTACTGACTGGATCGTTAAGAAAATAAAATCATTTGGTGATAGTGTTATGAAAGCAATTAAAAAGATATTTGGTATTGCTTCACCATCAAAGGTTATGAGAGATGAAGTTGGTAAGTATTTAGCAGAGGGTATTGGTGTAGGTTTTGAAAGTGAAATAGGAAATGTTGAGAAAGACATGGTTAATGCTTTAAATGTAGATTCATTAGTAAATGATGTAAACAATGCTATGAGTGGAATACAAGCAGGAATAGAAACAAGTGTTAACCCACAAATAAACCCTAATATCAATATGGAACAAAACTATGCTTTAATGGGTATGGCTATGAAAGAAGCATTAAAAGATATGACAATAAAATTAGATGATAACCAAGTAGGTAAGTTTGTTATAAACACTGTATCAAACGAGATTTATGGCTAGGAGGTATAATATGAGATATTATGTAGAAATAAATGGTGTAAGTAGTTTAACAATACAAGGACTAGCAATAAGTGAATTACCATCAATAAGTAAACCACTCATTAGAACACAAAGAGAAGAAATAGATGGTAGAGATGGGGATATTATAACTAAACTAGGTTATAGTGCTTATGATAAATCATTAAAAATAGGTTTATGGGGCAATTACAATATTAATGAGGTAATTGCTTTTTTTAATGCCGATGGAAAGATTACATTTAGTAATGAGCCAGATAAATACTATTATTTTACAATTTTAAATAGAGCTGATTTCATTAATCAATTAGAAGCATTTAGAACAGCAACTATTACAATACATTGTCAACCTTTTAAATATATGGAGCAAGAAAGCCCAGAGTTTGAAAGAGAATATATAGAAAAAAGTGGTACAAGTATTACATGGGATAATTCTTTAGATGCACCAATTGATATTGATTTAAAAGGAAATACCTCTCAAACAGGAACACCAACACCTGATGCACCAATAGATGTAAATGTTGTTAGTGGTGATAATAGTGTTGTAGTAAGTGGTATAAATTTAGAACAAGGAATAGAACAAGGTAATATAAATTCTAGTGGTGTACCTTATAATGATAATACTTCTATTAGAAGTAAATATTTTGATAATGTTAGTCCAAATACAACTTATATCGTTTCAAAAGATGGTACTGCAATAGGTTGCAATATTTCACAATATGATAAAAATTATACATTTATTTCAAGAACATATTATAATAATGGTTCATTTACTACAAGTGCAACAACAAGATATGTAAAAGTACAATTAGCAGGTACTACTACTGATAAAATACAATTACAATTAGGAAATACTGCTTCAACCTATGAAGCATATAATGGTACTACATATAATATAGACTTACCAGTAGAAAACTTACTTAATTTAAGTAATTTTACTAACGAAACATTAAACGGAATAACATTTACTAAAAATACTGATGGCAGTATAACATTAAATGGAACTTCAACCGGTGCTTTTTCAAAAGATACACAAATATCATTATTGTTAAATACAGGAAAATATGTATTATCTCAAAATACAATTTACACAAGTGCAAATTATTCTTTATCAATAAGAGACCAAAATAATGTAGCAATTGTTGGTGGATTAGATAGTGGAAATAATTCATTGTTATTAAATATTGGTGAAAATATAACTGCATATTATTTTAGAATATATATTCCTGCAAGCAAAACTTTTAATAATCATACAATATATCCTCAGGTGGAATTAGGAACAAATGCAAACGCATACACACCATATGGCACAACACCAATAGAACTATGTAAAATAGGAACATATCAAGATTATTTTTATAAAGATAGTGGTAAATGGTATAAAAAACCAATGGTATTAAAAATAGCAAGTTATAATGGCGAAACAATAACAACTGATTTTATTAGTACAACAGGAGAACTTACAACAGGTGCAACAATTTATTATAAAAATCCAACTGAAAATCCAAGTGGAATAGAAATAACATATACACCATTAATAGAACAATTAAATACATTAGAACAAGCACAAAGTAAAGAGGGTACTACTAACTTAACTCAAGTTAATAATGATTTACCATTTATGATAACTGCATCAGTATTGTGTGGTACTGCTAACTTAATTGTAAATAATTTAGGCAATATAATTGCTAAACCAGTAATGACAATAACTGGTAGTGGTGATATAGGTGTTTACTTAAATGGTAGTCAAATATTCAATATTGCTTTAGGTGATGAAGAATATATAACAATAGATATACCAAATATGGAAGCACATAAAGACGATACTTTAAAGAATAGGTTAGTAGTAGGTGATTATAATTCGTTTGTATTACAACCTGGTGAAAACACAATATCATTTACTGGTGATGTTAGTAGTTTTGATATTACTAATTATTCAAGATGGATATAGGTGATGTTATGATAAAATTATTTGGAATAAATGACACAGACTTTTCTACAAATGGTGATATAGTATTACAACCATTAAAAGCTGAAATAACTAAAGAGGATAATGGGGAGTTTAGCCTTGAAATTGAACTCCCTTTAAATTTAGTTAATGATTTTACACAAAATAGAATAATAGTTGCACCAACACCTCAAGGAAATCAAGCATTTAGAATTGGTAATGTTAAAAAGACCAGAACTAAATTAGAGGCAAAGTGTAAGCATGTATTCTATGATAGTAATAATTTACTTATACAAGATAGTTATGTTGTAGATAAAAATTGTAATGATGCACTAGACCATTTGAATAGTGCTACAAGTGAAACAAGTCCATTTACAACTATATCAGATGTAAATACTATTAATTCATATAGATGTGTAAGGAAATCGTTATTTGAAGCAATACAAACAGTATTAGAACGATGGGGAGGACATTTATATCGTGATAACTTTACTTATGGTATAAAGACTAATTTAGGACAAGATAATGGTGTTGTAATTAGATACGCAAAAAACCTAAAGAATATTACTTGTCAAGAAAACTGGGATGAAGTTATTACAAAGATAATGCCAGTTGGTAAAGATGGTATTTTATTAAATGCACTTGATCCAACTGCAAGTGTATATATATCAAGTGAAATACAATACACTATACCATATACAAAGACTATATCATTTAATCAAGATATAGAAGAAGAAGATTATACAACTGATGGTGTATTAGATGAAAATGCTTACAAGTCAGCTCTAATAGATGATTTAAGAAGTCAAGCAACTGAATACTTAAATAATAATTGTGTACCAAAAGTAAATTATCAATTAGAAGTTGCTAATAGTGATTTATTTAAAATAACTGATGTAGGTGATACTATTGAGGTTATTGATGAAGTATTAGGTATTAATTTAATGACTAATTTAATATCTTATAAATATGACTGCATATTAGATAAATATATTAATCTTGAATTTGGTAATTTTGAAAACAAGTTAAGTAATCTATTAAGTACAATATCATCTGAAACTGAAAAAGTAATAACTGAATCTAACAATGATTTAGCAATTACACTAGGTAGAGAACTAACTGATGCAACAAATAAAATATGGGGTGTATTAGGTAATTCTTATGTAATCTATGAGGGTGATAAGATATTAGTAGTAGATACTTTACCAAAAGAAAATGCAACAAATGTAATAATGATTAATAATGGTGGTATTGCATTTAGTACAACAGGTATTAATGGTACTTTTAATAGTGCATGGTTAATTGATGGTACTTTAGATATGCAAAACATCAATGTAATTAATTTAGTTGCTGATATGATTAAAGGTGGTACTTTAAAACTAGGCTCACAAACTAATCAAAGTGGTATTTTAGAACTTTATAACAACGATAATACACTAATAGGTAAAATGGATAAAGATGGCTTAAAAATGTATGGAAACGATGGTAGTTATGTAATTATGAATGATGATGTGGGTTTTGCTGGATATGATGCAAATAATAACTTATCATTCTGGGCTGACTTCGATGAGTTTCACATGAAAAAAGGTGTTATAGAAGATGAAATAACATTAAGTGATAGATTAAGACTTATACCAATAACAATTACTGATAATAATGTAGTAGTTAATGATGGTATAGGTTTTGTTGCAGTAGGAGGTAGTGATTAATGATACAAGTAGGTAGTTATATAAGATGGAGCAGTTTAAAACCAGATATTCGTTTTGATGTGTTCTATGAAAAACAAAGAGATGGTGTTGATATGAAATATCGTATCAAAACTTATATTTATCCATTAACTGATACTCATCCTGGTGGTACTTTTGGTTATAACATTGTAGAAGATATTTCATTAGATGGAACATCTTATTTAAGTGGTAGACAATTAAAAGACAATACAAGTGTATGGAGTACAGCAAGAGAATATACAACAGACTGGTTTACTGTATCAAATAAAGTAGATGGTACTACTAGATTAACATTAAGATTATATTCAACTACTGGTAGTTCAAGAAATGAAACATATAATTTTGATTTAGCCATTGATCCAGCTTATGCAAATATTAATCAAGGTATAGGAAATAGAACTGAAACAACTATATCAATAAATTGGAATAGTGATTATGCTTTAAGCCACATTTGGTATTCAACAAATGGTGGTAGTTCATGGAATGATGTAGGTGATGTTAATTCTACAAGTGGTAGTTATACAATAAGTGGTTTAAGTGCAAATACTACTTATAACATAATTACAAAAGGTAGAAGAAGTGGAACAACATTAGATAGTACAACACCAGTATTACAACAAAACACTTATCCATATCCTTATGCAAATAGTATGCCATCGTTTGTAATAGGTAATGCTGTAAGTGTTGGAATATATAACCCTCTAGGTAGAAATATAACGATAAATGTATTAGATAAAAACGATACAAGTGTATATACAACAAGTGGTACAATATCAAATTTCACAGCTACAATAGATGGTGATAGTTTATATGCTTCAATACCTAATCAACAAAGTGCTAATTATAAAGTAAAAGTATCTTATAGTGGTAATAATGATGTTAAAACTGGAGGAACATATACGATTAATACAAGCGTGTGTAGTCCAAGTATAACAAGTGTAAGTTATGAAGATAAATTTGCTGATACACTAGCAATAACAAGTGATAGTAGTATTTTAATAAGTGGTTATTCAAAAACTACATTTACTGCTACTGGTTTAACAACTTTAAAAAGTGCAACAATTAAAAGAGTAGATTTAAGATTAAAACAAATAACAAATACACCATATACAACTTTAACTGTGGTTGGTACATCTGCAAGTGTAGATAATATTGTTTTAGATGTACCTTATTATCCAGTAGATAGTGATGTTTATATAACATTAGTTGATAGTAGAGATTTAACATATACTAAAAAATTGACTGTTGATTTAAGACAATATTTCAAACCTACATTTACTTATAGTGTTAAAAGACAAAGTAATTTTTATACTGCAACAGACATTAAAGTAAAAGCAACTTATGTAAATATAGGTAGCAATTCACTAACTTTAAAAGTTAAATATAAAAAGATAGATGAAAGTACATGGAGCAACTGGACTACTTTAACAAATGATACAACAAGTACAATTAATTTAGATAATGCTTATATATGGGATGTATATATACAAGTAAACGATGCTTTAAACACTGTTTATACAACAACAAGAGTAGGTAAAGGTGTTGCACCTTTATTTGTAGATGTATTAAAAAATAGTGTAGGTATAAGTTGCTTCCCTAAATATGAAAATACATTAGAAGTAGATTCAGCACCTATTAATTCTAAATATACAAATGATGAAATAGTATGTGGTGAATGGTTTGGTAATTTACTATATAGATCATGCCAATTTGGTGTATTAGAAGATGTTAATAGTTATGATAGTAATTTCTATATTGAAGTTCCTATTGATGATATGACAGCAGTAATTAGTTGGAAATTAACAATTAGTGATTTTACTGGTAATCATAGTTATCAAAGTTTCACAGTTCCATATATACAGTCAACTTATGATGATAGTTATAATATATGTTCGCCAACAACTATGTGGGATGGTAGTAATTATGCACTTGCTTTTTATATACCTACATCATTAATTCCAGATACTGACTGGGGTGATTATTATTATTCAGTTGAAGTTAATTATATAAAATCAGTAGGATAGGGTGATTATATGGAAAATATAACAATAGGACAAATAACAACTATCGTAGTTGGTATTGGTGCATTAATAAGTGGTGTTGAGTTTTTATTAATTAGATTTAATAAATTATTTGATACTAAATTAAAACCCATCAATACACGATTAAATGAAATAGAGTTGAGTAGTGATAAAAACTTTATTGTAAGATTTTTAGCTGATATAGAACAAGGTAATATAGTAGATGAAGTTGAAAAGCAAAGATTTTATGAAATATACCAAAGATATAAAGAATTAGGGGGCAATTCTTATGTATCTCATAAAGTAGATAAATTACAAAAGGAGGGTAAATTATGATACTACCAGATAAAGTATATGATTTTATGTGTTGGTTATTAAAAGTATTTGTACCAGCACTTATTACATTAATAAGTACACTTGCAATAATTTACAAGTTTGATGCCGAAGTTATCATATTGACTATTGGTGCAGTTGCAACATTTGTATCAGCATTAATCGGTATATCAAATGTAAATTATAAGAAGATGAAGTAATATGTATTCATGGGAAATATTGCAATTACTAGAATTAAAACAATATCTATTAAGTGTTGAAGAATACTTTAAGATATGTGATACAAGCCCTCAAATAACTAGAGTGCAATATTTAGGTGAAAACGATTTTAAGATAACAACATCAGATAATTATGAGTTTAAATTTAAAGTAAAACAAATTAGGAGGTGAAAACCTCTCCCATATCTTACCCGCACTTTAAATTAAGCACATAATAGCAACATAAAAATAAAACTAGGTAAATTATACCTAGAATTATAAAAGTGTCTTAAAATTGATAAAAAAGGTGTTAAAATGAATAAACTAGAAAAAGATAGATATTCAATATTTACTGATGATTTAGAACATTGTATTTTATGTGGTGCAACTAATGTAGATATAAATGAGATATTCATGGGTAGAAATAGAAAAAACTCAATGATATATGGTATGTGTATACCTTTATGTAGAAAACATCACATAGAATATCATAGAAATAGAAAAGCACAGTTGTTTTGGATGAATCTGGGAAAAAGTAGATTTTTAGAAAAGTATAGTGAAGATGTATGGCACGATACTTTTAGATACATAAAAGAGTAGGTTAGTGCCTACTCTTTTTTTTAATGCCAACTATCTATCATATCTTTAGCTCGTTCAATAAAAGGATATAATTCATCTAAATTTTCTAAACTTGATTTCCACATAGCCTCATTTTTATTTGTTTGCATTTCAAATAAAGGGTTATCTCGTTCATTTTTATTATCTATATTAGATATTTGTATTTTTATCCATTCAGCTCGTTCAGTAGATTTAACTCGGATCAAGTCCACGCCTTTATATTTTAGAGTAGTGTAGTTAGATGATGGACTACATATTTTAAATCTTCGTTCATCACCATCTAAATGTTTAATTATTTCCTCTAATATTTCCTTTTCATCTTCATTAATTTCATGTTCTTCTTCTGTTGATTCAACTATTGGTTTACTTGTTTCAAAATCAAAACCAATTTTAATACCCATAATATCAGCTCCTTTGTTTTTTTTCTTATTTTAAAAAATAATTTGCTAAATGTAAATAAATATATTATAATTTAACATTTTAAGAAAAGGAGGGGAGTTTTCAATATGAATTATGGATATATGATTATCTATAAACAAAGAAATGGTAATCTATTATATCGTGCTTGTAAAACTATACCTAGATATGAAGTAGGTGAGATTACATCTATGGGATGGAAAGTAGTTGACATTAAAAGATTATATAATGGGAAATGCTACTCTCGTTATGAATTTAACACTAAATTAAGCACCAGAAGAAAAACATTAGACATTGTTAAATACATAGATAAAGACTGGATGTATAAGGTATTAATTTTAATTTTAATCACCCTACTTTACATTTTTAAATAAAGTTTTGCAAAAACTATTGAAATCTCTCGTTGTATGTATTATGATTAAATCACAAAGTAAGGAAGATAAGGGTAAATATATCGTTCTATTTACATAGGTAGTGAAGTTAACATAATATATATAACAAGAATTTCACAAAAACCTTTGTAAATAGCAAAGGTTTTTTTCTTGCCTTGTTAGAGAGGAAGTGATTATATGAAATTCTTAAAATTGCTTGGTTATATCGGATGTATAGCATTTTTATTAAACGATTTCATAACACTATTAAAAGGAGCAACATTTACACCAATAGGGTTAGCAACATTTTTATTTGTTATGGTAATCGGATGTGAATTAGAAACAAGTTTAAAAAATAATTAAGAGAGGTTTATATGAAATACGAAGATTTAGAAAGAGTAAATCAAACAATTAAAACAACTGATATTAAAGGCAAAGATTATGCCGAAGTTAATCAAAGAATAAAAGCATTTAGAATGTTATATCCAACTGGAACTATACAAACTGAAATGTTATCAAATGAAAATGGTGTGTGTATTTTTAAAGCAAGTGTATATAACAACGAAACATTATTAGGAACAGGTACAGCATATGAAAAAGAAAATAGCACATTTATTAATAAAACAAGTTATATAGAAAATTGTGAAACATCAGCAGTAGGTAGAGCTTTAGGAATGTGTGGTATTGGAATAGATACAAGTGTTGCAAGTGCAGAAGAAGTAGTAAATGCAATTAATAATCAAAATATAACTAAAGAAGATGCTGAAAACTATGTTTTAGATTTTGGTAAACATCAAGGTAAAACATTAAGAGAAGTAAATGCAAGTTATAGAAACTGGTTATATGAAAACAATACTACATGCAAGCAAATGTTAGACTTATTAGGTTTAGCACCAGTTAACGATGAAGAAACATTACAACTTATAGATGAATTTGAAAACCTAGTTTTAAAGTATGACATTGACAAAGATGTTATCTATAAAAATCTAGGTGTTAAAAATAATACTGAAATGACTAAAGAACAATACGAACAAGTTATTAAAGGTATAAAAATGAAACACGAATAAGAGAGGAATAAGTATTTATGAATAGAATTTGTTTAATAGGAAGAATTACCACTGATCCAGAGTTAAGAACAACCACTACTGGAAAAGAAACAACTAAAGTTAATTTAGCAGTAAATAGATTTGGAGCAAGTGAAGAACAACAAAGTGCTGACTTTATACCAATAGTGATGTGGAATAACACAGCTCAAAACTTCTGCAAGTATCAAAAAAAGGGTAATCAAGTTGCTGTTGAGGGTGAATTAAGAATTGATAACTACAAAGATAAAGAGGGTAATACTTCAAAGAGTGTTTATGTATTAGTTGATAAAGTTGAATATCTTACTCAAAAGAAAGAAGAAGATAATTTATTTAGTAAAACAGGAAGCATTAAACAAGATGAAATAGACTGTACTGATAATTTACCTTTTTAAAATATGAATTTAGAAGAATTAACTAAAGAAGAATTAATAGAACTAATACGAAAACTACTTGAAGAAAATGACCGATTAAGAGATATAATCTCAATTCTAGGTGAAGAATGGTAGGTAAACCATTAGAGTTAATACAATTCTTATACAACCAGGAACACGATAAATTATTTGAAATAAAAGAGTGTAAGGCAAAAAGAACATTAAATCAAAATGCTTATGCTTGGAAACTTATAAATGAATTAGCAAATGTTTTAAGACTATCTAAAGAAGATTTATATTTACGATTATTAAATGATTATAGCCAATGTGAAGAAGTTTGTATGGTATCTCAAATAAACCCACAAGGGTACTTTAAATATTATGAAAAAGTTAGAGAAGTTAATATTAATGGAAAACAACTTACTATATACAAAATATTCAAAGGTACAAGTGAATTAGATACAAAGGAAATGGCAATATTCTTGGATGGACTTATACAAGAGTGTGAAGTTCAACATATACCAACTTTAAAAGTTGATGAAATATTAAAAATGAATAGGATGTGAAATAGATGAAAGAAAGAATTTTAAATTATATGTTAGAACATGGATCAATTACTACATGGGAAGCATTTGAGAGATTAGGATGTACTAGATTAAGTGAATATATCAGACAATTAAGAATGGAATATAAAATAACTGATGAAAATGTAAAAAGAGTAAATAGGTATGGTGAAAAAGTATATTTTAAGAAATACAAACTAGGTGAATAAAATGAGTAGTGTTAAGTGGATAAAAATAAATGTAGATATGTTTGATGATGAAAAAATTAAATTAGTACAAGCTATGCCAGAGGGTGATTCTTTATTAATCATTTGGATAAAACTAATCACTCTAGCTGGTAAGACTAATGATGGTGGTTATATCTATATTAATGAAAATATGCCCTATACTGATGAAATGCTATCGACAATAATGAATAAACCAATAAACATTATTCAATTAGCAATAGCAACATTTACTAAATTAGGAATGATAGAAATTGATGAAAAAGGTATTTATTTAATCAACTTCGAGAAACATCAAAGTTTAGATAAGATGCAAGAAATAAGGGAATATAACAGGTTAGCACAGCAAAAACATAGAGCAAAAATTAAAAGTCAAAAAATGTCAATGACAAGTCAAGAAAGTCAAGGCATAGATATAGATATAGATAAAGATAAAGATATAGATAATATAAATAAAATAAATAATAAGGAACTTTTTGATTATGACTGGTTAGGAGAAATGAAAAGGAATGGTGGTAATGGATAAAATAACTTTTTTAATAAAACTTAAAGAAGCTCAAATAAAAAAAATAGAAAATGATATATATGAAGAAAACAAAGATAGTGCAGTAAGAACTAATTACTTACAAAGGAAATATCAATTAGATGGAATCAACATACCAGATATTTATAGAAGAATAGTAAATTACCAAATTAAAAGATATGGTAAACAATTAGAAATGTCGACAGGTACACAACTTACACCACAAGACATAGAACGATTAAGAGTAAATGCTCGTAATAGAAAGAAATCAAGGTTAGGTAAATAATGAAAAGAAAAATATATGTAAAAGCAAAAATAGAATTTGAAGTAGATACAAATGTTATTGAAATGAATGGATATTTAAACGATAACGAAATAATTGAATATATTAAAGACAATTATGGTGATATTTCAAAATGGGGTAATGAAAAATTATTAAAAATAGATTATGAAATTGTAGATGATAAATGGGAAATAGATGATCCAGAAGAAGATGAAGATTTATACAGAGGTGAGAGATAGATGGAATTAGAACTTATAAGAGAACATCAATTCGGTGTATTAAAAGAAAAAACATATCAAGTCAAAGATTATGATGGAGATGTTGATTCATTAAAAGCATTTGTAAAAGAATTGAATGACAATAGCTTATTTAATATTGACTGGATAATTAAAGATGAAGAAAAAGGAATTATTGAAGAAACAATAGATACTTTAGATTAGAGGTGTTTTTATGAAAGAATTATTTACTGCTGAAACACTTGCAGTATATATAACGATATTAGCAATTTCATTAATAATAGGAACTTTATTAGTAATAGGAATGATGTGGATAAATGAAAAAAGAAAAAATAAGTAAAAAAATATGCAAAGCATTAGGTACATATATGAATAAATCAATGCAAGTTAAGTACATGGTTATATGGGCTTGTATATTAATACTCGTAATATTAACTGCTATGTTAGTTCACACACAAAAAAGAAGTGTATTTGTATGGTGGACTGAAAACGAAGGTGGTAGAAGTAATTGGTGTTATGAAAGCAAAGATGGGAAGTATTGTTTAGTACCTAAAAAAGTAAATCAATTTGAAAAAACAAGAGAGGAATACAAATAATGGAAGAAATAGATTTTATAGATAATATTAGAGAAGAATTTAAAGAATTACACAATATTTTAAATATCAATATGAGTGTATTATTAAATCCTGATGCTATAACAACTATTGAATGGGATAAATCGTATGTTATTCAAACATTAGAAGAATTAAAAGAAAAAGCAAATGAAATTGAAAAAGAAATATTAAAAGACTAGGGAGGAATATAAATAATGACAAAATTAATTACTTATAAACTAAATAAAGTACAAATAACATGCCCTAATTGTAAATGTGAACTTCAATATAATAAAAAAGCATTAGAAAAAAGAATTAACTATTTAGGGCAAAAAATAAAAGAATGTATAAATAGATTAGAAAAAATAAATAAATTGCCAGAAGAACAAATTAATAAACAAGAAAGAAA
>JAZLAK010000067.1:0-6475 GCA_045613165.1 Bacilli bacterium | reverse complement strand
TCTATTGTTTCTTTTTCTTCAATAGGTTCTTCTACTGGATTTTCTTCAATTGCTTGTTCTTTAATTTCTTGTTCTACAACTTCTTCATCAATTGTTTCCTCTATAATTGGTTCCTCTTTTTTCTCTTCTACAACTTCTTCTTCAATTTTAGTAGTATTATTTTCTTTAGATACATTAATTTTTTCTTTTACTGAATTTATTATATCTTCTTCAAAATTTAGACTTTGCATTTTTTCAACATAAATATTTATATCTTTTTTTTCAATAATTGCAAGTTCAACTATAAAATACTCGTATGATTCTTTAGATGAGTTTAATAGTTCTTCATCTTTAGTATTTTTTATAATTTTTTCAAAAGAAGATAGTAGTTTATTATATTTTTCAATCATTACCTCATTCACGTTTATCACCTATTATTAATTATAAATTAATAGTCAAAAAAAGTAAATAAAAAAGTAAACGTTATGTTTACTCATTATCTGTTCCACATTTTGGACATATAGAAACTATACTAGGTAAAACCTCACCACAATTTTTACAAACCTTTTTTGGTTCAGTTGTAATTGTTTCTTCATTAATAACTGGTATTTCAGTTATTGGTTGTGGCGTGATTTCTTCTATAGGTTTTATAGGTTCAACACTTTGTTCAGCTGAAATATCATTATTTATTTTCACATCTATAGAAGGAGTTGATTCGTTTAAAGTTTGCGTATCAGTTGGTGTACTATTAAATGCGTTTAGCATTGGAGTTGGCTCTACTTTAACTTCTTCAACAACTGGAATATCATTTGATATAGGTGTTGTATTATCTAAAACTGGAGGAATCATATTAACAAACGGTTCATTTGTATTTTGTTGTTCAATATTTTCAGTGGAATTTACTGTTTCAATATTTTCAGGTTGATTATTTAATTCTACATTATTAATAGGTGATTCTATTGTTGTTGCAGTTTCAATATTATTATTATTTGTTTCATTAACTATATTTGTTTTATTAACAACGTTATTATTTATAGTTTCGCCTTCTTTTATATTATCTTCATATACGTTATCACTAAATGCCAATAAAGGTGCAAATATTATAGGAAGTAAAGTCAGTCCTACACCAAAACTTGTTTTATTACCAAACTTTTTAGCGATTTCTATATTAATTTTAAATATTGCAAAAACATTAACAACTGGTATTAATAATAATATCATATAAACTAACGATAATTTTGCTATTTGTATCATTACTATACAATTATATATTGGTATTATCGTTGCTATACCTGCTTTCCCAGCCTTATTAAATATTTTCCAATAAGAAATAATAAATATTAGCCCTAGTACTAGAGAAAATATCAATATTCCTAAAAATAATCCCATCATTGGTGCGCTACTCATTGTTGCATCTGCAAGTTCACTTGCAATATACATATCACTACTATACATACTATCTTCCCCTCTCTGTATTACTAAATAGTAATACTTTAAATATATAGTTAAATATTTTTTTGATAAATCAACTGTTTAACTAACTATATATTTATACTCCTCTCTATTATCGATTATATAAAACTTTTTATATTAATTCAAGAAAAAAACACTATTTTTTATTTAGTGTTTCTAACTCTTTATTTATAAAGTCTAATCTATCTTTCTCAATTTTTAAAGTTTCTCTATCTTTTTCTACTACATTTTGTGGCGCTTTATTAACGTAGTTTTCATTAGAAAGTAATTTTTCACGTCTTTCAATACTCTTAATTAGATTATCTTTTTCTTTATTTAATTCATTTATTTCATTTTCTAAATTATTACTATTATCAAAATAGATTGAGATATCATAATCATATAAGTTTACTCTTACTGAATCGTTATATTTAGAAGTAGTTACTAATTTATCATTAAGTTTTAATAAATTAAATAATAATGCATTTTCTATATTAGTAATTATTTCAAATTCTTTACCACAATTTATATCATGTAGTTTATTTCTAAATAATGTAACATATTCTAACATATTTAAAATTTCTTTTTCTTCAGTTTCATATTTAAAATACTCACTAAATTCTGGATATGAACTTATCATAATTGATTCAGCATCTTTATTTGGCATCATCAAATATATTTCTTCAGTTACAAATGGCATAAATGGATGTAACATTTTTAATATATTCATTAATACTGTGATAAGTACTGACTTAGTTGTATTATTTGGATTAAATTTACTCATTTCTATGTAATTATCACAGAAGTCTGTCCAAATGAAATCATATAAAGTTGAACCAACAATATTGAAGTCATATTTTTCCATATGTTTTGTAACATGTTTAATAGTGTTATTCATTTTATTTAAAATATATTTATCTTGAATTGTTAAATTATCTAATGTATAGTCTTTCATTTCAAAACCTTCTACATTCATTAATACATATCTAGATGCGTTCCATAATTTATTTATGAAATTCCATTCCCCTTTAACTTTATCTTCATCATATCTTAAGTCTTGTCCTGGCGCACTATTTGAACATAAGAAGAAACGTAGGGCATCGCACCCATATTCTTCAATTACGTCCATCGGATCTACACCATTACCTAAACTTTTAGACATTTTTCTACCTAATTTATCACGAATAAGTCCATGTATTAAGCAATCTTTAAATGGTCTTTCATCCATAAAATGTAATCCTTGGAATACCATTCTACATACCCAGAAGAAAATAATATCATATCCAGTAACTAATACATCAGTCGGATAATATTTCATTAAGTCTTCAGTCTTATCAGGCCAACCAAAAGTCGAGAAAGGCCATAATGCACTTGAGAACCATGTATCTAATACATCTTCATCTTGAATCCATTCACTACTTTCAGGAGCAGTTTCTCCAACATATACATTATCTCCTTTATACCATGCAGGAATTCTGTGTCCCCACCATAATTGACGCGAAATACACCAATCATGACAGTCTTCCATCCAATGGTTAAGTATTTTTTCAAATCTTTCTGGTACAAAGTTTACTTTTTCATCGGCATTCTTTTGTGTTTCAACAACACGATTAGCAAGGCTATCCATTTTTACAAACCATTGTTTAGATAGGTATGGTTCAACCATAACTCCAGTTCTTTCACTATGACCAACTGAATGTGTCATTGGTTCAATTTCTATTAATAAATCGTTATTTTCTAAATCTTCAATCAATCTTTTTCTACATTCAAATCTATCTAATCCAGAATATACACCAGCATTTTCGTTCATTGTACCATCTGGATTTAAAACTTTAATTCTTTCTAAATTATGTCTGTTCCCTACTTCGAAATCGTTAGGATCATGAGCAGGAGTAATTTTAACAACTCCTGTACCAAATTCAGGATCTGCATGTTCATCAGCTACTATTGGTATAGGTTTATTTACAATTGGCAATATAACATTTTGACCAATGTATTCTTTGTATCTTTCATCGTTTGGATTAACTGCTACAGCTGTATCTCCAAATAAGGTTTCAGGACGAGTTGTTGCAACACGTAGATATTTTTCGCTACCTTCTAAGTAATATTTTATATGATAGAAAGCCCCTTCTACATCTTTATAAATAACTTCTTCATTTGATAATGCTGTTTTAGCTTCAGGATCCCAATTTATGATTCTTTCTCCTCTATAAATTAAGCCTTCATTGTATAAATCTACAAATACTTTAGTTACCGCTTTATTTAAACCTTCATCTAAAGTAAAACGTTCTTTAGAGTATGCAAGTGATAACCCAAGTTTCCCCCATTGATTTCTGATATTTTCGGCATATTCTTCTTTCCATTTCCATGCTTCTTTTAAGAATCCTTCACGCCCTAATTCGTATTTGTTTATCCCTTCACTTTTTAGTTTAGCAACAACTTTTGCTTCAGTGGCTATTGCTGCGTGATCCATTCCAGGAAGCCATAAAGTATCATATCCTTGCATTCTTTTAAAACGTATAATTATATCTTGTAGTGTAGTATCCCATGCATGTCCTAAATGTAATTTACCAGTTACATTTGGAGGTGGAATAACTATTGAAAATTTGCCTTTACCATTATTTGTAGGTTCGAAATAACCTCTATTTTTCCATTCATCATATCTTCCGGTTTCTACTGTTTTATGATTATATTTAGTTTCTAACATATTAATCATTCCTTTCTAAATAAAAAAATTCTTACGCCAAAGGACGAAAGAATCGTGGTACCACCTTAATTTATGTAATAATACATCTTATAAACTTAACGCGTTTAACGTAATATCTTACTAAACTCAGATATTCTGCTCCATTGCTACCTTCTATTAATATAATTATTAGTTTACACCGACCACTAACTCTCTATAAATTATAGTTAATATACTCCTCAATTTCAAAGCATTTTCTATATTATATATTAATTGGATTTTTTTTTCAATAAAAATTATTGATATTAATTAAAAAAAATTATATAATTATTTATAGAATAAGGAGTGGTGTTATGAATAGTGAAGAAAATATATATAGTGATGTGATTACAAATAATCAAGAACAACAAACTAATACTACTCCAGAAACTTTTATGAAATCGTTTGACTATGAAAATGTTGCTATTACTGATATAGTTAATATAGTTATACTTGATTCTATAGATAAAAAAGCATCCGATATACATTTTAATCCAACAGAAGATGGTATTATTATTAGAATACGTATAGATGGCGAGTTAAGAAATTATGCTAAAGTACCTATTTATGTTAAGAAAAATATGATTACTCGTGTTAAAATTCTTGCTGGTATGAACATTACTGAAAGTAGAGTTCCTCAAGACGGTGCCATTAAACAAACAATACAAGATAAAGATGTAGACTTGCGTGTTAGTTCATTACCTACTAATATGGGTGAAAATATAGTTGTTCGTATCTTAGATTATACAATGAGTAGCCAAGGGATAGATACTTTAGGATTTAATGAAACGAATTTAAAGAAATTAATGAAAATGATTGAACAACCGAATGGTATTATTTTAGTTACAGGTGCTACAGGTAGTGGTAAATCAACAACTGTTTACTCTATTCTACAAAGACTTAATACTATTGATAGAAATATTATTACTGTAGAAGATCCAATAGAAATGAATATACCAGGTGTTAACCAAGTACAAGTTATAAGCGACATAGGTTTAACATTTGCAGCAAGTCTTCGTAGTATACTTCGTCAAGACCCTGATATTATAATGATCGGAGAAATTCGTGATGATGAAACTGCGAGAATAGCTGTTCGTGCCTCTATCACAGGACACTTAGTTTTATCAACAATACATACAAATAGCGCATTAAATACAATCGAAAGATTATTAGATATGAATATTGAAAGATATTTGCTAGGTACAGCTTTAACCGGCATCATAAGTCAAAAGCTATGTAAGAAATTATGTCCTTATTGTAGAGGAACAAGAGCAACTACTCCATATGAAAAGAATGTATTTAAAAACAGTTTGAATTTAGATATAAATGAAATATATGAAGCAAAAGGTTGTGATAAATGTCACGAAGGATATAAAGGTCGTATGGCAATTCATGAAGTATTGATGCTAAATCAAGAAATAAGAGATGCTATAACAAATAATCTTGATAAAGATGAATTAAGAGATTTAGTATATGGAACTGGAACAATAACGATGTTACAAGACGGTTTAGCTAAAGTTATTAATGGTGATACTACATTTGAAGAATTAGTTAAAGCAATAGATATAGATGATACTGACTTAACTAGTAAAGGTTTAAGTGAATCATTAGAAATTGCAGAAAAAAATAAAGATGTTTTAAAAGATAATGCGAACTATAAAAAAATAGTTGAGAAAAACGATACTGATTATGAAGTATTTGATTTAGATTTTTTAAATAAATAAAGAGTTCAAAGATATTAAGTTTGTACTCTTTTTTTGACTTAAAAATATAGTTATGTTATTATATCTTGAAAAAAGGGAGGCCTTTTACTTAGTGGATATAATAAAAATAGTTGAAGAAAAAAAGAAGTTAGCAAATAGCACCAACGATAAAGAACATGGAGATTTATTATTGTTACAAAGTTATGCCATTATTTTAGGATATATTTCAGCTCAAAATGATACTTATTTTTCTAATTATCGTACTGATTTGAAGGCTGTAGAATTAGAAAAGAAAATAAACAAAATATTAAATGTAGATTTTGAAATAATTGGTATTAAATTTAGTTCTTTAGAAAGCTTTCTATTTTATATTAATAATATTAGTGATTTAATAGTTATAAGTATATGTAATCTATTAAAAGAGTATTTTTATATAGGATATAACTTTTATAAAGATTGGTATAATAATCATACAATTATTGATGAGTTTATTGGTAGAGAAAAAATGTATACTCTTAATCTTAGAAATTTAATATAATTATTTTCTATTAAAAAAATAAGAATTAATAATATCTGATTTTTATTTTGTTTTCTCCCAAGATTAAACGATTCTCTA
>JAZLAK010000066.1:0-3582 GCA_045613165.1 Bacilli bacterium | reverse complement strand
TTATATAATTCTTTATATGAAAGAGGAAAATTTATGAAAAAAAATAGTTTTGTAGAAGGAACTATTATTGCTACAGTATTTATAGTTTTAGTTAAAATACTAGGTATGATATATGTGGTTCCATTCTATTCCATAGTAGGTTCAAAAGGAGCAGCTTTATATAGTTATGCTTATAATATATATTTAATATTTTTAAGTATATCATCTGCTGGTATACCGAATGCAATAAGTAAGATAATAAGCGAATACGATACTTTGGGGTTTGTAGAAGCGAAGACAAGAGCTTATAAGTTATCAAAACGAATAATTACTATCTTATCTATAGTTTCATTCCTTGCATTATTTGTTTTTGCTGAAGGATTTGCTCATTTAATATTAGGAGATATGACTGGTGGTAATACGATTAGTGATGTGGCATTAGTAATCAGATGTGTATCAGTTTCAGTATTAGTCGTTCCATTCTTAAGTGTCACAAAAGGATACTTACAAGGCCATAAATTTATGACTCCGTCTAGTGTCAGTCAATTATTAGAACAAATTGTTAGAATTGCAGTAATCTTATTAGGTTCGTTCTTAACTTATAAAGTATTAAATGGCAGTTTAACAGTTGCTGTAGGAGTTGCATTACTTGGTGCGTTCTTTGGTGCATTAGTTGCTGACGCTTACCTACTTATTAAAATTAGAAAAAATAAAAAACAATTAAGTTTAGATAAAGAATATAAAAAAGATAAAATTTCAAATAAAGAAATCATAAAAAAAATTGCTACTTATGCAATACCAATTATAATAATTAATTTAATAACCAATGTTTATTCTTCTACAGATATGATATTAGTTTCTAGAACAATACAAAATCTAGGATATACTGCTAATGATGTTGAATTTATAACATCTTCAATATCAACTTGGTGTCCTAAAATAAGCATGATTGTTAATTCAATAGTTTTAGGTTTAACAATGTCTTTAATTCCAAATATAGTATCTAGTTATACAAAAAAAGATTTTAAAGGAGTTAATCACAAAATTAATAAAGCATTACAAATTGTATTGTTTGCATCTTTGCCATTAACAGTTGGAATAAGTATTTTATCTACTCCAATATGGACTTTATTTTATAATACTAATCCTTATGGTGGATTAATATTAAGATTTAATATATTTACTGCTCTATTAGTTAACTTAAATATAACAACATCTACAATGCTTCAATCTATGAATAAATTTAAAGCAGTTTATTTATCAGTAATAGCGGGTTTTGTTACTAATGGCCTATTAGATGTTCCGTTAATGTATTTATGTAAATTTATAGGTATAGAAAGTTTCTTAGGATCGATAATTGCTACAGTAATTGGATATATTTTAAGTATTTCAATTAGTATACATTACTTAAAGAAAGAAAGCGAAAATCTTAAATTTAAATCTACTATAAATATATTCTATAAAGTATTGATTGCTATAATAACTATGTTTATTGCATTATTTATTATTAATAAATTCTTACCATTTGATTTATATAGTAGATTAGGTGCTATAATAGTTATTATAATAAATGCAGTCATAGGTGGAATTATATATATATTTATTACTTATAAATTAAATGTAATCGAAGAAATTTTTGGCGAAAGCATGATAAATAAAATTAAAAACAAATTACATATAAAATAAAAGTTTCAAATCAATGAAACTTTTTTTATTATATATTAAAAATTTTACTTAATTCTTCTTTAATATCGTCAAAAAAGAAAATCAATAATCCGGATATGGATATTATTGCACATAAGCAGCAAATATATGAAAGTATATCGAATGTTGTTAGATTTAATTTAACAAATATAATTGGTAATAAAAGTAAAAATATATTCATAACTAATTGTCCAGAATATTTAATTAAATAATTTCTTTTTAAAGTAATACATAAAATAAAATTAAAAATTAATTCTAACATACATACTATAGGTATTATGTAGTTTGGAATCACTTTCCATTTGGTTACTAAATACCACATTATTAATAATAGTATGATTACAAACCCATATTTTCCTAACATTTTATATATGTTTTTATAACTTTTTAATATAAAATATATAACAATGTAATTAGTTAATAGTCCAAAAGTTATATACGAAGTTATTTTAAAATTTTCTACGGCCATAAATTCTATAAAACCTGATATTAATATTGTAACTATAGAAATAAATAGCATTATTTTTAAAAGTATAGAATTTGTTTTTAATCGAATATTTTGTGGGAATAATACTTCATTAGATGAGCCTATTAATATATTTTGACATAGAGGGCAATATTTATCATTAATATTAAATTTAATATTACAACTATTACATTTTTTCATTACTCTACCTCACTAACATCTATAGACACCTCAATATTATTTGATGAAAAATATCTACAAAAATTTTTTATGATATCATTATTAATAAACCTAGAAGATATACCTATACATAAATTATCTTTCAATGTACATATTGTAAAACGAAAACCATTGGTTGATGTTAATACGCTAATACTTTGTAATTTATCTTCAACTAATTTATCTAATTTTACAACCCCTATATTAGATAAACAACTTGAGCTTTTTTGCGTTGTAATCATATCTGCTATATTTAAAACTATGTTTTTCAAAAATAAAGGAACGCATTTGCAAATCCAATTTTTTTCAAAAGATACTAATAAATTTACTCTTTCACATAATTTTTCTTTTTTTAAATTTTCTTTTAATTGTTTATTAACTTCTTTTACTATATCTTTTAGTGTATCTTCTTTAGTATTAAATTTATATGAAATAGTTGTTAAACCAAAAAAATTCATAGAAGATGATGATTTAAAATAGTTTCTTAAATCCACTGGTATATCAATTTTTATATATTTATTCATATCACTTAATTTAAGCTCATCCTTAAAAGAAAAAATAAGTATTGAAACCAAAAGGCCTGTTAATGTTGTATCATATTTATGTGCTAGTTTTAGAACATCATTAACGTTTAAATTACATTCTAAAAATAATGTTTGATTTTTAAATTTTTTATTTTTATAAATATATGTTGTTTTATGCTCTTTTTTTGATAATCTAAACTTTTGATAGTATTTATTAAAACTATCTTCAGTTTTTTCTAATACTGATGCATTGTTTTTAGTTGTATCTATATTTAAATCATATTTTAATTTTGCATAATTAGATATTAGTAATTTAAAGAATTCTATACTTCCTCTACCATCCGATAATATATGTGAAACTTCTAAATTAATTTTTCTTTTATAATATGATATTCTATATAAAAAATCATCAGAGTCATTATATATTTTAAAACATATTGGTAAATTTTCTTTTTCGACTTTATTTATTTTATTTGTTTCATCTAAATAATACCAAAACAAACCTTTTTTTAAATTGACATTAAAATTTGGATATATTTCAATTGTATTTTTTAAAGCTATTTGTAAAAGATTTGGTTCTATTTCATCTATAAATATAGCAGAGTATCTAAATACTTTTGGTATTGTAGAATTCTCTATTGAAGCATAAAATTTAGCTATATTATCTAATCTATACCATCTTTTTCGTTT
>JAZLAK010000065.1:0-2594 GCA_045613165.1 Bacilli bacterium | reverse complement strand
TTCATATAATTCTAACATTTTAGGCAATATTTTATATCCAATTATTATTTATATAAGTACATTCATTATATCTTTAACCATAATTGGCTTTTTTTCACCATTTTTAGCCATATTTATAGAAAATATGAGTATTGGTTTCATAATAGGAATACTAATTCAAAAAAATATGTTAAAAGGGCTATTATTCGGTATGATACATTTTATATTAACAAAATTAATTTATAACATAATTTTGATATATCTAACTATAAATATATATAAATTTATAAAAACATTACTCGCTTCATTAAAAAATAAAAATAATGAAAGTATTTACAACCTATATTCTAAAATTCTTATAAAATTATTATTTTGTATTATAACTATAACTATTATTAATTTAATAAATATCTTTATAATACCAAGAATTTTAAAACTATTTATTTTTCTTCTATAAATTGATATAATTAACTCGGTGATTTATATGAAAAAAGTAATAGTAGGTATTAGTGGTGGAGTAGATTCATCTGTAGCAGCTTATTTATTAGAGAATAACGGTTTTGAAGTAATAGGTATAACTTTTAGATTCACTGAAGAATTCGATCCAACTGATGCTATCCTAACATGTAAAAAATTAAATATAGAACACCATATATTAGATTATAGAAGTATATTTAAAGAATTAGTAATAGATAAATTTATAAACGATTATAAAAATGGCTTAACACCTAATCCATGCGTATTATGTAATAGACTTATAAAATTAAATTTTTTATATGATGCCATGATAAAATATAATGCGGATTATTTTGCTACAGGCCATTATGCAAGAGTTATTGATGGCAAACTATTTAAAAGTAATGATTTAAATAAAGATCAAACTTACTTTTTATCAAATATAACTAAAGAACAATTAAACAAGGTTATATTTCCTTTAGATAATATAGGCAAAGAAAAAGTAAGAGAAATAGCAAATAATGAAGGTTTAATAAATGCAAATAAAAAAGATTCAACAGATGTATGTTTTATTAATTCTAATTTTAAAGAATATATAAAATCAAAATTAAATAACAATAAAGGACCTGTTATAAATATTGAAACTAATGAAATAATAGGGGAGCACAATGGTTTATTTACCTACACTATCGGTCAAAGAAGAGGCATAAATATAGGTGGTACCACAAATAGAATGTATGTCGTAGGAAAAGATATAGAAAAAAACATACTTTATATAGCCACAGGAGACGATAATAATTATTTAACATCTACTTCATGCATACTAGAGAATATAAATCTTTTTAATAACGAAAAAATAACTAAATGCAAAGCTAAATTTAGATATAGACAAGAAGAAGTAGATGTTAAATTAAATTGGATAAATGGCACTAGCGTTGAAGTTATATATGAACAAGGTATAAAATCAGTTACTCCAGGACAAGCATGCGTATTCTATAAAGATAATGAATGTCTAGGCGGTGGAATAATAAAAAAAGTAAAAAAGAATAATGAAGACTTATGGTATTTATAAAGTCTTTTTTCTTTACTTTTACTTGACAATAACTTGCACTATAAGATACAATTAATATGTAAATAATTAAGTAAAGAGAGTAGGATTATAAATGGAACAATTAAAAAATGTTTTAAATAGTTTAGGTATTTCAAAAGTTAAATTAGCTAAATATTTAGGAGTTTCAAGACAAATGGTATATAATTATTTAGAATTAGATAGTTTAAATAAATGGCCTAAAGAAAATAAGATTTTATTATATAAATTATTAAATGTAGAAGATGGTGAAGAAGAAACATTAAATAAATTAAAGATAAATGCTGAATATATGGAAGAGGTTGAAGAAAGATTAAATTCTTTAAATAAAGCTAATGGGTTTGAATTTATAGATATCAAAGGTTTAAATAAAAAAGAACAAACTTTATTATCAGACTTTACTTTCCTATTAAAAGAAAAATTAACTGAGTCAAACATAGAAGAAAACTATTATGTAATAGAGTATTTATATCATTTATTACAATCAGTAGATAATATACCTGAATTCAAGTATTTATTAGGATATGTAAGTAAAGCTGCTGGTTTCACTAAACCAAATGAATTTGCTTTCAATGAAGATAAACAATTTATGTTCGAAGGTATCATTCATTCAGCATTCACTTTATACAACAATGGGGGAGTATCTAAGAGCAAAGTAATAGTTTCTAGAGATAGATTCGTTGCTGAAATCGAAGCTAGAAATGAAGAAAAATTATCTAGAACTCAACAACTAAACACTGTTAGAATACAAGCTTTAAGAGAACTTGGCTATAATGAAATTACAGCTTCAAATGCCGTAGAAGTATTTGAAAAAATTGCTGAAATACAATCAAGAGGAGTTTAACAACATCATTCATAACAACTAATATAAAAAATTAGTTGTTTTATTTTTGAATTCATTTCCCCTACTTAATATAAAAAAGGGTAGAGAGAGTATATCCTATTACATTTTAAAATTTCCAAATAATTATTAATGTATTATAATAGACATACTTAGTCGAAAATATACATTAAAAAATATGAAAGAATAAATAAAAATATAGATAGATACAAAAAAAAAAAATTTTAAAAA
>JAZLAK010000064.1:0-4494 GCA_045613165.1 Bacilli bacterium | reverse complement strand
TCTTTTATACATAAATAAATATAAATCTATTTCTTTTACATTTCTTTGATAGAATTCATCATTTTTTATAATTAAAGAATTAGAATCATCTATACTTACAAAACCATCAGTAGAATATAACCCTTTATTAGTTAAAGTAATATTTTCTGTATTATCTAAACTATATCCTATAGATTTAAAATTTCTAGCTTCTATATGATTATAATACCAATATTTATCAGTTCCTTTTAATAAAACTTTTAAATTTTGTTCTGGAACTAATTTAGTACCACCAAAACTTTTCTCTTTTGCATATTCTAATCTAAAATAATTAGTTTCTATAACTAAGAATCTTTCATCTTGTTCTACTTTAAACTTAGGCATAGAAAAATTTCTATTTCTTGCAAGTTCTGTATACTCATCTAAGAATTCTCCAGTTTCGCTATATTCCATTCTTATTAATATTTCACTAAGTACTGTAAATCTATATTTTTGTCCTTGTATAATATTTGTATTATTCATACTATCACTTTTATTATATTAATTTTATCATATAAAAAAAAAAGAATAAATATTATTTTTGGATTTTGCCTAAACAATATATATTTTCTCTTTTTAATAATATTTCTTTTTTATTTAAAGATTCTAATAATTTTTTTACTAAAATACTAAATTCTTCTTTATTTTGATATATGTTTACTTCTTTATATTTTTTTAGTGATTTATCATTAGCATTTATAAAGTAATATATTTGTTTATTTAATTTTTTAGCCGTGTTTAATTCTAGATTAGCAAAAAAATTAAAATTTGTTAAATCGCATATTACTATATCACTATCTTCAAGTAGTTCTTTTATGTAACTTGCTTTATATTTTTCAGTTAATGGTAGTATAAGAAAGTAATCTTTCATTAATTCTTTTTCTAGTAAAGGTTTATATAGTTCTTCTTTATAATCTATTTTTTCTGAGTGCATTATATAAATTTTTATTTTCATAAACACCTACTTAATAGTGTAAGGATTGCTTATGCTTCCATCACCCGAATTAATTTTAGTTCCAGATAATAAACTAACTGTTGGACGTAGACTACGCAAATCATAGAATACACCATCTATATCAGTATTTAAGTTACCTGTTCCATCAACGTAAAATGCACTATCGCTATCGCCAACGTAGTAAGAGATAGTAAGAGTCCACCATGTATTATTTGAAGCGTTATCTTTTAAATAATATGAAGAATTTGCTGTACCAGCCTTTCCTCCTGCGAACACAACCTCATCAGCAGTTAATGGGAAGATTTGTGTTTCGCTTGTCTTGCTACTAGCAGTATTGCATACTAATGTTGCATTTGCTGTCTGACCTTTTCCATATAATTTTATATATGAAGCATAATAGTATCTATTATAATTTGTTATTGCATCTTGTATTTCTGTTTCTGTCATTAATATTCCAGCTTCTGTATACGCTTTTGTTGTATCTCCTATACATATTGTTGCTGTTTTTAATTTATTTGATACGCTAGCTAAATTTGTTGTAAACCATTCATTGAATTTATATTTCATTGAACTTGTTCTTGCTACACTATTTTCATAATCTGCAAAATATGGATAATCTCCTTTATATCCATAGTCTCCTTTTCCAATTAATGCTGTTTCAGTATCGTCACTTGTTATTGTTGAACAAGTTTTTGGTGCTGCTAATGTTATTTTAATAGAACCATCACCTTCGATACGTACTATTCTCCAACACATATTATTAAATTCTAAATAATTATTTTTTACTGCTCCTCTATAGTAATATGAAACTCCAGTTTCATCATTTGTTTGTGATAAAACTGATTCTGTTTCACTATTTATATCTGTTGCTATATTAGTTGGTGTTGGTACAGTAAAAGTTGCATACCCTGATTCTAGTTCTTCTGGGGTAGGTTTTACTGCATTATTAAAAATAGCATCCGCTAATGTTCCTCTTTCGTAAGGACTAGTTGGTATAGCGTGAATTTCAACTTTTCCTCCAAATGTATGTCCTTGATCTTCATTCTGGTTTTCAGAGGCATTTATATAAGTTATTTTAAGAGCATATGTATAAAAATCTCCAGGATTTTCTATAACTTCGTTTGTTTTAATATAAGTATTTTCTTTTGGGAAAGACCCTGTAGCAATAATTTCACTATCACTTAAATCATCAATGGAGTTTTCACCGTTTTTTCTATACAATGTATATTGTATGTCATCTGTTCTAATAAATTCATTTATAACATCAGTTAAGTATATAGAATATGTTCCTTGTACTTTACCAATATTTTCAATTGTAAATAGTTTTATTATTTCATAACCTGGTTCTATTATAGCGCTTACATCGCCTACAGATAAATCTGTATATTCCACGCTCATATTTCCTGTTGTTACACTAATACTTTTTGAGCTTTCATTACCATCTATTTTTGTTAAATAATACCCATAAGTAAAACTTATTAGTATTAGTGCAATTATTGTGATACCAGTTATGCTAATAATAATTGAAGTCTTTCTATTCATATTATCACACTCTTATACTATAAATATAATACCATATATTTTATACATTAGTCAATTTATATATAGTAATTCTTTTAATATTTTGTAAATAAAAAAGTATTATTTTTTTAATAACACTTTCATTGTTTTTATCATTTGTGAAGTATAACTCATTTCATTATCATACCAAGCAACTACTTTTACTAATTGTTTTTCATCTACATTTAAAACTTTTGTTGATAAGCCATCTACTAAAGAACCACATCTTGCGCCCAATATATCGCTTGAAACTACAGGGTCCATTGTAAATTTAATATAATCAGTTGATTTACTCTCAAATAATTTATTTATCTCTTCTGCCGTAGTATTTTTTGCTAATTCTAATGTTAAGTCTACTACAGAACCATCTCCTACTGGAACTCTAAATGCTCCGCCATCTAATTTACCATCTAATTCAGGAATAACTTTTCCTATAGCACTTGCTGCTCCAGTACTTGCAGGAATTATATTTAAACTTGCTGCTCTACCGCGTCTAGAATTTATTCCTTTTTTATGAGGGACATCTAAAGTAGATTGGTCATTTGTAATTGCGTGAACGGTTGTCATAAAACCTTTAACTATTCCATATTCTTTATTTAAAATATCAACTACTGGTGCTAGACAATTTGTTGTACAACTAGCAGCACTTATAACAGCTTCAGTTCCATCCAATATATCATCATTAACACCATATACTATAGTTTTAACATTACCTTTTGCTGGCGCTGAAATAATAACATGTTTGGCTCCGGCTACTATATGTTTATAAGCATCCTCTAACTTTGTAAACAATCCTGTACACTCTAAAACTACATCTATATTTTCATCTCTCCAAGGAAGTAAACTTGGATCTTTTTCACTATAAACTTTTATTTTTTTCTTTTTATAAATAATATAATCATCTTTAAAATTTATATCTTCTACATCAAAACTTCTATGATTTGTATCATATTTTAAATAATAAGCTAATTCCTCAGCACTTGTTAAGTCATTTATTGCTACTACTTCTATATCACTCTCTTCTGCTATTAACCTAAATGCAAGTCTTCCTATTCTCCCGAATCCATTTATTGCTACTTTTTTCACTTTATCACCTTATCCTTCGTTAAATTCTGATTTACCTATAAATTCTCTTAATACATTATCACTTGCTAAATATTCACTACTAATTGGGAAAAATATTTTTAAACTATCAAGTAATTGTCTTGCTCTTTTATAATATGGACTATCCATTTTAACTGTATATAATAATGGTTCTACATATACTTTTAATACACCTATCTCATATATATAACTAGTGTTTAAGACAACATCTGCCTCATCAGTATGAGGAAATATATATTTTTCTTCTCCTTCTCTTACACTTTCCCATATTTCTAAAGTTTTTTCTACATTAACTCCTCTAGTTCTATTATCTCTAACTATTCTTCTAAGTAATCTATTTTCAGTAGTAGAAATATAATTATGTCTATCTAATGTTAATGGTGTAAACGGACTTACATATACTTTATATTTATCTCGTTTTTCTATATTTTTACTAACAATCTCATTTAAACAATGTAACCCTTCTATAATTAAAACTGTATCTTTTGTAATGCTAATCGGATCAGAATTAAATGATTTTGAAGCTTGAGCAAAATTATATTTTGGTAATGTTATGCTCTTTCCATTCAATAAGTCAGCCATTTGATGTCTAAATAAACTTAAATCTAAAGCATTTAAACTCTCAAAATCTCTTTTACCATTTTCATCAGGCTTAATTTCTTCTAGTTCTTTATAATAATCATCTAAACTTATTTTAATAGTTTTCTTACCTAAAGCATTTAAATATAATGCTAATTTTCTAGAACTAGTTGTTTTACCACTACTAGATGGCCCTCCTAAAAATATAATTTTTTTCTTTAATCTTACTATATTTTCAGCTATATCCATTATAGAATCATCTATTATAATATCATTTT
>JAZLAK010000063.1:0-8277 GCA_045613165.1 Bacilli bacterium | reverse complement strand
TCTAAATGAAGCGATTAAAACATTAAAAACCGCAGGTTATCTTGTAGAATCTATTGAAGGATATGACGACCTATGTCAATATCTAAATAATTCTCTTAGAGAAGAAAAAATCGGAACTGCTTGGTATGACGGTAACAGTATCAAGATTACTGACATTAATGAAAGACTAACTGTTTGCGATATTTTCTTTGACGAAGATGATATTTGTGTAAGCTGCGATGGTAAAGGCAAATGGTTTTCTTCTGAACAGGATAAAGAAGATATTAAAAAATATATAGAAAAATTAATTCATAAGCTGGATAAGAAATAATAAGCATGAAAGAAACTATTAAAGAACTGATAATCAAGGATTTGATTTCTACTTATGGTCCAATAGATGGTATCGAACAGTTGATTCAAGTCCGCGAGAATAAGGACTTATCAAAAGGTGATTATAGCATTTCATTTCATGCTTTTGCAAATGCATTGAAATAAAAATAAATATAATATGAATATTATTTGTAATAGTTGTGTTGGTGGACATCTTTATAAAAATGAATTTAAGACGGAATTTAAAAATCCATTTGTATGGGAATTAATAGATTTTAATTCTATGTTATATCTTATAAAAAATTGGGATAATATTAATTGGTATAATTTTGAACTCAAAAAAGAGGCTAATTGGAATTTTAGTATTGTAATTGAAAATAAAATTACTATTAAATATGTTCACTATAAATTTGATAAAAATGCAAATCACCCATATAAAAAAGATATAGATGTTTTTTCCAATAAAATATGGGAATATATTATAGATAAATATTTAAAACGTATTGCACGAATGATAAAGGCCAAAGAAAAACCTATATTTATTTTTGCTGATAGATGGAATAGAACAGATACTAGTTTAAATCAAAAACAGTTAGAACTTTTAAATGGATTAAAACAAGATAATATAATTGTCGCAGTTGATACAATAAATCCAAAATTTAAATATTTAAAACAGATAAAAAGAAATCCAGTAAAAAATCATCATAATGATATTTTAGCAAAAGAAATTTTTAATAATTTTTTCAAATAAATAGAATATGATAAAACCAATAATTCTCTTTGAAAGTTATCCTGATTTTAATGGTTCAGCATTAGAAGTTTATAATGAATTTGTAAAACGTGGTTATGATAAAAAATATGACTTAGTTTGGGGAGTTTATGACAATTTTAATTTAAGTACAGATAAAAAAGTAATAAAGCTATTTAATTCAAAAAATAACAAAATTATAAATTACGATATTTTTAAAAATGTTAAATGTATAATTGATAGTAATAGATATATTCCCAAAATTTCAAATATTTTTAGAATACATTTACGACATGGTGTATGTTTAAAAAATATTTTAAGCTATTGTCATTCTATTGGTCCATTAGATGCAATTCCAACAACGTCAGACGAAATGCTAGAAATCGATAGAAAATGTTACCCGGCTAATATTTCAAATAAATTTATAGTTGTTGGCATGCCATCAACCGATAGATTGTTTCATCCAAATAACTTATATAATGGTTTTATTCAAGAACTTACTAAAACCGATAATAAATTTACTAAAATAATAGGATGGTTACCAACATTTAGAGACCACCGATTTTATTCACATGAAAAAAATAGGTTTACTTTTGGTTTACCCGCCATACATTCTATTGAAGAATATAATAAGTTAAATGAAAAATTAAAAAATGAAAATATTTTATTAATTGTCCAAATGCATCATGCTCAAGCAAAAAATTATAAGCAACTTCCTAATGCTACAAATATAGTTTTCGTAAATGAACAGTTAAAAAATAAATATAATATCGCGACTACTGATATGCTTGGCAATTTTGACGCATTATTAACTGATTATTCAGCCGCATATCATGAATATATAATGTTAAATAAACCAATTGGATTAGCAATAGAAGATTTAGTTCAATTTTCAAAAACAAAAGGTTTTGTATGTAATTATTTGGACTGGATAAAAGGGGATTACATTTTAGATTGTAACCATTTAATTGACTGGGTTGACAATATATCTAAAAATATTGATAAAAGTAAAAACGAGAGAGAAAAGAGTTTAAATAGAATACATAAGTTTAAAGATGATAAAGCTACTATTCGTGTAGTTGATTATTTAGTGAAAAACGCAAAGTTATAGAGGTAAAAATGAAAAATATAGCATTAATTATTGCTGGTGGTGTCGGTGCACGAATGGGACAAGATATTCCAAAACAGTTTTTAACAGTAAATGAAAAACCTATAATAATTTATACATTAGAAGCATTTGAAAAACATGAAGAAATCGATGCAATAGCAGTTGTTTGTCTTGAAGGTTGGGAATTTGTTTTATCTGCTTATGCAAAGCAGTTTAATATTTCAAAATTAAAATATATTATTAAAGGCGGTGAAAACGGCCAATCATCTATTCGTAATGGCGTTTTTGAATTGGAAAAACATTTTGATAAAGATGATCTTGTTTTAATTCATGACGCTATTAGGCCAATGGTAAGCGCAAAAATAATTTCTGATAATATTAAAATGGCAAAGACTTTAGGGAATGCAATAACAGTTATCCCTTGTGCTGAAGCAATGCTTCAAACAGAAGATAATAAAATTTCAACTGCATTATTTTCAAGAGATAAATTAAAAAGAACGCAAACACCGCAAACCTTTAAAATTGGCGATATTTGTAATTTACATAGAAAAGCATTAGACGCCGGAATTACAAATTCTGTTGCATCATGTACTTTAAAAATTGAATTAGGAGAAGAAGTTTATTTCGTACAGGGCTCTGAAAAAAATATAAAATTAACAACCATTGATGATATTGATATTTTTAAAGCATTATTAATGGCCAAAAAATCTGAATGGTTAAAAGACAAAAATGAACATTAATGAAAGTAAAATTTGGTGTAGTGATATTGAAAAAATTTTATTAAATCATAAAGATTTTGATACGTTAGCTAATAAAAAAATTTTAATAACTGGTTGTACAGGTTTAATTTGTTCTGCCATAGTTGATATATTGATTCATTGGAATTTAAACAATAATAATAAAATAACTATTTTTGCGGCAGGCCGAAACATAGAAAAAATAAAAAATAGATTCTTACCTTATAGTAAGGAAAATTGGTTTAAACTTATAAAATATGATGCTACATTAGAAAATCATTTTGATTTTGATTGTAATTTTATTATTCACGGCGCAAGTAACGCTTCGCCGAATAAAATAATAAAAGAACCTGTTGAAACGATGTATAGCAATTTTATCGGTATTAAAAATATTTTGGAGTACGGTAAAGCGCAAAATATTAATAGAATTGTTTATATATCATCATCAGAAGTTTATGGCAATAAAATAATTGAAAAACCTAGACAGGTTAATGATTATAGTGGAATAGATTTACTAAATCCTAGAAATTCTTATTCTATCGGTAAATGTGCAGCAGAAACCTTATGCGCATCATATTATCAACAATATGGCGTAAATTCATCAATAATTAGACCTGGCCATATTTATGGTCCAACATTAGTTGAAAATGACAATAGGATTTCGCAAGAATGGTGTATAAATGCCATAAATAATCAAAATATTATAATGAAAAGTGAAGGAAAACAAATTAGGAGCTATTGTTATTGTTTAGACTGTGCTTCAGCGATTTTAATAGTTTTAATAAAAGGTGAAAGCGTTAAAGCGTATAATATTTCGAATCCAGATTCAATTATTAGTATTTTTGATGTAGCTAATATAATTTCTAAATTAGGAAAAATAAAAATAGAAAAACAAATAGCTTCAGAAAAAGAAAAAACCGGTTTTAATCCTATGACCAATTCTTCTTTGGATGCAACAGATTTAATTAACTTAGGTTGGAAATATTTATTTAACGCCGAAAAAGGATTTTACCACACCATTGAGATATTAAAAGAAATTAAAAGATAATTTATGCTAGAAAATTTGAAAAAAATTGTATGTGAAGCTAATTTAGAACTTGTTAAAAAAAATATAGTAATTTATACATGGGGTAATGTTAGTGGAATAGATCGAGAAAAAAATTTAGTAGTAATAAAACCGTCTGGTGTTGAATATGATAATATGACCCCTGATGATATGGTTATTGTTGATTTATTTTCTGGCGAAGTAATAGAAGGAAAATATAAACCATCATCTGATACATTAACACATTTAGAAATTTATAAAGCATTTAAAAATATAAATGGCATAACACATACACATTCGATAAATGCCGTAGCTTTTGCTCAAGCTGGACTAGATATTCCAGCATTAGGAACAACACACGCTGATTATTTTTATGGTAATATTCCGTGTACAAGAGAATTAACTAAAGACGAAGTTAATACTGGATATGAATTAAATACTGGAAAAGTAATAATTGAAACTTTAAAAGAACGAAATATTGACCCTAGTGCAGTACCTGGTATTTTAGTAAAAAACCATGGTCCATTTACATTTGGAAGCGATGCAAAACAATCTGTATATCATGCAGTTGTATTAGAAACCTTATCAGATATGTGTATTAAGACTTTATTTTTAAATAAAAAATCTAATATGCAACAATACATATTAGATAAACATTATTTTAGAAAACATGGTCCAAATGCATATTATGGTCAATAAATTATTTATATGTATTTTTTATTAACTCTAAAAATTTCCAGTTTTTACCTTCAATATACAATTTATTTTTTGTCATACCATAATTATCGAAATCAACATAAACTGGATTTATATTTGGCGCTTTAATAAGTTTAATATTTAAATATAAAATTAAATTAGCTACAAATCTATCATCATTTGGGTTTTTTATCATTATATCAAAAAATTTATTTAAACAATCAATGCTTAAAGTTTTAAAACAAAACGGCGGATATAAAACACCTCCATTTCCACCACAACCTGGTGCAATATTTGCGTTTCTGTATATATTACAAATTATTGCCTTTTTATGTTTTAACCAAGTTTTATATAAATGTTCTGCATAATTTTTTATAAAAACACATCCATCATCTGCTGATATAATTGGTACAGTTCGATATTTATCCATTGTAAAAAATACTTTTTTAAAAGCTTTATAATTTTTATATACCCAAAGTAATTCTATTAAATTATTATTTACAAATAACATTAAATTTTCAGGAAGTTCAGCTTCTTTTTCTGGGAATTCTTCTTCAGATAAAACTAACACAATATGAAATCCAGGACATTGTTGAATTAATGAAAATAATGTTTTAGAAACAGTATTGATTCTAGCTTTCCAACTAGTTAAAGAAATTATGGCTTTTTCACCATTATATATTTTACCACTACTTTTATAAACTTCTTCCATGCTATATTTATAACTCCTGATTTAAAGCCATTTCAATAGTATCATCCATATCATTGTATTTGTATAGTCCACAACGTCCTGTAAAGACAACTTTCTTGTTGGGTATATCTTTATACCTCTTATACAATTCTTGGTTCCTGGATGTGTTTACGGGATAATAAGGAACATCACCACGTTTCCATGTAGATGGATATTCTTCAGTAACATAAGTTACATCAGATTTTTGATTAGGTGTAAAAAATTTATGTTCTATAACTCTTGTAAATGGTTTAGCATGAGTTGTATAGTTCATAACTGGACAGCCTTGATAATTTTCAGTTTCAAGACGTTTAGTTTCAAATTTTAATCCACGATATTCAAGTTCGCCTAAGCAATAGTCATAATATTCATCGATACAACCAGAAAAATAAATTGTATCAGCCATAGATTCCCATTTTTCCTTATTAGCTAAGAAATCTTCGCTATATAAGAAATCGCATTTATACTTACCATTAGTTACAGTAAACATTCGGCCAATCATAGCTGTATAGCCATCTTTTGGAATACCTTGATAAATATCATTAAAATAATTATTATTATAAGTAAATCTTAAAGGAATACGCTTAATAATATCAGCAGGTAATTCTTTACAATCTTTTTGCCATTGCTTTTCAGTATAACCTTTAATGAACTTTTCGAAAATCGTTCTACCGACCATATTAATAGCTTGTTCTTCAAGATTAGACGGAATACACATTTTTTCTTTCATCTTATCTTTTTCAATAGCTTCGCGAGCTTCTTCAGGAGTAGCTACATCAAAGATTTTTGCAAAAGTATTCATATTGAATGGAAGGTTATAAATTTTTCCATCAACATTAGCCATAGTATTGAGTTGAAACGTATCAAATTCAGCAAATTGATTTACAAAATCCCATACTTCCTTATTAGAAGTATGAAACACATGTGGACCATAGACATGAATATCAATATTATCCCTATTTAGCGTATAACAATTTCCACCAATATGGTTTCTTTTTTCAATAACTAAAACGTTTTTCTTATTTTTAATTAAACGAGTAGCTAAGACTGCATTATAAAGTCCAGCACCTACTAAAATTACATCATAATGAGTTTTCATAGATTATTTTTTTAATTTAATTATACCTTCTGATTCTAATGCTAATAATAAATTACGCCGACATATTACCCATGGTATTTTTGTATAGATATCTCTTAATTTTGTAGCATTATAATTTGCATTGTTTATTTCTGTTGCAATATTACGTTTTAAAATCAATGTTTTTGTATTATTTAATGATGCGAGTATAGCTAAATAAACATCATCTTCATAACCTTTAAAATATTTCATGAAATAATCAATCGGTAATTCAAATAAAGAATTAGGTGGAAATAATCTAAATGTTCCGGTGCATATTTCATTTGAATTAACTAATCGATGACCAAGTTCTGTTAAAATACAATCCGGATATTCTTGATGAACATTCATAAATGTTTCAACGGCATCATTTCTTAAAATTATATCATCGTCAGTTGTTAATATTGGAACTTTTGAACCAATATACAATGGATATAATTTTTTTAATGCTCTTGTATTTCCTTCTGCCCAAGTAATTTTCATTTTACCAGCATCAACGAAATCATTTAAAATTTCAGGTATATCTTTTTCTTTATTTGGAAATTCTTCAAGTGATAAAGTAAGATTTACTTCATAGCTATATTTTGTTTCTTGTGAAAAAATAGAAAATAAAACCCTAGGTAAATCAGGATTATTTATTCTTCCTTTCCATGTAGTTAATGATACAATACAATCCATAATATTTGCTATATTTATAATATAGAAAAATCCTTGATTGTTGGTCAAGGATTTAATTTTTTATTAGATTTCCTTCTTAGGGGTCATGTTTTTACTCATCTTCTTTAAACATTTCAAAGGTCAAACAGAATGGTTCATCATAATCACCAACCCATTCAGGATCAATTTCAACTTTTTTGCCTTTTTCTACCCTAGAAAGAAGTTCATTAAATACGCCATCATAGGAAGTATCTTCAAATTCGTCTTCTAATGGGAATTGGGTATCAAATTTTTCATTATACCATGCAATATCGTCAAAATGTTCTTTGAATACTGATTTAGCCTTTTCATAATTAGAACCGGCATAAAAAATCTTTGTTTTAGGCATGCTGCCCCAATAATCAATATTTGAAACTACGTATGTTTTCATTATATCCTCTTATTTTGTAGCTATATTAATATACATTCTGTCCAATATTTACTCTTCGAGATAATTATTATCTAAAATTTCTTCTTTAATATTATGTAATGCATTAGTCTGAGAAGGCAAAATAAAACGTAATAGAGTTACTGCTTTTTCTACTTCCGGTGTCATTTCGATAGCGTTTTCAAGGTCCATCTGGATTTCTCCGATAGAAATACCAGGATCACCATCAATTTCACCGTCTTCTCCGAAACATTCTCCGCTTTCGGCAAGCGGTTTACAGTCTTCGTAGAAAAACTTCTTATACTCATTATACTTTTCCTCATCCAAGATACAGTATGTCTCACGATTACTTTCAAGATAACGGAATGTTAATCCGACTAAATACTTTTTCATTAAAATAACCCCCATGCCTGGCGTTCTTCTTGTTCTCTTATATTTTGACATCTAGGACATAATTCACCGTTCCAGTCTTCCATAATCTTTTCGACATTATCTATGTGTTTCTTCTCTTCATCATTAAGATTAAAATAAAAACCCATTGCCGTAATTGGTTCATGGATAACAGAAACAACTTGTTGACCACAATAGGTTTTAAAATCGCGGCAATCTCGTCTACCTGCAGATTGAGTAGTCCAATGAATTTTACCGTCTGCTGTTCTGCATAATAATGGTTCTGTCATTTATTTTTATACCTAACTTAATA
>JAZLAK010000062.1:0-3098 GCA_045613165.1 Bacilli bacterium | reverse complement strand
AAATTAAGAAATAATATTAGTAGAGATTTAAGATTATATATAAAAAGTATTTTATTAGACACTTTATTTATGTTTATAATATTATCTATATCATTTAAAATTATCGGTTTATCAAGTCCTTATATTTTTGCTCTTTTTTGTGCTATAACAAATATTATTCCTTATATAGGTCCATATATTGGTGGAGTACCGGCAGTCTTAATTGGTTTAACAAAAAGTTTAAAAATGGGAATAATTGTAACTATTACTATAATATTAGTACAAACAATAGAAAATAATATAATACAACCTCTAATAGTTAGTAAAAATGTAAATTTAAATCCAATTTTAATACTAATAGGTGTAATTATATTTAGTCATTTTTTCGGTATATTAGGAATGATTATATCTACACCAATAGTTTTGATAGTGAGAAACGTTATAGAATTTTATAAAAAAAATAAACCAAAATGGTTTATTTCACTTCTTGATAAATTGTAGTATCAAATTTATGATCTTTAGTATCAAATTCTAATAATTTATTTGTATTAATCATAAAGAATTTATGTGATAAAGTATCAACATCAGAATTCTTAGTAACTGGGTCATCCCAAGTTAAATCTATATGTAACCATTGCCCATTTATTAAAACCACATTCCATACATGAGTATCGCTTGCAACTTTATAATTTCTTAATCCAAACTTAGTTAAGAAAATTGCCATTAAATCAGCATATCCACTACATACTGCTGTTCCATTAAATAGAGGACCTAAAGCTGTATAAGAAGCATCATTAGATTTATCTATATCGTATCTAGTATTATTTATTATATGATTATGTATTGCTAACATTTTATCTTCATCACTCATACCTGGAGTAATTTCTTTTGTAATAATTTCATCAACGCCACGATTAATTTTTTCAATATCTTCATCACTATATAATTTAGTAACATTAATAGTAACTTCTCCAGTTGTACTACTTACTACACCAATTCTAGAATAATTATTATAAGGATGAACATAATTATTTATATTAGATAACAGTGTAGTATCTTTACTAATCTTAGTAACGTCTTTTAAACAATCTACATATTCATCAGGACAATAAAATGTAAAAGTTTCCCAACCATTATTTAAAGTAGAAAAAATTATATTTAATAATCCTTGATAACTATAAGGTACATAATTTTTGCTTAATTGAACAAATTTAAAATCATAATTTTTAGCATAATCATTACTACTAGCAATAGCGACCTTTTTTTCACTTTCTAAAAAATCAGCTAGATAATTTGATAAAGTATCCATATTTATAAAAACTAACAAAGTTATTATAAGACATATAATTAACGATAATGTTTTTTTCAATTTAATCACCTTTTTATTAATAATACCAAAAAGTCAAAAAAAAAGAAACGACTAAGCGCTCATTTCTTTTACTTTTTTATTTAATCTTGCTTTTTGTCTATCACAAGTATTTTTCTTTATTAATCCCTTTGAACAAGCTTTATCAATGTTACAAATAAATTTCTTAAGTTCAGTATTTGCTAATTCTTGGTCTTTCCCAGCGATAGCTTTTTCAACCTTTTTCATAGAATTTTTTACTTTAGCAGTATAGATATTATTAGCGATAGTAGTTTTAATATCTGTTTTTACTGACTTTTTAGAACTTTTTATATTAGGCATAATTTCGCTCCTTCCTTAAATACAATATTGATTTTATCAAAAAAGTTTAGAAAATGCAAATAAAATAGTACTTTTTCTTCAATTTTATTATATTTTAATAAATATTATACTAAAAAACTTTTATATTGAAAAAAAACGTAATTTATTATATGATTATTATGTAATATGAATAAAAGGATTGATTATATGAAAAACTCTATATTTAAAACTTATTCAAAAAGAATATTAAGAAGTGAAGCTTTTATTTCAGTAATTGTAGTATTTGTGTTAGCATTAGGAATAATAGGAACAAGTTATGCTCTATATATGGATGTAGATACAGATACTGATTATCAATTAGTTGAAGTAGGAGATTTAAAAATAGATTTTGATAATGCTGACAATAGTACTAATCCAGAGGATTATAGTAAAATAACATTATCCAATATGATTCCTATGGAAGATGAAATAGGTGTTAAACAAACTGATAATATCTTTTCATTCCGTATTTATAATACAGGAACTTATACTGTAGATTATGATATTAAATTAGTAACCGCTGATGGTAATGAAGTGGATACAAAATATATTAATTATCAAATATGTAAAAATGATGCTACAAATTGTAGTGATGCAAAAACATTAAGCAATATAAAAGATTCAATAATTAAAGAAGAACATATATTTCCAACTTATGAAGGAAATGATACTAGTGATTATTACTTTATAAGAGTTTGGGTAAATAATCAATATCCACTTGATACTGAAAAAGATAATAATATAGTTTTAAGAGTTTTAATAGAGGCATCAAATGCTAGTGGTACATTAGATAATAAAAATACTTTAGCGGGTACTATATTAAACAATGCCAAAAGTGGTGATGGAATAACAAGAACTAAGTATCAAACAATATCAAATAGTAGTTTAGGTACTTCATCAAATGAAGATGAAAGATTACTACTAACTACAAAAGATAATGATGGAATAAGTTATTACTATAGAGGGAATGTAGTAGATAACTATATGAACTATGAAGGAATGTGTTGGAGAATTGTTAGAATACTAGGTAATGGTAATATTAAATTAGTTCTTGCTGATGAAAATAATGAATGTAATAGTAAATTAATAACAAAAACATCTTCTTTAATAGGTGGATATATAAATCAATTTAATTATACAAATCTAGAAAACAATTTAATAAAATGGTTAAATGGAGAAACAATAACAACTGATAATACAAATACAACATATACACCAAAGAAGAATTTAAGTGAATCTAAAAATATAGTAGAAGAAAAATGGTGTATAGAACCAAAAGAAGAAATAACATTAGAATGTGAAAATACAGTAACAAGTAAAATTGGAATATTAACAAAAGAAGAGTTAATATATGCAGGTTCATCAATAGAAGGATCAAATAATAATCATTATTTAGTATCTGAAGGTGAATATA
>JAZLAK010000061.1:0-5825 GCA_045613165.1 Bacilli bacterium | reverse complement strand
TAACTAAAATGGCTTCTAATCTGTCGAGAAATGAGGCTTTTAAAGAACTTGAAAGATTTAAAAGAGAACACATCTTAAAAAGAATTAAACTTGAAAAAAAATCAACAGATAAATTCTATGATGGGGTTGCCAAATTTATCGTCTATGGTGGTATAACAAGTTACATAATATTTAAAATAGTAAAAAGTTTTTTTTAAAAAACAATATATTTGTGTTATGGAAATGGTTGATAATAAATTAGCTTTTGAACTTCAACAAAGATTGGTTCAGACTTGTATTGACTACATTAATGAAATAGGTAATACCGATATTCAAGTTGTTTCTTTTACAGCCGATTGTCTACAAGAAAGTTGTAAAGTAGGAGAATGGTGTCCTGCAACAGATAGTTATTGTTCTTTGAAAGGTAACGATTATGACAATCTAATCTCAGAAAGTTATTAACATTTTTAAAATAAAAAATATGGAAACCGATATTAATAAAACGTTGGGACAAGCTAATACTTTTGAACTACTCGAAGCTTTGTCTAAAAAACCAAAGAATGAAGTTGAATTTGCACTACTTCAACTCCTTATTGATGGTAAACTCAAATACGTTAATCTATCAAATGCATACACTACATATCTTGAACATACTAAAAACGATTACATCGACCAATTGATTGAGGCTGAATGCTGTGTTACTACACACGTTATTGATTTTGAACATAATGTTCTACCTCATTTGAAAGAACCTCTCGATGATTGGAGAAAGAATATGATTCAACGCTCTTTATATCTTTTAAATAAGAGTAAAAGAATAAATACAGATTCACTCAACGAACTTTTTAAATATGATGAAGAATATGCAAAAAAATTATCGTGGTATGAACAAAACAAAGAAGGAAAATTCTAATGACAAAAAATATAGTCTTGAAGAATGTTGTGAATTTTATAAAAAAATAAAAAACAAAGCAGCAGATAACTTGTTACTTTATGGTCTTGGAATTATTTTGTGGTCTTGTGTGATTTTCTTGTTTTTATATAGATACATCTTATAATGGGACACGTTTGAGTACCATTTTTAAAAAAAAATACTATATTTGTAGTGTAAGAACAATGGATAGTTAAATGAGAGATACTTCGAATTTTAAAATTAATATATAGGATAAAAAAAAGTCCACTGAAAATGGGCACAAACAATTTTCTCTTATTATTAGTTCTTCCATTTTTTTAAAAAAAAATAACACTTTTTTTTAAAAAACTCTTGCATATGTCAAAAGAAAGCTGTACCTTTGCAGTGGATTTCGAAATAAGTGTTGAAATTTAAAAAAAATATACTATATTTGTAGTGTTGAAGTCTTAAAAAATTGTAGGGTGATTACCTACGTGACACTTGGAAAGACAAGAAGAGTCCGTACTTATCTGGACATGTTTAAGATAAGCGTTGCTTTTAAACTTGAAGTACGAATGGGCCTCTAATCAAGGAAAAGTTAAAAAAACTATTATACCACAGCTCGCAGCAATGTATTAACATTAACCGTTGGATTCGGGAGTGGGTAAGTTTGGTTAAGAATGTGCGTGTGGGTCTGAATAAGACAAGGCCGTTATAAAAGCATAATTAGGTGCTTCATTTTAAACCAATTAAATGAGATGTTTAGTTTGATTTTATAGTTTGGAGAACAAAAAGCTTTCAGGATAAACCAACAGGTCTGTGAACGTCCAACATTATATCTTGCAAGACTTCAAATTAATAACATCTTTTAACTTATAAAATAATAGTTTTTTGTATGGCGTCATGATGGAATGTGGTATACATGAGAGACTTAAAATCTCTTGGGCCGAAAGGTCCGTGTGGGTTCGAGTCCCACTGACGCTACTAAATTTTAAATAAATCAATTTATGACAATTAAAGAATTATACGATTGGGCAGTAGAAAATAATGCCACAGAAACTCAGGTTATTGTTGACGCTATTATGGCAGGTCCTTTATCACAGGCTGTAATTGTTAATGGCACTGTCAGATTGTATAATGATGATTTTTTTGGATAAATACTTTCATTTCATAATACTATACTTTTTACAAAAAAAGCAATCACCTGAAGTAGACCTTACCTATTGATGGTGATTGTAACGCCCCGGTAGCTCAGTTGGATAGAGCAACAGCCTTCTAAGCTGTGGGTCATGCGTTCGAGTCGCATCCGGGGTACTAAACTTAATTTAATTAATAATGGGTAAAAATATTACTTTTCATAAAGATAGTTTTTTCAGAATTGCCGACTTGTGTCTTAAAGGTGATATCTGTGGTGAATTCAATTTGAGATTAAATTCAAATAAATTATCAAGTTGTGATTTATATTATAGAGACTATGGTGATGAAAATAAACTTTATCCTTATGTGTTTCATAACGTCTTTTTAGATGAAAAGATTCGTAAACTAAATTTGGTTTATTCTCGTAGAGGTAATTTTAAAGATAAAAAACATTATATACCAAAATCATTATATGATATTATTAGTTTCACTGTTACTAAATCAAATGTTTGTAAATATAATGTAAAAGATGTAATTACATTTGATGTCGATAAATTTGCTGGCGAACTTGAGTTTGATAAAATAGCAAAAAGATGTCTTAATGGTGAACTAAAAGGTATTTTCTTTAATGGTAAAGGTGAACAATATGATTCATCATATTTAAAACTAAATGTAGATAAATGTATATTTAAATACCATTTTCAGGAAACATGTTTTACAGAAAAGGGAAAATTTTATAATAGATTAAAAAATTGTGATAGGGATATCGTAATGTTTATTGAAACTGAGTCTGAAGATGAAATAAACCTTTACTCTTCATATATTAATAAAAATCAAGTTGTAATTAATGTTCCTGATGGGGAAAAAGTAAGTATCATAAACAATGATAACGATAAAATAGTTATTAAGTGGGAAGATAAAGTTACTACATATCATGATGTTTATCAAAGATTAACTGAAAATGAAGAAATAATTAATAAAAATAATCAAAGTTATAACAACTTTAACCATTATTATTTCTACCAAAAAATAAACGCTATTAGAAAGCTAATTAATATTAGAAATTACTTTGGTAAACCAATTGGTAAATTTGGATATTATATCGTTAAAACTGAAAATGATGAGTTTAACATATATGAACAAGTCGTAAATTATAATCATGGTTTCCGTGTGTTGTTTAATACTAAAGAAGATGCACAAAAAGCATTAAATATGTTAAATAACGATGACCGTGACCTTATTGCACAAGAATGGTAATTTTTTTTAAAAAACATTTGTATATATCAAAAATTATTACTATCTTTGCATAAAAATTAGATATATAGACTCGCTTGAGTACATATAAATAAAAAACTGTTTCATAGTAAAAATGGAGTGTGGTGGAATTAGACACGGGTCTACTGGAGTAGGCTGTAGGTAGTAAAGGCATGCAATAGAATCTACGTATAAGTAAAATCTTATCACTCCGTCATCGGTCCTGTAGCTCAGTAGGTTAGTAGCACCTGACTCATAATCAGGGGGTCGTAGGTTCAAGCCCTACCAGGACCACAAAAATACCTTGGATGGTTAGTTAATAAATCATAGGAGGGGACAGGAGTGGAAGTAGTTACAACACCCATTGCAAATATCTGCAATAACCGACAAAAACAGGTGCCAATTCCTGTAAGGTATTTTTAATTATAGTTGAAGGAAAATAAACTTTAAAAAACCCGTTGGTGTTTAGGGATGTACAAACACACAAAGAGAGCGTCCCCAGAGTCTCCAAACGGTTGACAAGGTAGACCGTTATTTTTAAACAATATAAGTTATAAAGAAATGGATAGTAATAATAATCAAATAGATTATAAGCAATTTGCTTTAACAACAGGTGATATTCTTCGTGAGGCTATACGTAGATGCAAAATCGAATTGTATAAGAGAGCACAACCATCTGCTGACTATAACGAAATATATGAAAACTATCAGAAACAAAGTGAGGAAGGAAAAACTGTTGAAGCTGTATACGATAGATATTATCTTTCTAAAGAAGAATTTGAATATGTAAAACAAAAATATATTAGTGCTTATCACCTCGAAGATTCATTTAAACGTGACTGTGATATTATTATCAGAGACATGACAGAGGGATGCTCAAAAGATATATATATTCCTGAGAAAATTGATGAAGATGGATTTAAACATCCTGGATATAAAGGATATGAAGAAGTTCCACCTATACAATATTCTATAGGTATTGAAAACGCTGATAAAGTAGTTGACTTTATTAAACAAAGAAAAGATTTCTATAGATTCAATCACTTGGTCGAAAGTTTTAATTATTCAATCTCACTCGGTGATGCACCAACAAGTAACCATGAAACTGTTATAGAGTATTGGAAATCACAAGGTGTGGATATCGAAATTAATCCAAGACACCATTCAGAAGACTTCTTCTGGTGTGAAGAAAATGGATGTGATTATAACGAAGAATTAGAAAACTTTTAATTAATATATAAACTGTTCATATAAAAAAATTATATTAAAGGAATGATTGGTTAGAGATTAATAGACATTCCATAACTAATAAGTAAATGTATATTTAAACCACTATGAAAATAAATAAGGGAATAAAATATATGTTTACTTATTTCATTTAAATAAAAACATTTAATTTAATAATATATAAACTATGGATTATAATCAAAGAAAAATATTGTTCGTTGAAACTATTAATGCTATCAAAGAACAAGAAAAGAAAGATGAAGAGTTTAATAACCTGACAAGAAATTTTGATGTCCTTGGACAAGGTTTATGGTATGATAATAGACTTATTATAGAACAACTTATTAAACTATTACAAAAACTATTTGATAAGAATACTAATTCTGATAATGTGAATTGGTGGATTTATGAAACTGACTTCGGTAAATCACACCCAATTGTCGGACCTAACGAAAATCAATTGTTCTATATTGATAACCCTGAAGACTTGTTCGACTTTATCAATGATAAATATGATAACCTCAAAACTTGTAGTAAAGAACAACTTGATAATGAACCTTTTTAATTATTAACCCTATATATGGGACTCGATTGAGTCTATATTTTTATTTAACCAATTTTTTTATTATGAATAATAATGAAGTTTATAACATCGTAGGAGAAAACCTACAGACTTTTAAAGATAATTTCCTAAAAGAAACACTTCAACAATATAAAGGAAAAAAGTTTTTTGCTTTAATGCTATTCTATGAAACTGAATACCCTTTCGATTGTAATGAATATGAACTAAGAGGTATTAGATATTTTACTGATGGACAAATGGCCCTTAATGCTTATGCTAATACCCCTTGCCCTGCTTCACAACTTATTGACGCAGAAAACGAAACTGAATTGTATGAAAATATTAAAACTATGATTAATAATATGAATGATAGAAATTGGAGAGAAATTAATCTCGACCCATATCTCTAATTTTTATTAATTATATTTGACTAAAATATATATGGTATATAACAGGTGTGAAACACTAAATCTTGTAACACACCTCGTTATTACCTTTTTTCGTTTTTTAAAAAAAATAAAAAAATCTGGAAAATTTTTCGTATCGGGCAGTCCTAAACTTATTTTTCCTTGTAGTATAAAAAAAAATTATTGTTGAATATTGATTGATTATTGAGTTATGAGTTTAGAAGATTTAATGTATGGTGATGGTAATTACAAACAAGGTTATTATCTTGGTAAATGGAATGATATATATTTCAGTTACCAACCACAGAGTAAAACAATAGTTAGTTTTAATGATGTAAATGAAGTAAACGTTATATGTCCATGTAGT
>JAZLAK010000060.1:0-27310 GCA_045613165.1 Bacilli bacterium | reverse complement strand
CTTGGCCTCCGACTTGTCCTATGGCACACACGATTTTTCGTTGAGTACCCCCTATACCCTCTTTATGTTTCCATCTTCATCAAATATATATTCTTTTCTTTTTGCTATATCTTTGTGGTGTTCTTCTTCATGGCATTCTTTACATACACCAATTAAGTTATCTTCATTTAATGTTATGTTATCATCATATACATTAATATTATTTAATTCTTCTATATGGTGTACTATACCTGTTCTTCTTTTATATCTAGGTAAGTAATCACTAATACCATCTACATATACTGGTTTACCACATATAGCACATAATAGGTTTTGTTTTAACCATATTGTTTTTCTTACTTCATTCCATGCTTTACTATGGTAGAAATCTTTTCTAACACCATAGCTCATATTATTTCTTTTTCTTTTCTACTTTAACAGGTTTCTTTTTATCTTCTTTCTTTTCTTCTTTAATAACTTCTATTATTTCTACTAAACCTTTTGAAATTAAATGGTCTGCTCTTTCTCTACTTGTGATCCATTCACATCTATTAGGGTGTGATTCTGGGTTATCATAAGGTGTAAATAAACTAACTACTTTTCTTTCATCTTGTTCCATATCATAATAATTTTGAATACATTTAACTTTTACTTTCATTAACATTTCCTCCTTATATGTACTCTTACTATCTTCAAATATATTTTTATAATTATCTTCTAATCGTTTAAAATTAAACTTTGGTATGTTTGTAATGTTTTTTACTATATCATCTACATTACTACCATCAAATTCCATTATGTATGAATTTATACCATCTTTAACACCTATTTCTTCTAAATATGGTAATGGTGTAGTTATTATTGGTATGTTTCTATATAATGCTTCATTTATTGTATAACTACATGCTTCACTATCACTTAATAAGCATACATAATCAGCTATTTTTAACCATCTACTAATATCTAATCTTGTTTTAATATATATTACATTCTCACTATTAAAATCTATATTATCATTTGAAATAATAAACCATAAATAATTAACATTTGCTTTATCTAGTTTATTAATTAATAATTTCATTCTATCTACACCTTTGTTTTTGTGTAGTCTTGTTGCAGATACTATTATTATTGGTTTATCTTCATCATCTATTGTTAATGGGTTATAACATAGTTCTATCTTATTAGGTTTTAACATATCAGCCATCTTTTCTTTTAAATACTTTGTTATACCTAGAAATCTATATACTCTATTGTTTGGTAATGGATGCCTTCCACCATAAACAGCTAAATTAGTATAATCAGCATGTATTGTTTGATATATCTTTGCATCATCATTTATATAATTAATTATTTCTTGGTTGTAATTAATTATTGCTACCTTACATTTTATTTTTTGGTTTGTATGTTTATATACTTTGCAATATTTCCTAATTCTTTCTTCTTGTGTTGGATGTATTGTTTTACATACAACAGCAATATCTAAATCACTATATTTTTTAACTAATTCATATACATAGGTTTCTATACCACCTAATGCACTAATTGTTGGCATAAATATTATGTTTGTATGTTCTATCATAATACACCAGCCATTTCTACTACTGAATCTAAATAACATTTTAATTCAGCTATTAATTCATTTCTATAAGGTGAATCTTCTAAATCGTTTATTAATCTAAATAATTCGCCACAAAATTCAAATCTATACCAACACCATTTAGGGTTAAATGTTGTGGCATTTTCATTTAATCTATTCCAAACATGTGTTGCTCTACCTAAACTACTACAACTTGGTTTACCTTTTAATATCATTTCATATTGTTGTATCCTATCTTCATATAATGTTCCTTCTGGGAATGGGTATTTTATATATAGTTCTCTTTTAACTACTTTTAACCAAGCAGCTGCATAACCATTATGGAATTGACTATCTATATCTTTAATATCTAATATTTTTGTTTCTTCACTATATTTACTAATCATTTTATAACCAGTATATATAACATCTGGATAATTATTATCTTCAATATGTTTTGCTAGATCCATTAATACATTGTTATCTATTAACCAGTCATCGCAGTCTATACTGATAATATAATCACCAGTTGCATATTTAATACATTCATTTCTTGTACCACCATTTAATCTTTTAGTGGTATTTTGTAATAATATATCTTTTTTTCTTAATAACTTTTTTAAATAATCATAACTGTTATCTTTGCTAATATCATCTACAACAATAATTTCATAATTTTTATATGTTTGATTTAAAATACTTTTAATACACTTTTCAATAGTTTCTTCACTATTGTAATTTGGTATTATTATGCTAAACTTCATTATCCAAACATCCTATCAATATCATCTTGGGAAGCATCTTTATAATCTTCTTCAACATTAGATAATAGTATATTCATTAAACTAACATAACTCATCTGTTTCATATCTTCAAATGTTATATTAAGTCTTTTTGCTAATGCTACAACTTGGTATTCATCAACTGGATCACTATTAGAAGAAGATATATTTATTTTTTTAAAACTTCCCTCTGTATATGGGTGATAGAGCAAGTGTAATAATATCAGTTATTGCATCCATATTTTCATCATCTAATATAGATTCAACACTCTTATAAAAATCTTCTTTGTTGTTAAATTTATTTGGTGTAGCTTCATTTATCATTACATAAGATACATCTAAAATAATATTAATTAATGGCTCTAGTGTATTTAATGATGCTGTTATATCATCACTTCCTAGATCCTTTAATTCAGTTAATTTAGATATATCATCTAAAAAACTTCTACCAGTTTCGTTTTTATAAGCAAATTGAGTCCAAGCACTTGCTTTCATTGGGTATTCAATACCACCAATTTTAATAATCTTTTGCATATTGTATCCTCTTTTCTATTTCTAGGTACTTAATAAGCACCATTGAATAGATATAAAGGTTATTAGTTTAATATATTTGCAACTATACTAACTATTTAATTTGGTAAGCATTATATAAAATATAATCACACCATTCTTACCTATATGTTTTATATATCTACTCAATGCTACCGATTAAGTAGCACCATTAAAAATTATAAGTGTTAAATAACACCTTTATTACTATGGCTGAAAAGAAACTCCTAATTATTACTGGGGGAAGTTGGCGAATATATACCATAGTAATAAAGCTGCTATTCAGCAGCCAGAGATTATAAATTAAAAAAACCTATGTGCCAATTCTAATTAGCACAAAGCAACACATAAAAGAGGATACCTTCAAAAATGTGCTGCTTTCTACCAATTAAAAAGAACACTATGTGTCCTTCTTAAAATTCTCTTACAATATCATATTACCATATATTAATGGGATAAAGTGGGATAAGATTTTATATACTTATAATATTTCTTTTTAGAGTAGTTAATTCCATTATGTAATAGTTCATCAATATCATCCCATTTTTTTAAATCTAAATATCTATATCTCATTATTTGCCTTATTTCACTATCATCTACATTTGATATATAATGTTCTATCTTAATATATTCTTCTAATGCTTCTACTCTTTTTTCTATCCATAAGTCTTTTAACTCGCTTATCTTTTCTTGAATGCTACAAAACTTTGGCGAACTATCTACATCTAACTCTTTTATTCTTACACTTGATACACCTACACCAAAAGTTATTATTCTTTCTTCTAGGTTTTCAATTTCTTTTTTTAAATAATAATACTTACTTAATTCTTTTTCATTCATATTATTTCCTCTTTATCCATGTAATTATTATTAAAGTTATGCAGATTATTGCTGTTATTAATACAGCTTCCATCATTGCACCTCCTTTAATTTTTCCATACATTTCTTTTTACTTGAATCTTCATATATTCCTATAAAATTAAATGAGTGTTCGCTTTCAATATGTTTAAATACACACCATGTTTTTCTTATTGGGTTATAATCTATTGTATAATATACTTTCTTACACATCTGGATACCCCACTATAATATTTCTATAATCAATTTTACCTGCTTTTAACATTCTTCTTAATATTAGTAATCTATAAGGTTTTACTGGTGTGTATATTTGTATAATTCCATTATATATTTTATAACTAGGTATCTTTACATATTCTTCTTTTGTTTTTTTAATAACATATCTTTCAGTTAATGCTTCTTCTATAATCTCATTTATTGTCATATTTCCTCCTAGAAATCTATTCCTTTGGCTATTCTATACTCATCATAACCATCTGGATCTTCTTTATCAGTTTCTTCTCTTATGTAATCATCAATTACATCATAAGCAATATTACTTTCAGTTATTTCTTTCCATTCTATATCGCTTATATTTTCTAGTACATAATTTATAATATCATTTTCATCTGCTGTTTGTGGTAATTCAAAAACCATTACACCATTACAATTAATATTAGCTTTAATTATTTGTTTCATCTTTACCTCTTAATATATTTAATAATTCCATACAACTATCAGTATCTAAATCATCGCAAAATAATTCACTAATCGTATTTTCATAACAAGCATTGTCTTTTAAATATTCTATTGCTTTATCTATTCTTTTATCTTGTTCTATTATTTGTTTCATAACCTTTTTAAACTTTCTAGTTAGTATTTTATTATCACTTAATAATTGCATTATGTTTAATTTTGCTAATTCACTATCAGTATCTTCATATTGTGCTATATCAGGTATTTCTATTGTTTTACTCATTATCTTCACCTACTTTTTCTACTAAACCTGCTTGTATTAATACATACAATTTTGTTATTTCTTTATCACCATTTATTTCATCTATACCACTACTTATAAATATTTTTCTAGTTAAAATGTCTATTGCTAAAAATTCATAAGAATAAGTTTTATCTACATAATGATTATCTATAATAAATTCATATTTTTCTAATTCTTTTAAATCAACATTATCTTTAATCTTTAACATTATCTTCTACCTCCTAATACCAATTAAAATCTTTGAAATGTTGCCAAGCATTACAAGGTGTTTTATACCTATATGAAATATATTTAACACCCCATCTTATTTGTGCTTTCCAGTCATTTGATCCTTCTACCTCTTTAATTTTTTTACAAGGCTTTGCCTGTGGTATACCACAAGCATTTGATTTTTTATTATATGAGTTAGCATTCCAGCCACTTTCGTGATTCCATAATTTAATTAAACATTGCATTTGTGTATCATCATAATTACCATAACTTTTTGCATATTGTTGATATTCACTTAAAGAAGCTGTTTTAACTTGTTTATGCTTTACTACTTTTTTAGTGGTTTTAACCACCTTTTTAGTTGTTTTTTTCTTTGTAGTAGTATATGTACTACTTACACTTGTATTGTCTTTATTTGATAATGTAGTTTGTTCTATGGTGTTAATTACTGGTTGCTTATCAAATAATTTACTTATCATAATTAACATTCCTAATAATGCAATTCCTATTGCAATTATTACTTTTACCTTTTTACTCATTTATCCTCCATATCATTTAAAGTTAATTGTTTATTTTTGTTTTTCCATTGACTAGTAGTTTTTAACTTTTGAATTTTAAAATAAACCCTTCCAATGTTTTGCCATTCTCTTTTTTGCCATACAATTAATTCTTTTTTGTTTCTTATACCTATTTTTTTTATTTCTTCAATTATTTTATCAATAGTAAATTCATCACTAGAATTAATATTATATCTACTACTAACATAATCAAATCGTTTCCATCTTTTGTGTCCTAATTCACCTAATGTTATAATTAAACCTTTTTTAGCCATCTTTACTGCTAAATCAAAATTATCAAAAGCACTTCCAAATGGATCTAAGTCTATTAAGTCATATTTCTTGTTTTCATAGTATAATTTACATAATAATTTAAAAGCATCTTCGTGATAATCAGCTTCAATAGTTTTATCAATATCATTTGTAGTTGTATTAAAATCTTTATAAAAAGATTTAGTACCACAATATAAATCTAATATTGATTTTGGGTTAAGCTCTTTTAAAAACAAATCATTTAATTTATATTTTTCTTCTATATGTTTTTTATTATAAGTATCTTCTTTTTTACTTAATCTTTTAATTTTAATACTTACAGATGTAAATGTTCTATTTATGCTATATGCTATTTCTTTAGCAGTATAACCTTTATCTAATAAATCTTTTACCCATTCAATTTCATTAGTAGTCCATTTTCTTGGTGTTGTTATTGTATATCCACATGCTTTTGTATATGTTCCTAAATATTCTTTAGGTATTTTTGGTATATTATTCATATTTTATCCTTTATTGAGATTCAACTTTATTTCTCAAATCTAACAATTCTTCATTTTCACCAAAGTTTTGAATTATTAAATCAATACAATAAATTAATTTTAATTGTTCTTCTTTTGTAATTAATAATGCTATTAAATTTTTATCTTTTATTTTTTTCATTTATCCTCCATCATTTTTTTTAAATTGTTTGTATCATCATTACCCATATACATTAACCAAGTAAATATAATTGATAATGATAGTGATAGTAATAAAATCATCATTGCTACCATAATAAAATCTAATATATTCATCTTTTCTTCCACCTCTTTTGTTTATTTTTTTTATTAGTTAAAAATCTTGTTTTTTCTAAAGCTGTTACATCATCCCAACTGGAATAACCAATTCTTGATGTTCCATATTTTTTAATTCTATAATTAACAATTCTTCTATAAATATCAGTAAAGTTTAATAAACCAGTATATTCTGGATATTTCCTTCTTAAATCATTTGCATAATTACATGCCCCATCTTTTTCATCCACAAATATTTTTGCTTCTAAAAATTTTATATAATTGTCATTCATTTGTATCACCTATCCAGTCATAATCAAATAGTTCGATTTTTTCTTCTTTTTCTTCTTTTATTTCTTTATTATTCTTATCTAATCTATACTTATCTATACTATACTTATCTATACTGGGTTTACCATTGGTTGCCATTTGGTTGCCATTTGGTAAACCAAGAGTATAAGTACCATTTTCTTTTACTTGTAATAAAGCTCTTTCATCTAAATAATTTGTTATTTTATATCTATCTTTTCTTATGGTATTATTGATTAACCAATGTTTAATAACAACTATTCCAGAATCAAATTCAATAATGAATTTCTTTGCTTTTAATATAGTTAAATCATCTGGTGAAGCACCTATTAATTTTTGAATAGTTTTAGGGTTATTTACAAAACCATCATCATCAGCTCTCATATTTAAGTGAAAATATAATGCTTGTGCTGATAAAGGCATATCCATAAAGGCATCGCTATCAATGATTTCACTACTAAACATTCTTTTTTTACTCATACTAATCACCTAGCATAAATTTTTTATAATATACTTTTTCACCATATCTATTTATTCTTGAAACATCTTCACATAATACTCTATGTTCTTGTCTTATTTGTCTTATGTACTCACTTAATCTAGTACATCCTAATCTTTCAAATGCTTCCCAAGTTGTTATTGATCCATGCTCTTTCATATAATTTAAAATTCTTTCTTTCATATAACCTCCTATAAACCAATTTCTCTACTTATTTGGTTTTCTAATACTTTTATTTCTAGTTTTATTGCATTGATAGATTCCATATTAGCTTTATAAATTGCTTCTTTTTTTATCTCTACCATTTTTGCTGTTGCTATATCTTCATCACCTCTTGCAATATCTGCTGCAAGTGTTATTGCCATACCATCAGCTTTTAACTCTACTAATTTCTTTGCTAATAAAACTCTATAATTCTTATATGCTTCTGCATATTCAGTTGCTGTTGTTCTTAAACTTTTAACAGCCACTTGTAAATCTTCTAATTTTTTACTTAAAGTTAAATATAGATCCATAAACACCACCTAGAATGGTAAATCATCTTCTGTTAAAACTATTTCATCTTTAACAAATGATTCTTGTTTAATAACATCTGCTACTAATTGATAATCATTAACAAAGATATATGGTATTGTTTTTCCATCTTTTAAATAGAAACTTAACCAAGCATCTTTAATATAAATGTTTGTTTGATTATCTATTTCAACACCTTTTTTAAATTGGCATTGAATATAACCATTTGAATAAGTTTTATCTTGGTTTCTTTTACTTAAACCAATTTGATAATAAGTTTTATCATCTTTTGTATTACTAAATATCATTACTGGATATTCATTACTTATCTTCATCTTTAACCTCCATTAATAAATCTTTACAAAGTTCTAATAATTCTTTATTCAAATCACTTCTTAATTGTTGATAGAAACCCATATCTTCATAATTACTATATCTATGGCATATTTCTATATCATCGTTATTAATTTCAATATCTCTAATAACTATCTGTAATCTTTCAAGAATTTCCTTATTTACTTGCATCTTGTACCTCTTTTAATAATTTCTTATGTTTTTTTAAAGTATCTTCTATTTCATTAAGTTGTTTATCAGTTGCTTTATTTAATGAATCTATTTCATATTTATTTTTAATAACTTCTAAATCAACATTTGTTTCATCAATAAGTTTTAAAATATTTTGCATTTGCTCTATTTTTCTATCAGTAGAATTATTTTGATTATTAATTGCATTTGTAACTTCTTCATAACTTGCTACACTTGTATTAATACCAATTCCACACATTCCTAATGCTCTGCCACAAGCTGATGTTTCACAATTCTCTATATAACTTGTTTTATTTATAAAAGTTGAGTTTTCTTTTTCATAAGCTGTTCCTGTTCCTAATACTTTTAAAATTGTTGCATCATCTTTATCGTAATAACCAACTATTGCTTTAAAAATACAAACACCATCTTGATTACTTAACATTTCTGTTTGAATAGATCCAGTTGGATAAAGTTTTCTAAATGCTTTTATTCTTTCATTAACTTCAACATAATCTTTGCCTTTAACATCAATAGTAGATAAAGTTTTATTAACTTCTTCTATATCTTTATATTTAATTTCTTCCATACATAACCTCTAATGATGTTGGTATAGCTATTAAAGCCATACCAATTAAATAAGGTATAAATGATTCCCACTCAAATGCAGCTATCATAAATAAACCTATAAAACCAATAATAAATAATAATATTTCTACCCATTTTTTAAAAACTAATTTTTTCATTTTACATCCTCTTTTCTATACTTGTTTTTAAATGTTTTAATAATCTCTTTTTTAATCTCGGTTTTTTTAATTCCTCCATTTCTAACAAGTAAAAAAGACTAGGTATTGCTTACCTAGTCTTTCACAAGAACATAAAATATATATTATGTTAACTTGTAAAAGTATATAGATAAGCAATGGTTTATCTTGCTTACTTTGTACCTTCATTGTAAAACATATATTTTATGATTTCAATATTTTTTTATTAATTTTTAAAACTTTACAATAAATATGTATAGCACTACCCCTATCACTATAAGTTTGAGTAGAGTAGCATAATCTAAACGATTAACTATTGTTAAAGCAGATTTTATTTTAACTTTTCTCTTTAATAAATCATCAAACTCATTCATAGAGTAGGCTTTACCATTATATAATCTTTGTATATCCACTACTTGCCATCCCATAGATGTAGTATCACCCTTTTTATAATGTGGGTAATTTTTATTAGCTCTATATAGTAGTGTACCATCATGTTTTTTATATATAATCATATAACCATAATTCACTATAACACCCCCTTTTTGAAAATAAAGATTATATAACACTATTTGCATTTTGTAAAATTAGTATTTATAATTTTAAAAAAGAGGTGCAAAAATGAATAATAACTACTACTCTACTGATAAAGAGGGTAATATAACAAATATTAGTATTAATGTAGAATCAAATATTAATGGTAAAGAAATTGATTATAATAGTGATGAAGTGGAATTATTAACTTGTATTATTAATCATATGGGTTTAGATATTAATGATTTTGAATTTAAGAAAACAGCTGAAAACTACACTACTCTAACCTATCATAATCACGATTTAATTAGATTACATAGTGATGATAAATCTAGTTGGATAAGATTACCAATTTATAATATCAGTAAATATGAGAATGATTTAAGATTTAAAAACCAAACTAATAAGAATCAACATTTTTGGTTTTCATATATAAATAATCTATTTGAGTTTGAAGATGTAATAACTGATGCAATGGAATATATATTATCTGGTAAATTAGATCCAAATACTTATGAGCCAAATGATGAAGAAATAATTATTGCAAGTGTAATTATGAATTATATGAATATAGATAATTTTAAAGTACAAAAGAATAATAAAGAGAAATCTTGTGTATATGTAAATGATTTTCCACTACAATTATTTGATATTAAATGTGGTGCAAAAAGTAAATGGTTAGAAGTATATGATACAAAACAAAGAATATCACTAATAGATTTTAATGAAGATATGTTGCCATCTATTGCCAATATATTAGAAAAAGAGATAAAAAAAAGAGCTAGGTAATTACTACCTAGCTTTTATATATCTAAATGTATTATTCCACTCTTTTTCAGTATGATTTTTTAAAAATTCAATTTTACCTTTTTCCATCCAGTATAATTGCATTCCTCTATCAATATGATATTGCTGATGATGAAAACTACATAAAGGAATACACATACCATATTTCATACTATTTTTTCTATTCCTACCCATAAATATCTCATTAATATCTGGGTAAGGCAAACCACAAATAATACAATGTTCTAAATCATCAGTAAATAATGAGTATCTATTTCGTTCTAATTTATTCATAAAATCAATTTTAAGGTACTTTTTAGGCTATTTTATATATTTCTTATATAAATATACCTATCTTGTCCTTTTTCTTGTTTTAGGTGCATCAGTATATTCAATTACACCTCGTTCTAACACATCATCTTCATTTAATATATTAATGTGTCCTATTAATAAATACTCATCATAATCATCTCTTACACTATCTATTAATTCGTATGCTTTTTCTCTTGAACTAACTATATATCTTTTTATATAACAATGATTTTTAGATAAATATAATCTAAATGTATCATAAATATAATCTATCATATTTTTTCCACTTGATTTCCATTAATATCTTTTACACATATCCATACATAGTCTTTACCAGATGTTGTCCTTCCCCATGTATTACCTTTGTTATCAATGGCAAATGAATCTAGTTTCATAATAATATCAACTTTAGTTCTAGCATAACCACCAACATTATCACAATTCTTTTTACCTGTATTTGTTAAGTTTTTATATTTATACTTATTACCAGATACTACTTTTGGTGATGTTCTTAAAAATTTCTTATATTTAACTATATATTTACCTTCATCCCATTTATCATCTTCAAACTCTATTGGGTTGTAAATATATCCATATAATTTCTTACCATTCCAACTACCACCCTTTTTAATAGTTTTCATTTTAAAAATATATCTGGTTAATGGGTTTTTAGTATAACCACTAGATGAATACCTAATGTTTTCACCAACAATGTTTTCTACAAATGCTAAATGATTTTTAAAACATGCTATTGCACCTATTTTAGCAACATTACCAGTTTTTAATGTTTTCTTTTTAACAGCATCATCCCAAAATCTACTTGCTGCACTTGTAGGCAATTTTTTACTACCATTCATATCTTCTTGGCATTCTCTATATCTACACCAAGCATAATCAGTACAATTTCCACCTAATTGAAACATACCTAAACCAGCACTTATGTATGGATCAGGTTTACCATAGTATTTATTATCTTTACTAGGTGCTGTTGTTCTTTTAACAAATTTCATATATCCTCCTATTTTTTGATAAGTTGTTTGTATAATTGATTAAAATATACACTTGCACCAGCAATTAAAACACCTTGAGTTAATGCAATAAAAATTGCCATTGCAACTTCTTGTATATTTGTTATTTGTGTTGTAGCAAATACATATAAAGAACTTAATAATATAGATACAACACCTAAAATAAATGGTATAAATTTATCATTAATTGAACTCTTTTTTATACCAGCACCAATAATATACATTACTGGTATTAATATTAATAATTCTGGTTTAATAAATTCCTTTACAATATCATTACTAATCATATTATATCCTCCTTATTTAATACCTAAACCTATTTGTAAATATATAAAAATCACACCTACAATAGCAGCAATAATAGCACCCACTAATGTTCTCGTTAACCATTTTTGTTTTTCTTTAATATCAGCAATATCTTTTTCGTTATCTAATGAAATATTAAAAGATTTATCTACTTTATCTTTTATTTCTTTATAATCATCTAATTTAGATTCAATAACAGCTAATCGTGTTAATACTTCAGTTTCAAAATTTTCTTTCATATTATTGCCTCTTATTTATAACCTATAACTCTTTTAATTGATATACCATTTGCAAAACTACCTGTATATGTTCCACCACCATCGCCTACAACATTTGTGTAATTTGTATTAGCTCTTGTTATTGTTGTCCCACTTATAGTAGGCATTTCACAATAACTTTGATATACATATTTATTTAGTCCACTATCTAAATAAGTCCAATATCCATCTAATATAATTCCTGTAAAGTTTTTTATTCTTCCTGTTGTTTTATGATACCCACCTCGTTCAAATTCTATTTCTAATTCATTAAAATTTGAAACACTTTGGCTTAATGTAATATTGCCTGTACTACCACTTACACTAGAATATAATTCTACACCATCAAAATGTTGATTTGCATAACTACAACTATAAGCATCTTGTGCACTTGTACTATATCCATCAACTACACTTGCCATTGTTGGTGTTGTATTAGATACTTTAATAATGTAGTTTACTACTATATAAGGTTGTAAGTTTCCACTATTACCTGTACCTTCTTGATTTACATAACCAGCTAAATAATCTTTTGAAGTACCACCAACAACAGTAGCACCATATTGAGTTCCACCAGTATTATATGCAACTGTTAAATTATGTGAGTGTGCTTGTAATTCTACACTACCACCAGTTTCACCTAAATTATCACAATAAGATTTTGTAGTATCTTTACCTACACCAACTCTACCTTTAAAGTTTGGTAAACTAAAACTTGTACCACTACCACCATAAGTGTATCCTATCTTATCAAATAATTGTGGGTATTCTTCTTCACTTAAACTTGTACCATCACAAAGCATCCATCCAGTAGGTATATCAGTACCAGCAAATAAAATAATACTACCTATGGGCATACCATCTAATGCTTTAATTGATAAATCATACCATTGTCCGTTATATTTATATTTCATATTTTACCTCCTAACTTGATTTAGTATATTCAATAATTATATAACCACTATATGCACTTCTATCATTACCTGTGTCTATATAAATATTTGTACCTTCTACAAATGGTTTAATAACTGCACCTAAACTGCTTTCACTTGGAAATGGTAGAGAAAATGTATTTGTTCCATTTGATACATAACCTGTTATTGATATAATTGCACTATAAGTTATTCCTAATGCTATTGTTGTTCTTCCAGCATTTGCTAAATTTCCTGTTGCATATACTTTTCTATATATTTTTTTGCCATCTACCCATTTTTTTCCTGTATCAGTTTCATTTGTTGAATATACATTATTTTTATTTACATATTCTTGTGAGTATCCTATTTCTTGTGATGTTCCATATTCATTTGATATATAACTACCATATACATCTACTGAATCGTTTGGGTTTATCCAAACAATTTCATCTTCAGTTGGTGTAGTAGTAGAGATGGCTACTTCAGCACCTCCACCACCAACAGACACTAAATCAGTACCATCATAAGAGTATGATGTTTTTGTATCAAATACTATATAGAATATATCTTCTATTGGATCTACACCAGTTGTTCCCCAAGTATCAGTTCCAGTAGCAGTATATATTTTTTTAGTTGTTGTATTGTAATACTTATCACCAGTAGAACATTCACTTGGTGCTGTATCACTAACAGCAAGTAAAGCAACATTATATGAGTTTGCTATACCATCTTCTATATTATTTAAGTTTGTAGCATTAATAGCTGGGGCTTGGTCGTTTACCCAGTTTGTTTTTGTATATGTCATTATTCATTACCTCCTTTTAGGTTTTCAATTTCTTCTTTTAATAAATCTATTTCTTTTTGATGTTGAACTACTGAAGCTAACAACATTTTAATTAATGATTCAGTAAATACTTGTTTTACTTCATAACCATTTATATCATTAGGCGATATTTTTAAATATTTATCTATACCTTCAATTTGTTCTAGGTAATCAATTATATAACCATAATCTTTCTTACCTTCTTCAATATCCTTAATATATTTGAAATCATATAGTTTTATTTGTCTTAATATATCTTCAATATCACTTATATCTTTTTCTTTAACATTTTTCTTAATATTTAATGTAGATGGTGAGCCTCCAACAGTTAATATTCTATTATTGGCATATAAACCATTTACATAAGCATAATAACCAGAAGAACAATTTAATGAAATTGAGCCATTAACAGCAACTTGCCCTCCATGTCCATATTTATTATTTATATAGTTTTCACCAATTTCTAAATTACCTAATCTTAACCATCCACCACCAATGAATTTTACTTCATGTATATTAACACCTTTATTAGCTGATATATACATTGTTCCACCAGTTGAATTATCACATTGAATTTGTCCTAAATGATTAACAACAGCACTTGGTCCTGTTCCTGAATAGAAGTTAATTCCACCAAAACCAGAGGCAACACTCAAACCACTTACATAAGGATGATTTACATTTTTAGTAGTTAACCAGCCACTACCAGTTTTTAAATAAGCATCGCCATTAGATTCTACCTTAAATGTACCATTATTAATATTAATTGATGTACCAGATAATGTACCACCATTAACTTTATTAGCTGATAAAGTACCAGTTATATTTGCACCCGGTACATTAAGATTTCCATAACTATCAATAGTACAATTTCCAATAGTTCCACCAGTAGCTGTAATATTACCAGCATTAACATTTCCATATTTATCTACACTAAAGTTATTTGATGAAATATTAATATTATCACTTGTTAATGCTATTGTTTTACCATTTAATGATATTTTATTAGCATTAATACTAATTTGTTCTGCACTTTGGTTAATACTTGAAATAACACTATCTTTACCAACTTTTTTACTTACTTCTAAATTAATTTCATCAGCTGTTTGTGTAATTGTAGAAGTCATCTCATCTTTTGTTGCATATTCTCTTGCAACTTCAGTTGTTATTCTATCAGCAGTTTGTGATAATTCAGTACGAGTAGCAAATTGTGTTGTATAAATATTAGATGCCATTAATCTTACAAATAAATAAGCTGTTGGTGTATTTATCAACTCAACATGGTATTCATCACCAGTTGTTAATACAATATATGGATATTCATAAGTTTCGGTTATTGGTGTTGCTAATTCATATTTTTGTCCTTGATTATTTACACCAACTTTTCTAACTATTTGGCATATTGATTCATCATAACTTAAATAGAATGTATCGTATGTATCTTCATCTAAATACAATAAACTACCCGGTATTGTATAATCAAATACCTCACTTGTTTCTACATTTGTAAATCTTATTATTCCAGCATTATTACGAGGATATAAGAAATTGTCTGGATACAATGTATTACTTGGATATAGATTTATTAAATCATAACCATTTGGATGTACTTGTACCATTATCGGCTCACTATTATTAACATTGTATAAATCTACATAACCAAGTTCACTTTCAGCACTTGTTGTTATATCTAATACATTTGAAATCTTGGAATTTAACTCAGCAACTGTCAAACTTAATGCAGCAACTTGTTGTGTTGCATCTGTAACACTAATAACTAAACTATCATAACCTTGTATTACATTAGTATTTAATGTACCAGTAGTTATAAAATCAGCTACTATTGAGCCATCCATAGTCATGGCAATTCCATAAGGCCCATTTATTCCAGTTGAAGAATAACCTAAGCCATTAATATTCCATCGCCATACTTTTTCAGCTGTATTAGGATCATTAGTATCCATTATGTATAATTCACTATTTGTTTTGTAAACATAACCACCCATTGCTTGAGTAATTAAACTTGTTGCATTTTGTTGTGCTTGAGTAAGTATTGAATCTGGGTTAACATTTTCAACTAATCTAACCATATTATTCATTGAAGTTGCTATTGTTGGTTTAATAGTACCTATTTCAAACTTTTCAATAGTATCATTTAATGGGTTATATGTTGTTTTAACTACTCTTGTTTCAAAATCTACACCTAATATATTTGCATATATAGTATCACCTAAATGTACTCTTTCTAATGCAGCATAATTACTATATTGGCTTGTCTTTGATAATTCTAACCAGTCTATTGTCATATTTACTTGTGGTTTATCTATTCCAGCATCAAATAGTTCTTGTACTTTTTCTCTTAAAGCATCGTATGCTTCATTTAGATTATGGTAAGCATCTGGATCTTCTGGGTCATACTTAATATCTTCAAACTTATAAATTGCGATTCTTGGGAATGGGTAATTATTTATTAAATCACTATCAATGTATTTTTCTGGTAACATTAAACTATCAAAGCCTAATGGCATTATTCTTGTATAACAATTTGTATTATCAATGTTTATATTAATACCAGTTATATTTTTACCAAAGATTAATTTAACACCTTCATCATTACCAATTCTAGCATTAAAATAAATATCAAAATTATCTCTTTTTAATTCACCACCAAATAATTTATACATTGAATTATCTTCATCACCAATAATTGCTTCTACTGGGTTTTTACGAACATATCTAGCACTTTTATATGTAGATGTTATATTTGAATAACCAGTAAATTCATTATTATATTGTGTATGTGATAATATCCATCTTAAAAAGTCTTGGCAATTTAGATTTTGTGGGTAAACATCTTCTAAAAAATTATATAGTAATTTATAAAATACATGTTTAGCATTAACTTTTAATGTATCAAATGTTTTAACTACATTAGTAATTATAAATATTTGTTGTGATCCATCAGCTACTTTGCATTTAACATAATTACCTTCAACTAAATATTCACTTAATTTAGCATTTGTAGGATACTCAAATGTTAATGAATAATCACCATTTAGAGTATCAACTACATTTGCACTTATTATATCGTTTAAATAACCTTTTCCATTATAGGTAAAATCAGTTGTATTACTTTCGTATATAATCATAATTTTACCTCCTACATAAATGCTCTATGATATTTAATTGTTAAACTTGTTAATGTACCAGTTCCAGATACATATATATCATTTATTGTAGGTCTTAAAACTGGGAATTCACCACTCATTATATTGCTACAATTAACATTATTTCTTGTTATTTCTTTTGCACCACAATCTAATTTATAAGCACCATTTCCATCAGCCATAATAGTAAATGATTCATTTACATTTACATCATGTTCTATTGATACTATTAATTGTCCTGTACCATCTATCTCAATTATTGGATATGTTATATATTCATAATTATCAAATAATATTTGATTACTTTGTGCTGTTGAATCATAAGTAAATGTAGTTTCAGCAATTTCATGTGCTACTGGGTTTAATGTAAAAGTTAATAAAAACTTTCTAAAGTTTGCTACTTTATCATAATCAATATTATTACTTATAAAACCATCATAATATCTAATACCATCTAATGTTAACCTTCCATCAGTATTAAATACTTTATTTAATAAATCTCTATCAGCTACATCTTCGTTATAATGGCATTCCAAAGTAAGAGTAATAGGCTCTAATGTATTTTCGTTAACCCATAAAATACCATCTCTACCCGGTATTGTATATGTTTTAAATCTTTTTTGAGCCTTTAAAAATGGTGGTATTCTTTCAACTATAACACCAAAGTTTTCTAATTTGTCGCCATTCCATTTAATACTACTCATTTAAACCACCTCTTGCTAAAGCACTATTTCTTCTATAAAACTCTAATTCTTGAGCTAATTGTTCTATATCTGTATCTCTTGTGTTATTAAAGTTTTCTATTTGTATTATTAATGGGTTAGAGTTTGCTGTTGGGTTAATTGTTGGGTTAACAGAAGCATTAATACCACTTGCTAATTGGCTCATTGCTAAATTAACATCTCTTTCAGTTTCTTCTATACCTTCAATTAAACCTAAACCTAAATTTTTACCTATTTCATCTCTCATTACTCTTGATGGTGAATGAATACCAAATTTATCTTTAAAGAAACCAACTACTTTATCACCAATATCATTAGCTTTACCTTTTAAGCCTTCCCATCCACTCTTTAAACCATCAATTAAGCCTTGCATTAATTTTGTACCTAAATCTTTCATCTTATCATCAATATTACCAATACCTTTTATTAATTCTTTTAATATTTTTACACCAGCATCAAAAATAACTGGTAAACACTTAATTAATGCTACAACTAATTTTTCAATTATTATTGGTGCTTTATCAATTAATATTGGTATAGAATTTAGTAAGCCTTCTACTAATGCAAGAATTATTTGTAATGCAGCATCTACAATTAAATCTAAATTATCAACTAATATTTCTACTATTGATGAAATACAAGTAACAATGGCTGGTTGCATTTTGGGATATGCCTTTGCTAAACCATTTGCTAATGTAAGAACTAATTGTAATGCTATTTGAACTATTTTAGGTGCATTTTCCATCATAAATTTCATACCTTTATCAAATAATTCAACAATAGCAGTTTGAATAGAACTATCACTATTAACTAATAATTTTAATAATTCATCTAATAAATTACTTACACTATCCATTAATGTAGGTAATAAGTTATATACCATTCCTAATGCTTTAGGTACTACTTGTTTTATTAATGTAGTTATTCCACTTAAAATATGAGGTGCAACTTTTATTATTGCATTACCTATATTATTTAATACATTAATAGTTGTTTCAGCTAAATCTTCTGGGCTACCAGTACCATTTAAGAAATTATCAAAAGCAGCTTTCATTGATGCCATTGATCCACTAATTGTTTCAGTTGCTTCTTTGGCTGTTGTTCCTGTAACACCTAAATTTTCTTGAATAGCATGTATTGCATTGTAAACATCACTTAAATTAGATATATCATACTTAACACCAGTTAATTTAGTAGCATCTGCAAGTAATCTTTCCATTTCCTTTTTAGTACCACCATAACCAAGTTTTAAGTTATCTAACATTGTATAGTTTTGTTTTGCAAAACCTTGATAAGCATTTTGAATACTACTCATATCAGTACCAAATTTATTAGCATTATCACTCATATCTCTAAATGCCATATCAGCAACATCAGCAGCCTTTGCTGTATCATTACCTAAACTTTGTAATAATGATGCTGCAAATGATGTAACACCTTGCATATATTCATTAGCACTAACACCAGCAGTTTTATATGCTTTTTCAGCATTCTTTATAACTTTATCAGCATTTTCTTTAAATAAAGTTTCTACACCACCTATATTTTGTTCTAAACTTGCATAACTCTTAACACCAGCTGCTACTATTCCAGCTAATGCAGCACCAGTGGCTATTGCTATTTCAGCAATTATTTTTGAAACTTTTAAAGCTATTTCACCAACTTTTTTTAGTCCATTTGTTAAACCATCAAGATTAATTGTACCTGTCTTGTTTAACTCTTTATTCATTTCTTTAATGTTTCGTTCTGTCTTTGCTATTTCAGCACTTAAAGCATTATAAGAACTCTTTTGTTGGTCTGTTAATTTGTTATAATCACCCATTTGTTTTTGGGCTGTTTTTAAATCATTTAATTTATTAACTGATTCTGCAATACTTCTTCTTAATACATCTTGCTTTTGTGCTAATAATTCAGTATTCTTTGGATCTAGCTTTAATGCTTGATTTAGATTTTTTAAATCACTATTCAAAGAATATATTTGTTTATTAACACCTTTTAAAGCATCTTGTAATTTAGTAGTATTACCACCAATTTCTATTGTAATTCCTTTAATATTACTTGCCATTTTAGTACCTCCTTTTATGAATACTAAAAAAGAAACTACCCTTATAAGTAGTTCCCTTTGTACTACTCATAAGAGTAGTTGTAATTATTCGCTAGTTTCTGGTGTATAAACACTACCAAAGAAATTATTATAAGCAGTTGCATTTGTATCGCTTAATTCTATCATAGCTCTAACCATCTTATTATCAATTCTAGGCATAGCCTTTAATGATAAAGTATCAGTTTGAGGTGTGATAGTTGATTCAGTAGTAGCACCATTGTTTGCTGGTCTAGTTAAAGAGCAGTTATAATACCAGAATCTTCTATTCTTTTTATCGCCTTCAATTTGAAAACCAAAAGCAAAGCCACTTGGTTTTGCATCAGCATTTTCAATTAAAGCACCATTTGTATCAGTTGTTTCACCAAGTATATTAGTTCTAATATAATCAGTTATCATTGCTAATTCTAATTCACCCTCATAACCTTGATTAGCAGTTGATGAGAAGTAAATTACATTATCAGCATAGAAATCGTTTGTATCACCAGCAGCTGATAGTGTTAAATTAACAGCACCGGGTACAGCAACAGGTGTTTCATAAGTATAAGTTGTTCCAGATAAAGTGAATGGTGCAACATATACATTTGATAAACCATATTTAACTTTATTTGCACTTGCCATATTTTACCTCCTATATTTCATAAAAATTATGGTATATTTTTTCATCGTTATCCCATATTTCATTTGTAGTATCGTATGGAATATTGTTAGTATCTAATAGTTCTTCAATTTTATTTTGCAATGTAGTATCTTTTTTAGTAGTAATTAATTCTAATTCAAAATCATAAGGTCTATAAAATGTTTTATTATCTGCTTTAAAAGTATCTACACCTAATTCTCTATAAACTATAAATGGTGGGTTTATTGTTTTATCATCATTGAAATGGTCGTATGCAACAGGTATATCTAATGTTTTTAATAAATCATAAATATCTTTATGCTTCATAACTAACCTCCATTTTTAATAATCTTTTCTACTTCACGATTATATTTATTTATACATTCTTGTTCTACTGGTTTAATATGTGGTGTTGGGTTAGTTGTCCCCCATTCACCATATTTATTCTTTATAACATGTGGCTTTTCTAGTAATTGTGTTAGTCCCGGGTTAGTATTGTAGATGATGCAACTAATTGCATTTTTACCCTTAATTGTTTTAACTTTCCATCCTTTTGAATATTTACCAGTATTCTTTGGTGAAGTTATTTTTAATTTATTAGCACCTTCTTTTGAAATTTCTTGTGCTTCTTTTATCATAGCTTCTTGTATATCTTCACTATATTCGTTTAGTATTTCATTTACATCTAAAATAGATTTATAATTACTCACTTATCTCAACTTCTTTTACACCTATTTTTTTAGCACATACTAAAACAATATCAAACTTATTCTTTGGATCAATAGTTCTTATTATTTCAAATAATGTATTGTTCCATAATAATTCTTTTTCACCATTGTAATTTAGTCTTTTTACAACAAACTCACAACTTGGTGTTAAACCAGTCATTGTTGCATTGTAAAATTCATTAGTTCTTACACTTTGTTTTTTAGCATAACATTTTGTAGATGTAGTAGAAGATGGTATAGAATTTCCTATATCATCTTCTATTAACTCTTGATTTTGTAAATATATAATTTCACTATATTCCATTACTCACTAGCTTCCTCTGGTGGTAATGCACCATCAACTATATATTCAGTAGTATGTCTTAATATATCTTTTTGTAATTGATATGATTTTTCATACATTTCAGCATTTACTACATCTAAAAAACTTAATACATAAGTTATTATTGCATTTTTAATTAAACTATTAGGGTTATCAATTAAAGTATTGACTATGCCAATACCTTTTAAATCAAGTTGAGCTGCATTGATCCAAATAGTAATCATATCATCAAACTCATCATGATTTATGCCTTGAATCTTTTTTATTTCTTCTAGCATAGTCTTAACCTACTTTCTATTTTAATTATTATTCACTAGCTTCGCCAGTTTTAGCAATTAAAGCGAATGCTTTATCAGCAACAGCATTAATTCCAACATACTCTCTACCAAGTATTCTAACTAAATCGTATTCCATAGCTGTTTTATCATCGTATTTAATATCAATACCTTCACCATTAGGGAAGTTAATTAATGCACCTTGATTAAAGTCACCAACGATAGCATATACTTGTCCTGCTGTTGCAGATGAGTAAGCAGGTAATGAGTTATTAAATACTACTCTATGTCCATCAAAAATATCTTGTGCATAGTTAGCAGCTAATTGTACTGCTTTGAATGAAGCATAAGTAGCCTTATTCATTACGATAGTAATATCTCTTGCTTCATCACTTAATTGTGAAACAGCATTAATTATTGTTCCTAAATTAATATCGCCAGAAATTTTAGCAGCAGATACTGTGTCATATACACCACTACCATTAGCACTTAATGATTGAGGTAATGATTTAATAGTATTAACTAATGTATCAGCACATTTCTTTGCAATTCTATAAGTTAATTCATCATAGATATAATTTAAGAAATCTTCGCCTCTCATATCTAATACTTCATCAGATACTGAGATCCATTTCTTAATAGATACTGGTGTTAATTGTACTACACCTAATACTAATGATTCTTCACTTACAGCACCATTTCCTTCAGTATGAACTACTGCATCATCGCCAGAAACTTCAAATTGAACTTTTAAGTTTCCTTTAACACTTATTCTTCTTACTAAAGAGATTAATTCTTCTCTTTCCCAAGCAGTCTTAACAATATCATATACCATATCTGGTACTTCAACTGTTGCAGAGTTTCCAGTAGCATAGCCACCAGTAGTTATTAATGCTCTACATTCACTATCATCTTCAGTTTTTAGATATTCAGCAAAAGCATTAATATATTCTTTTGTATTTCTTGTTTCCATTTGTATTCCTCCATTCTTTCTTTCTTCTTCTTCAATAGAAACTTCTTCGGCTACAACTTCATTGTTTTCTAGTTGTTCGCCTATATCCTCATTTTGTTCTTGCTCGTTGATTTCTTCTAATTCTTCGTTTAAAGTTTCAACTTCTTCATTTAACTCATCTAATTTAGTTTCATCTTCAGTTGTTTCAACTTCTTCTCTTATTTCCATCTTACGAGCTTCAATTTCTTCTTTACGATTCATTGAAATTGTCCTCCTTTTAATATTTGATTATCTTTAGGGCTTACATCATTCCCACTATTGCTATTCCAGCATTTATTAAAACGATTTTCATTACTATTCCAGTAATAAAAAAATAGCATCTATTCCAGATACTACTTTTAAATCGTATTAACCTAATTTTTCTAATATTGCTTTTCTTTTTTCTTCTAATTTTAATTTATCTTCATGTTCTTTTCTTAATTCTTCTCTACGAGTTTCAAATTCGTTGTTTTGATTTCTTGCTATTGAAACATCAGTATCATTGTAGAATGGTTGATCCACAACTGATACATCAAATACTTTACCTATTTTTGTAATTGTTCTTGTATCAGTATCATAATCGTACTCATCTTCATCAACTACAAATGCAAAACTTTGTTTATCAATTAAACCAGATTTTATAGCATTGAATATATCTCTATGTTCTGTAATATCATCTTGTAATGTTGCATCAATGAATAAACCTTTTTCATCAACATTAAGATTTAATGATTTATTACGAGTTCTAGCGAGTACCATAAAATTATCATTATGATTATATCTTAATACTACATCACTCATATCAGCATTATCAAAAGCTGTTGGTGCTATAACTTCAGTATACGAATAAGTTTCTGGGCTATTAAATACAGCAGCATAACCTTTTATTTCCATTTTATTATCTTCAGTATCTTCAGCTCTAAATTGCATATCTAGTTTTCTAATTTCCTTCATTGTTCTCACCACCTTCATCTATATTACTTACATCTTCATTTATTTCATGGTTTTGGTCTATCATAAACACATCACCATTTTCTATTGGTGCTAAATTAAATATTTCTCTTTGTTCGTTGATAGTCATTATATTACTTGCATATCTTAATAATTCTATCTTTGTATTATTACTTGCATATTGTAATCTATTACTTTCAAATAATATCTCATTACCAAATGCTTTTTCAGTTGGTGTAAATAGTTTATTACTAAACTCTAAACTCATTTGTAAACCTATTGGCTCTAATACACTTTCATAAAAAGCATTCCATTGATTTTCAGTATAATTACTTGTTAATATTTCTTCACTAATACCAAAATATTTAAGTATCTTATTATCAATTTCTTTTATTTGGCTATCACTTGCTGTTTGTGGCTCTATCTTAACTGGTGTAAATTCAGTTGTTGCATCTAAACCACCAATACCACTCTTATCACCTTCGGCTATAAAGTCTTTAACAAATTGATCCCTCATCTTCTTAACATCTTCTGGCTTTAACATTGCCTTTGTAGATTTAATAATACCTTTAATACTTTGTGTTGTATGAATAGCATTAATAATACCTTCATCTAATACATGCTTCATTGATAATGTTTTTTCTAATGGTTTAACATTACCACCAAATAAACCATCACCACTTGCACCTCTTGTTAAATGAATACAACTTGATAATGGCACAAATCTTTCTCTACCACGAGCAAAAGTAAACTTTATCCAGATTTCGTTTTCATATTCATAAAAAGTACATTTATCGTACCATAATGGATATAAACCTTTAACTTTTAAATTCTCATCTTTACTAATATAAATTATTGAATTGTTATGTAATTCTAAATCAGCGATTACTTGATAATAAAACTTATAAGCATTTTGTATTTCGTTAGGCTGTTTTGCTAGTATTCTATATAAATTACCTTTTACATTTTCTAACTTTTCTCTATTTTCTTCTTTACTAAAATAATTCCTAATGTGTTTTGGGTGCATTTTAGCACCATTTCTTGCTATTGCATCTACACATGCTCTAACATCTGCATCGTTCTTATAATCACCTTTATAATTAGTAAATATCGCTTTATTATCATCTAACAATTTTATAGTAGTAGCTGTTTGTGGTGGTTGTGTGTTATTATCACTTCCAAATATCCTACTAAATAGGCTTCTTCTTTCCATATTGTTATACCTCCTCATTTATGTAATTCAAATATTCTTGCTGTCTATTGATATAGATTACATAAGCATCCATTAAACTAGCTGCACCATCAATTCTTTGTCTAGCCTTTTCTTTAGATAGCATAATATTTTCATTATCATCTACTTTAACTACCACATTTGATAAGTTCCATTTAGTTATTGGGTTGTTATTATAATTAATCTTCTTATCCATTAAATCAGCTTTCATTTGTTTTAATGGTGCTGATTCAGTTTTAAACCCTTGCCTAACTTCTACCATTTCAAAACCATTGCTTTCCATATCATCTATCCAGAAATTAGCATTCCAACTATCATAACCTATCCATAGTGGTCTTAAATCATTATTTTGTACTTCTTCTAAATACCATTTTGTTATATCGTGGTAATCGATTTTATTATCACCACTTAATCTTAAATAACCATTTTTTAACCATTTATCATATGGTATTTTATCTTCAATTACTTTTTTCTCTAAACAATTTGTAGGTATCCAATACATTTGTTTAACTCTTATCTTACCTTTAACAACACCTAACAATGTAGCACAAGTTAAGTCTGTTGTACTTGATAAATCACATCCACCAATACAATAGCAGTCTTTCCATTCGTTATATATTTCTTCATTGTTTAGATCCTCAAATGTTAACCAAGCATTTATGCTATTTTGTCTTACATTGAAATCTTTACATAACAAATTAACTAACTCTATTGGGTTGTTCTTTGCTCGTTCTACTTTTTCTCTTAAACTTTTTAAATCTTTAATCTTATTCAATGCTGGGTTTGCTTTATACCATGATGCTTCATTTAACCACTCATTTTCATCATCTAGCTCATAAATAATAGGTAATAGTATTTCATCTTGAATAGTACCATCTACAACTTGAGTAGCATAATCGTATTCAATATCAAATACATTTTGTCTTATTGTTCCCATTGTGGATGTTTCAAGTAATAATGGTTGAGTTCTTGCACTCATTGAATCGTACATAACATCTAATAAGTTTTTATCTTTCCAAGCATGTACTTCATCAGCAATAACTAAATGCGAATTTAAACCATCTAAACTATTACTATCACTTGCTAATGCTCTAAATGAACTATCAGTAGCATCATAATATATACCACCAATTAAACACCTTATCCTTTTAGCCAAGCAGGGCGATTTCTTAATCATCTTCTTTGATTCTTCCCATACAATTTTACTTTGATCCTTTTTAGTTGCAACACTATATATTTCAGCACCACCTTCTTTATCTGCTACTAACATATATGTTGCAATAGCACTATCTAATACTGATTTACCATTTTTACGAGCTACAAAAAATATTGCTTTCTTGTATTTCCTTAAACCAGTATCTTTATCTACAAAACCAAATAATGCTTCAATAAAGGCTCTTTGGAATAATTCCAGTTTTAATGGTTTACCATTCCATTTACCTTTACTTTGTTTAATATATTTTTCAATAAACATTACTGGTCTTTGTGCTTTATCTTTATCAAAAATATAGGTGTGTGTTTCTTCAGCACCTGTACTCTTATTAAAAAAAGACACTTTATGAGGTGTCTTAATATCATCAACTAATCTTTTATATATTGTTTTAACTTTCTTACAAACTTTATCTGGGTTATCTTCTATCCATTTATAATATTCTTCAATACTATTCATTTAAGAACTCATCCAAATCATCATTAGTTGATGTATTACATTTATCTATCATTTCTTTTATCTTCAATATTTTATTAAATGCACTATCACTTGTCTTAGTATATTTATCAACTGCTGGATGAATACAAATGTTTTCTCTACCTTTTACATATTCCTTTGTTATTGTTGCCCCATCTTCTTTAAATGATTTTTCCAAAGCATCTAACATTTCTATTTGTACTTCCAACAAATGATAACTTGTTAAGAAACTTGAATCAGTACCTAAACCACATTCTTGAGCTTCTAACAATATACCTTTTGCCATTTCTTTTACATTTCGTTCCTCTTTTTTCAAATCTCATCATCCTCTTTTATTTATTCCAAAAATATTCATATTATCTGCAAATATTTGTGAAGAAGTCGGAGGCCAAGCGGTCTTAGGAAGA
>JAZLAK010000059.1:0-2916 GCA_045613165.1 Bacilli bacterium | reverse complement strand
ACAGGAAGTGCATTTATTGGTACTGGTGACTATGGATATGATGATAGTGATTATGCTGACTATGAAAATAGTAAAAATAGAACAAGTTCAATGAAATATAAATTCAATATCTTCTTAAATGGTGGAAGTTTTGATAGTTATAATGCTGATGGTGATACTGAAACAAAAACATATACAGCATGGAGCGCAACAAATTTAGGTAAATTAAAGAGTGAAGAAGTATGTATAGGAGATACTGAAAGTGCATATACAAGTGTTGGAGTATTGATGACTGAAGCTGAAAAACAAGCAGCAATAAGTAATTATGATTGGATATATTATAAAAATTATATAAGAATGTATACTGATAAAGTGGCATCATTAATGTGTGACACAAGCGGAAATAAAACAACAAGTGCAAAAGTATATCCATTAACAGTGGATGAAGTAGTATTCGCAGGAGGAAAACCAGGAGCTGTTAATTATACTTACTACTTAAGAGAAAATGCAACAAGTAATTATTGGTGGACTCTCTCTCCGGCCAGCTTCGATGGCTACGACGATTACGCGTTCTACGTTTATGAAGATGGCGTCGTGAACTACGACAACGATGTGCACGATGACAGCGTCAGTCTGCGCCCCGCAGTTTCTCTAGCATCTGGTGCTAAAATAGCAACCGGAGATGGAAGTATAAATAATCCTTACACAATAAAATAAAATTTAAGTGCTATTAATTTAGTGCTTTTTTTTGTATAATAAATATGTGGTGGTTATATGGTATATATAATTAAAAGTGAATCATATAGATTATTAGATAATAAAATTAAAGAGTTAACTGATGGTATAGATAAAGAGAATATTACACATTTTGATTTAACTATAGATACTTTGAAAGACATTATTGAGGAATGCAATTATACTTCTTTGTTTAATGATAAAAAGGCAGTAATTGTTAATAATACAAATATTTTTGGAACTAAGTATGAATATAAAGAAGATATGGAATTATTAGAAAAATATTTGAATAATTCTAATAAGGATACGGAACTTATATTTATTGCTGATAGTGTATCGTTAAAGAGAAAGTGTGTAAAAATTATTAAAGATAATGGAAATCTTTTTGAGTTGAAGAAACCTGTTGGTGATGATTTAAGAAAGATGGTAATCGATTATTTAAAGCAAGATAATTTTAAAATAGAGAATAGCGCTTTAACTAAATTAATTACTAATACTCTTGAAAATTATGATTTTATATTAAATGAAATAGATAAAGTTATTGTTGTTAAAAAAGATTATTTAATAACAAATGAAGATATAGATAAATATACTATTAAAATAGTAGAAGAAAATATATTTGATTTTGTAGATTTAGTTATAAAGAAAGATACTAAAAATATATTTATAAAGTTAGAAAAGTATATACAAGAAAAACAAGAACCAGCAATATTATTATCAAATATTGCAAGTCAATATAGACTAATTTATAGTGTAAAGAATTTAACTAGAAAAGGTTTTAGTGAAAAAGAAATTGCTGATGAATTAGGAATACACCCTTATAGAGTAAAATTAGCACGTGAAAAAAGTTATAATTATACTAACGATGAATTGAAAGAAAAATTATTGAATATTGGTTCTTTAGATGAAAAAGTTAAACTTGGTATAATTGATAAATATGTTGCGTTGAAATTGTTTTTAGTTAATTTATAAACTATACAATTTCTTTTTTTTTGTATTTATGTTAGAATTAAAAGTATAAATGAGGATTGGTAAGTATGTTTGATAAATTTGTTCCGGATATGTATACAAAAAGTATATATACTATAGATTATAAAGCTTTAAAGAAGAAAAAGATTAAATGTTTAATATTTGATTTAAATAATACTATTGCGCCTTTAACTTTAAAAAAACCTAATAAAAAAATTATAGATTTATTTGAAGAGTTAAAAGATATGAAGTTTAAAATTTATATAGTTAGTAATAGCAGTAAATCACGTGTAGAACCTTTTAAGAATACTTTATGTGTAGATTCAGCGTATCTATCTATGAAACCTAGTTTAAAGAAATATAAAAAAATATTTAGTATTAATAAATTTAAAGATAATGAGATTGCTTGTATAGGAGATGAGTTAATAACTGATATATGGGCTGCTAATAGAATGAATTTTGTTAGTATATTTGTTAATCCTATTGGAACAAAAGAATATGTTTCTACTAAAGTAGGTAGAGTATTCGAAAATTTTATAATTAATAAACTAACTGATAAAAAATTATTTAGAAAGGGTAAGTATTATGAATAAGGTGTGTTTTGGTTGTGGTAGTATATTACAAAGTGATAATGAATTAAATCCTGGATATATACCTCTAAATAAGTTGGAAACTGCTAATTATTGTAAAAGATGTTTTAGATTAACACATTATGGAGAAATAAGTACTAATGAATTAGAGAAGAGTACTAAGAGTATATTAGATAATGTAAATAAAGATAATAGTTTTAAAATATATATTGTAGATTTTTTAAATATAAATAATAATACTATGAATATATTTAATAAAATAAAAGGTAATAAATTATTATTAATTAGTAAAGTAGATCTATTGGGTAATTCTATAAGTGTAGATAGAGTAGTAGAAAATATAAAGAATATTTATGATATTAAGTGTGATATAAGAACAATTAGTACTGTAAAAGAATATGGTGTTAATTCTTTAGTTAAATATTTGAGTAATAAACATATAAATAAGTGTTATTTATTAGGACCAACTAATAGTGGTAAGAGTACTTTAATTAATAAATTAATGGAAATATATAATCCTAAATTAAATAAATTAACTATATCTAATAAGAGAAATACTACATTAGAATTTATTAGAATTAAATTAAATGAAGATTTAACTTTAATAGATAGTCCTGGTTTTTTAATAAGTGATTATGGAATG
>JAZLAK010000058.1:0-5123 GCA_045613165.1 Bacilli bacterium | reverse complement strand
AATTTAATTATTAAAAAATTCCCATCTAATTTAATAGCAAAAATTCATAGAATTAAAGTTAGAAATTATTTTGATGGAAAAAATATGTTTGATGATGAAATTAAAGATTTTAAACTTTAATTTTTTTATTTATAAAAAAATAACAAGTGTTATATAACTTGTTATAAATACTTTTTCAAAAATTCTATTCCTTCTTGTTGAAAATTTTTAAACTCTTTAGCTAAACCTATAACTTCTTTTTCAGCATCACCTTTATAAGTATCAATTTTCTTAGTAACATTTAATACTCCCATAGTTAATCCTTGAATCAACATATCAGCAAGTCTTGAATCACTATTATCTTTCATAACTTCCATATTAATACCAAAATATGCACCCATTTTACTAATTAAAGGCTTAGATTGAATATCATAATTATTTTGTTTCATATAATCTTTTACTTTTGTTAAATAATTTTCATATCCTTTAATTAAACCTTCTATTACTTTTTTAATTTTATTATCTTTTTTATTAATTTTATTTATTAATAAAGTTAAACTATTTAATGCCATATCAGCATCTTGATATAAATAAGTTAATAATTCTTGTGTTTCATCCATATAAATTCCTCCATTTATATTCTTAACTTATTTTTAAAAAATATACAAAAAAGAATGATTAAAAACTTAATTTGTAATCAATCATTCCTACTTCATCTATAACAACATCAACATATTCATTATCAATATCAAAGTATTCACCACTCATTGGATTATATATTTTATTATCTATTAATCCACAATCGCTTATACTACTTAGATATATTTTTATACTATCGTTATCTATTAATTTATCATAATTATCACTACCACAAGAACTATTCAAATATACTTCAGTAGCGGTTACTACTTCTTGTCTAACCTCTTCTAGTTGGTCAGCCTTTGAAGTTTGAAACATATCACTAATTTTAGGTATTAAAACAACACCTACTATACTCAATAATGCTATAACTGTTACTAACTCAATTAAAGTAAAACCATTTTTCTTCATACTATCACCTAATACTTTATACTTTCTAAATATAATCCATTAGCAGGAACAGTCATATAAGTATATTTAGTTTCATCACTATCAATCATATTCTTAAACTCATCACAACTTATTCTATTACGTCCAACTAATATCAAAGCTCCTACCATATTTCTAACCATATATCTATAAAAACTCTTACCAATAAAAGTTATAGTTAAATAATTATCATAACAATTAAATTTAACTTTAAAAATCTCACTATTATAATTTCCTCTTTCACCACTTACAAACACTTTATAAGAATGTTTACCTATTAAATACTTACTAGCTTTCTTCATATTCTTTATATTTAAATCATAGCCATAATTATAAATATAATCTTCTTTAATCGGATCGAACTCTCCCATATTTATAATATATTTATAAGTCTTTTCTTTAACATTGAATCTAGCATGAAACTCTTTATCAACGTACTTACAATCAATCACTCTAATATATTTATCCAATAAAGAGTTTATAGCATTAATTAATCGTTTAGGAGGAATATCTACATCTAAATCAAAATGACAACATTGTCCTTTAGCATGAACTCCTCTATCAGTTCTACCAGCACCTTTTAATAAAACTTCACTTTTATTAATTTTACTTAATGCTTTTTCTAACTCACTTTGTACTGATTTTTCATTGTTTAATCTTTGAAAACCATAATATTTACTTCCATCATATGAAATAGTAATTAAATATCTCATTTTACACTCCTATAAATATCTTTAAGTAATTCCTTATTATCAACAGTATATGATAATTTAGCATTAGACTTATTAGCAAGTCTTATAAATTTTATAATCTCAGGAAACTCCACACTAACTCTACTCTTATAAATATTTTTAAATTCATCATTAAAAACTATTCTTTCATTTTCAAAAACAATTAAATAACTGCATAATATATCTAAAAAAACTATATCATTACTTATAACAATTATACTACTCTTATATCTAGTTTTCAAAAAATTAATAATTCTTTTCTTTACTTTAAATGATAATCCTTTATCAAAATAATCTAAAACTAATATATTTCTTCTATTTAAAAAACTATACGTTAAGAGAATTAATTTTAATTGTGTTTTACTTAATGTTTTAATTTTTCTTTTTAATAAACTATAACTAATTTCTAATTCAGTAAATATATCAAGTATCCTATCATCTATTTTTAATTTATATCCATTTAAAAATCTTTTAACAGTCCACTCATCATCATATTCTATACCGTCAAATTCTAAACCATGTTTAATCAAATCTATTTTATCACCATAAATACCAGTTATAGTATTTTTCTTTATAAGTTCACTAGATTTATTAGTATACATTATTTCCATAATAAATCCACCAACTCTCTATATACAATATGATTTTCATTAATTAACTCATAATCTTTAAGCATATTATTAATATCATAAATAAATGGTAAAGAAATTCCTAATTCTTTAAATAAGTTTTCATTTTCTAAAATATTTATAGTATTATCATAAATTACTTTTTTACCTTTACTTAATATTAAAACTTTATCTAATAATAAAAGTTCTTCCATATCATTTGTTACGTTTAAAAAAGTAATATTCTTATCTTTAATATAATTTAATATCTTAATTTTTTTATCTTTGCTTAAATAAGTTAATAAATCATCTACACAAAATAAAGCAGGTTCAATTATTAACAATGATAATATTTTAATAAAAATTCTATTCTCAGTACTCATATTAATAAAATCTAAATTTGTTAAATTTTCTAAATTAAAATATTGTATGAAATAGTCCAACTTTGCATTTATTTTTTCTTCTCCTAAAAATAACTTTTCTAAATAATATCTTAACTCACTTCTAACACAATGTGTATTATATATATTATCATCAAAAACACATACTATATTATTTCTTTTATATTCTAAACTATAATTATTTATATTTTTTGCATCAATATTTATATAATCGTTTTGTACTCTTCCAGAAATCATTCTCAATAAACAAGTCTTACCTGAAGCATTAGGGCCAATAATACCAATTAATTCGCCACTATTAATAGTAATATCAAGATTTTTAAATGTTATATTTTTCATCCAAAATCACGCCCTTATCAAAAATATTATAGCACATATAAATAAAAACAATAACTTATAATAAATTTATTTTACAAAAAAAGAAACACATCATAAACGTGTTTCTCAAGTATTATCCCACAATATTTTTTAATTCATACAACAAACTAATTAATATTGTAGTTTATAGTACTCAAATAATACTCGTGAGTACAATATTATTATTATTTATTCTTGATTTTTTATTACACCAGTTTTTTCCAATTCTTCATTTTCTACTTTAACATTCAAACATAAACCAATCACAAATACGAAACATAACCAATATAACCATAACATTAATATTGCGATATTACTTAAACTACCATAATAAGTTGCATAAGAAGCAAAATTATTTATCCAAGCACTATATATATAAGTTAAGATTACCCAAAATACTGTAGTAAACATAGCCCCTAAATTAAAACCTTTATGATTAACATCTTTATCAGGTGCCATAACATAAATAGACTTAACAAAGAAATAAACTATAAGCCACGAAATCGGCCCTCTAACAATTGCAAGTATAGGATCAATAATAATTTTTAAATCAAAGTAGTTAAAACTAGATATTATTTTATTTCCTAATAATGGTACTAAAAGCACAAATATATATAGCATACATAACATTAATGTCATCCACATTGCTTTAATTCTTCTCTTAATATAATTACTTTGCTTTATTCCATATATTTGATTACTAGCAATAATTATACTATTAGCACCACCAGCAGCTATATAAAACATAACTCCTAAAATTATTATATATTTCAAACTTATTTCAGTTGTTTGTAAATTTGGTACTATCCAATCAAAATTTACTGTAGTAAATATTTGTCCTAACAAACCAGCAACGCTCTCAACAGTAACTCCAAGTAACCCACCTATCCAACTAATAATTGATAAAAGTGGTATAAAACTTAAGATTACAAAGAAAGCTAACTGCCCAGGAAGTATCAATGTATCAGGTTTATATAATATTTCCCAAACTTTACCAAAAAAATCTTTAAAATATTTCTTAGGTTTCTTAAATACCTTCGATAAAAGATTAACTATTTTATTTATCATCATTGTCCTCAAAAGCACTCTTATTTTTTCTCATCATTAACATAGCTTCATTAAATGCATCTTCAACTAATTTTAAATCATCATTAATCATGCTAAAACCTATAGCAACACCATACTCATAAGGTAATTTTTTAAATTCTTTTAATAATTTCTTAATATAACTTACTACTTGCTTTTCACTATAACCAACTAAATAAATCATAAATTCATTACCATCAGTTCTTAATAACTCAGTATTATCTAATTGAGTTTTAAATAAAGCGTTAGCAGCTGCTTTAATTTGTTTATCCCCTTCTTCATGTCCAAAGGTATCATTTAAATATTTAACATTATTTAAATCTAATACAATAACAGCTTGAGGATATACAGTATTTTGATTCCATATTTCCATTCTATCATTTAAATAATTTCTATTTTTCAAACTAGTTAACATATCTACATATCTAATTTTTTCATTATTCTTAACTTTAGTATTTAAAACAATTCTTTTCTTAGATTTAATTAATAAATATGCTCCAACTAATAATACTATTATTAACATAATAATATATCTTGCTAACTTAACTGTTCTACTTCCGGCTTCATAAGTTTCAAAATAAGTATTTAAACTATCGTCAACAACTTCTTTTGGATTCAAAGTATTTACATAACTACTAAATAATTTATAGAAAATATCTTCTCCATTTTTATAATTAAAAGTATATGTTTTACTATCTACAGTATCTTCAAGTAAAATATGAACATTACTTAAATTATCAACTAAATAATTATCATAAGATAACTTATCAACCAAAACTATATTATCTTTTTTAACTAAACTTTTAACTTTGCTTAACTTAGAATATGTTTTAGTAGTAATATTTTTATAATTACTTAAATATTCATACAATATAGAATTTTCTTCAACATAA
>JAZLAK010000057.1:0-10597 GCA_045613165.1 Bacilli bacterium | reverse complement strand
TGTTTTTAAAGCCTTTTAGCATATTCTCACCTTAATTCATTTTAACATATTTTTATTGGAAATGAAACTTTATTATGTTATAATGATTTTAAGATAAGGGTGGAAGTTATGAGGAAGATATTTAATTATAGTTTATTTTTTATATTATTATCTTTTATTTTTATAAATAGTGTTAATGCTGAATGTTCATATCAAGAAAGAAAACAATTGTTAAATGAAGCAAAGGCAGTTGATATAAGTGTTGAACCTATTTTAAATGATAATAAAGAATATGATTTTAAATTTAATGTTATTAATATAACTGAAAATTTTTTTATAAAATATTATAATACTAATAATGGAGAAGAAAATGTTATTAATTATGAATTATCTAATGGTGGTATTTTTTCATTTGTAGATACTGACACTTATTCAGTATATGATTATAAGTTTGAATTTTATTCAACTAATAATAATTGTTATGCTGATAAAATTAGTTCAAGAAGTATAACTAAGCCAATGTATAATATATATAGTGATAATGTTAACTGTACTTATGATGAGAATAAAAATTTTAAATATTGTTCTAAATTTTTGACTAAAGATGAAAATTTATCTCTTGATGAGTTTTATGAAAAAATGTTAGATTATAGTGAAGAAAAACAAACTTATGATGTGGATGAGAATGATAACGAAAGTTTTATTAAAAGTTATTTAATTTATATAATTATATTTGTAATATTTTTAATAACTATAATAATATTACTTATTATAAGGAAAAAAAGGAGCGAAAAACTATGAAAAAAATCACAAATATATTTATATTTTTTGTATTTTCTTTCTTTTCTTTATATTTAAATATTAATGCTGTTTCAGGTGATTATTCTGGAGAGGGGCAAGGGCAAGGATATTCTGGTGGAAAAAGTTGTTCCACTGCTGGATGTAAATGTACAGGAGGAGCTTGTTTAGCTGCAGGAGCTGGAATTAAGTTTACTTTAGTAAATATAAGTAATTCTAAACTTGAGGCATTGTCATATGGGTATATGAGAAGTACTGGAAATAAATATGGTGGAGAATATTTTGATAGTAAAAATGTTCATGGGGAAAAGGCTATTGAAGGTATTATTTTAGGTGATGGGAATTATAATTATGGAGCTTTTGGTAAAGGTAATTATGTTGAACTAGAACCTTTTGATAAAATTAATACAATCATTCCAAAAAGTCAAGCAGGGTTGAATTTTTATCAAGAAAACTTAAAAGAAAATATTTTGGTTGATCCTGGTTGTTCTTCTAAAGGTACGGATTGTGTTTTAACGGAAGAATTTGCAAATATTAGTGTAACATTACTAAGGCGTGCTAATATAATATCCTCAAGTGATACTTTGTCAACTATTACAGCGGCACATAAAAATACTATTTCTAATCTAAGAATAATTATTGAACCAGTTTATGCTTTATATTTAAATGGCTATAATGGTTCTAAATATGTTTTTTCAACTCCTAAATCAATTGCATATAAATTTGCTTCAAGTGATTATTATGGTAGAAATACGGTATTGGGAATAAGTGATTTTGCAAATAGTTTATATAATCGTATTTATACTAAAGATACATTGGGCACCATAATAAATTATCCATCGTATATTGTTCCAACTTCTGATGAAGCAAAAGTTAATTCTTTTTTGAATTTAAACACAGGTGCTGGATATTCAATAGCTAAAATTTTATATGAAATTAATAAATGTGATATAAGAAAAGACGGTAGTGAATATACTTATGTTGATAATAATGGGAATGAATGGAATAATGATATTAATGGTGATAACTTAAGATATTATTTAACTCAAAGCAATTCAGGGTGTGGTTGTGAATCTTTTAACAGTTCTGCTTATAAAAGTGAACTTTTAAATAGTAATGAAAAGTTTCAAGAGATTTATGATAGTATATGTGTTCCTCCAGTTGTAAAATCTTGTGAATATGAAAAAAACGGTGCTAATTATACTTTTTATGGAAAAACTGGAAATATATTAAGTAGTTATTCTGAGTTTATTGATGATTGTGAGTGCAGTCACCCTAAAGTACTTTCTTTAAAATCTATTGGTGGTTTTGCTGCTATATATAATAGTAGTGGTTGTTTATATAATCCTACAGAATCGTATTCTGGTTCTATTAATAAATGTAGTGATTCGCAAAGTTATGATGATGCAAAATCTAATACTAATTTTAGCAATTATACATTGGGTTACAATAAAGAATCAACTATAAATAGTTATTGTACTGAAGTTTGTGATGAAGTAATAAATATAAATGATTTAAAAGGAAAATATACAACAGAAGCAGGAGAGTATTTTGAATTTAGTAAATATCCTAATTTAGTTGCAAATAAAACATGTACAGTTAGTATTGATTATAATACATGGAGTACTGTATATGAATCTAATTTACAAGTGTTAGTTGATGCTTATAATGTTTGGCAAGAAGCGTCAGCGGCTCAAGCTAGTCAAACTCTTTCTTCTTCTGGTTGTGGGAAATATTGTTGTGGTTCTGGAGAAAATCCTTGTGCAGTAAAGTGCCAAAAATATAAATATGTTTATAACTATTCGTATAGTAGTGCTAATATTGTTAATAAAACTAATTTAATTTATAGTCCACAATCTGGATATCAAGAGACAGCTTGCGCAGCAAGTCCTTCTCCAATTAATTGGAATGTTTCTGGTAAGTTATCAACTTTTCAGGGTAAATCAGCGAATGCAACTTCAATTGCAAATTTAAAAAATGATTTAAGAACTTGTAATAATAGATTAGGTATAGCAAAATCTAATACCACAAGTGATGATACTATAACAGATGCTCAATTTTATAATTTTGATCAAAAATTAAATTATTATTATGCTCAAACTTATTCGAATAATAGTATAGGAGTTAAATATAATAATGAACGTTCTAGTTATGGTGGAATAGATGATAGTAACTTTGTTGAAAGTGAAACAAAGACTGCAAATCAATCAGGTAGTGGTGGAGATAGACAATATGCTACATTGACAGAAAGCGGAATAAATCAAGAAACAATTTATACGTATACTTCAGATATAAAAAGAGTTGTTCAATATTCTGTTGATTATCAATACCCTGATAAAGAAAAATATTCAGAAATATTTACTGGTAAGATAATTACTTATAATAATCCTGGAAAATCTATTTATTTAGGGTATGTTTATGATATTGATGCGAGTGCTAAGGCTAAGAATGATAATATAAATTATTATAGTTTTTCTAAATTAGGTGATGCTGGTGGTACTGGTAAAATCTTTAATAAATTTAAAACTGGTGATTCAATTAAGAGATATTGTGATTATGAAATAACTAATTCTATTATTGAAGGATGTCCAGATGGAACTTGTGATTCGAAATTGGATATTGTATTTAGAATAGTTGATCCTATTAATATAGATCCAAACAATAGGTTAGGTACAACAAATGGATTAAAAAATTGGGATAATATAAAAGGTGAAACTGTAATATCGACAATTCAAAGTGCTGATACTTATAATCCTAATAATTTAGAGTATTCATTTACTTTAGATAGTGCATCTATTAAGAAAATTAGAGAATATAATTCTAATTGTGATGCAACTGGAAGTTGTGATCCTATTAAGTATTCTGATACGGAAAGCTCTTATTCAGAGTTATCGTGTAATAATTCGGGTAATGAATGTACTAGTAAATTTATTACTGAATTAGCGAAAAGTAGTGGAGCATTTGGTAAAAATATAGCTACAAATACTGAAGGTAGAGATAAATGGAAGTATTTGATTTATAATACTTCTACAAATAATTGGAGTATAGAAGTAAAAGATGCTGGTGATATGTCAACTAGTACGTTTAATTCTTTAATTACTCAATATAAAGGTTTAGGAGTTGATGTGACACCATGAAAGAGAGTTTATGGGGTTACTGGTTAATATTATTAGGCATAATAATTATTACAGTAATGATTTTATTACAAAATTATACTACTACTAATCAACAAGATTATTATTTAGCAAAAGAAGTTACTTATGCTGCTATGTATGATGCTATAGATTATGGATATTATAAAAAGTATGGAGAATTAAAAATTGTTAAAGAAAAGTTTGTTGAAAATTTTATTAGAAGATTTGCTGAAAGTGCAACATTAAATAAAAATTATAAAATTAATATTTATTCAGTTTATGAAACACCTCCAGCAGTATCAATAGAGATAAGAACTAATACAGGAGAATTTTTAGTAGGTAGTGAAGAAATAAATGCTGGTATAACAACTAGGTTAACAGCAATACTAGAAGTTAAGTAGAGACGATAGAGATATCGTTTTTTCTTTTTAATTAAAAATTCTTGAATATCGTATAAAACGTTGTTATAATTATATATATAATAGAGTAGGAATTTGGAGGAATAAAGATGGGAAATTTAATGTTAAAATTAAAAAGATTTTTAGGAAATAAGAATACTGTAACTATTCTTTGTGTTATAGCTGGAGTTGCAGTATTGTTAATAGGTTATAACTATAGGGTTAATCAAGCAGTACAACCAATAAATGTACCTTACGCACTCGTGCGTATGGAACCTAAAAGTAAAGTTGAAGCAGATAATGTTGGAACTATTAAAGTTAGTGGTGCTTTTGTAGAACAAACTGAAGATTTAATTACTAGTAAGGCTTATATTTTAAATAATGAATGGTATGTAAATTATGATACTGTAATACCTGAAGGTGGTTTATTTTATAAATCTCAATTAGTAACTAAAGAAGATTTACCTGATACTGCATTTGATGATATTGATGAAGGTGCTACTATATTTAGTTTATCAGTAAATAGCCATAGTACTTATGGTAATTCAATTATGCCTGGTAATTTTATAGACTTATATTTAAAAGCTACTGATGAAAATGGTAAAGTTATTTTTGGTAAATTTATTGAAAGCATAAAAGTATTATCTGTTAGAGACTCTAGTGGTAATGATGTTTTTGCTGATAGTGAAGTTCAAAGAAGTAGTAGTGAATTATTATTTGCTGTAAAAGATGACTTATTTATGTTATTAAGTGAAGCTAGTTTTGTTGGTGGAATTGAAATAGTTCCTGTACCAAGAAATGCTGCATATAGAAATGAAGGAGATACTGAAAATGGTACTCAAGTTTCTAAACAAGAATTAGTTGATTATATTTTAGAAAAAGTTAGTGAATTAAGTGATGATATAGATATTTCAACTTCTACAATGAATGATACAGCACTTAATAGTACAATTAATACTCCAACAGGAAATTAGGTGATAATTAATGAATGATGCTGTATTTTCACAATTAGATTTTGGTCCTTTAAAAGAATTTTTAGAAAACGATGATATTACAGATATTTCATATAGTAATGGTGGACAACTTTGGTTAAAATCTTTAACTAGAGGAATATATCAAGTTGAAAGACCTGATATAAATAATGCTATGATGGAAAAATTAGCATTTCAATGTTCTAATGTAATGGGGAAAACATTTAATATGGCTTCTCCTTTCTTGGATTCTGAGAGTGCTGAATTGCGTATGAATTTTATACATGAATCTATAAGTACAAATGGTATTGCATGTGTTATACGTAAGACACCTGCTAAGATAAGATTAAATAAAGATAAATTAATTAATGAAAGATATACTACTATAGAAATTCATGATTTTTTAATAAAATGTGTTGAAGGTCATTGTAATATAATTGTAAGTGGTGAAACTGGTAGTGGTAAAACAGAATTGGTTAAATATTTAGCTAGTTATACTAAAGAGAATGAGAAGATAATAACAATAGAAGATACTTTGGAACTTCACTTAGATAAAATATTTCCTCATAGGGATATAGTTGCTGTTAAAACAAATAACATAGCATCTTATACTGATGTTTTAGTTTCATGTATGAGACAAAATCCAAAATGGATATTATTATCAGAAGTACGTAGTGCTGAAGCAGTTTTAGCAGTTCGTAACTCTATTTCATCAGGGCATAATATTTTATCAACAATTCATTCTGATAAAGCTAGTGGTATTCCTTTACGTATGTATTCTTTAATGGAAACTAGTCAAGATTTAGAACAATTCTTAAGTACTATACATAAATATGTTCAAATTGGTGTATATGTTAAAGGTTATTTTAGCAAAGAGTTAAATAGATTTCAAAGAGAAATTTTTGAAGTTTGTGAATTTTATGTTAATGAAAAGAATGAACCAAAGAAAAATGTTATTTATAAAAAGTTTATGAATGGTAAATATCAAATACAAAATCCTACAAAATATTTACTTGATTATTTAAGTATTCAAGGTGTTGTATTACCTGAAGATACTTTTAGATTAGGTAGTGTTAATAAAGGAGAAGAATAGGCGGTGATTTAAAATGATTGAAGCTATTTTAATTATTTTAATAACTATATTTGTACTTATATCTACATTTGGTAAAAATGATACTGTAGGTAGTTCTATAAAAAATGGATATAAGAAAATAATGTCAAAGGTTATGCCTTATAACTATGATGATGTTAAGGAAAAAGCAAAAGAATTAGGACAAACTTTTGATGCTAAACAATATACATTTCAATTTATTTTATTTGCTGTAGGTGGAGGAGGAGTAGCATTCTTATATTTTAGAAGTTTAACATGGGCTATAATATATGGTTTAATCGCTACAACATTTATTCCTTATTTAACAGTATTAAAATATAAAAGAGTATATAGTGAATATTTATTTGAATGTATTCAAACATATTGTACAAATGTTATAATGGAGTTTAATACAACTCAATCTTTTGTGAAAGCATTAGAGGGTGTTATAGAAAGTGGTATTTTAGAAGAACCTATAAAAAGCGATGTACAAAATATGATAGATATGTCATATAAAAACGGTACTATTGATGAAAGTATTGAATGGTTTAATAAAAGATATCCATATTATATGGTAAAAAATATGCATCAATTATTTTTACAAATAACAAATGAAGGTGCTAAGGATTCAGGTGAATCGTTAGAAAATATGATGCTAGATATAGATGCTTTAGTAGAAGGTGTTTATAGAGACAAAATGGATAGAAAGCAATTTTATGGTAAGTTCTTAACATTTGGTTTAGCATTATATTTATTAGTTATGTTAATACAATTTTTATTGGGTGGAGCTAATTATTTAGAAATGTTAAATGATTGGTATGTTCTAGTAATTTTACATTCAATAATTATTTTAAATACGTTCTTCTTAATTAAAGGTATTAAGTTCTATAATGAAGATACGGGGGTTGAGTAATTATGTTTGTAGAAGCTGTTATAATTATTATACTAATATTTATTGCATTACAAGCTACTGGAAGTATTAGTTTAAATAAATTTGTAAAAGATAACCAAGAATATTTTAAGACTATGAAAGAAAGTGATTATGAATTTTTACTTAAAGCACGTTACGGAGATGGTATTGATTCTGATAGACTTTTTACGATGCGTATTAGAGATGGTGCTATAACAATAGTTTTAGTTATATTCTTATTTATAAATGGTTTAGATTATACAAAAGTAATAGTTGCATTAGTTGCAGGTTATGCTGTATTTAAAATGGGTTATATTAAACTTAAAAATTATTATAAAGCTCATTTACATGAAATAGATGCACAATTACCATATTATTTAAAAAGTTTAGAAATTTTAATTCAACATTATACAGTTCCTGTTGCAATCGGGAAATCTTTAGAAGATGCACCTAAAATCTTCCAAGAAGGTTTAAAAGAATTATTACAAAAGATAAATGCAGGTGATTCTAGTATTACTCCTTATATGGATTTTGCTAAAGATTATCCTGTAAGAGATTCAATGAGAATGATGAGACTTTTATATAGACTTGGTTTAGGAAGTCAAGAAAGAAAACAAGAACAATTACTACAATTTTCTAGATCTATATCTAGTTTACAACAAAAAGCTCGTGAGACTAGATATAAGAATAGATTAGAGAAAATGGAAAGTAAAACTATGGTTATGTTAGTTTGTACTGGTGTAGGAGTAATGTTATTATTAGTAATTTCAATAATGAATATGTTTTAAAAACATATTTTTTTATTTAGCAAACCCTTTATGTTAATAAGTATGATATAATATATTTTGAAAAGAGTGATCTTATGGATTTGGTATATGTAGGTAAAATAGTTAATACTCATGGTATAAAAGGTGAACTTAGAGTACGTAGCGATTTTGAAAAGAAAGAATTAGTATTTAAAGTTGGTAATAAAATAATTATAGATAAAGAAGAACATACTATAAGAACATATAGATACCATAAAATATTTGATATGATAACTATTGATGAATATGATAATATAAATGATGTTTTATGTTATGTTGGTAAAAATGTTTATGTAAGTAGAGACATGTTGAAATTAACTAATGAAGATTATTTATTAAGCGATTTAATTGGTTTAAGTGTTGTATTTAATGATACAGTTTATGGTGTTGTTAAAGATTATTCTAATGATTTAAATCCTTTATTAAAAATAGAATATGATAAAAATTATTATATACCTATAAAAGGTGATTATATAAAAAATGTTGATTTAGCAAATAAAAAAATAATTGTTGAAAATATCGAAGGGTTGATAATATGAAAATAAGTATTTTAACTTTATTTCCTAATATGTTTGATGGTTTTAAAAATGAATCTATAATTAAAAGAGCTATAGAAAAGGGTAAAGTTCAAATAGAAGTTATTAATTTTAGAGATTATAGTATAATGAATAATAATCAAGTAGATGATACTCCATATGGTGGAGGTGCTGGTATGGTATTAATGTGTCAACCTATATTTGATTGTATAGAGAGTATTAAGACAGATAATTCAGTTGTTGTTATGATGACACCGGAAGGTAAAAGATATACTCAATCTATGGCAAAAGAATTTTTAAATATCAAGCATTTAATATTATTATGTGGGCATTATGAAGGCTTTGATGAGAGAATAAAAAATATAGTTGATTTAGAAGTTAGTATGGGTGATTTTATATTAACTGGTGGTGAAATACCAGCAATGGCTATTACTGATAGTGTTGTACGTTTAATTGATGGAGTAATAAATAAAGATAGTTTAGTTAGTGAATCTTTTGAAGATGATTTATTTGATTATCCAGTATATACTAAGCCATCAAATTTTAGAGGACTAGCAGTTCCAGAAGTGTTATTAAGTGGTGATCATAAAAAAATTGCAGAATGGCGAGAAAATGCAAGAATAGAAAAAACAAAAAGTATAGTGGGGGATAATAATGAAAGTAGCGTTTATAAAGAGTAATAATTTATCTAATTATAAATTATATAATATTGAAGGTTATTTATTTAAACCTAGAAATAAAAATATTCATTCACTAAAAATTGTTGATAAAGATATGATTAAATGTATTTTAAGTAAAAAAATAATGAAAGAAATAACTAGAACTAAAAAGGCGGTTAATTTAATTATTAATAGTAATGTTACTCTTGTTAGTGATTGTGATATGATGAGTCAAGAAATAATTAGAATTAGTAAAAAGTTAGAAAATAATTATAGAAATTATTTTAGTGAATTCGAATATTTTGATTTAGTTAAAGATTTGTATTTTTTAAATAGTGAAATAAGTTTGAAGAGAAATTTGATAGAAGAATAAGTTATTTCTTCTTTTTTTATGCATATAAATTAGTGGGTGAAAAAAATGGCAAAAAAATATTTTAAAGGTTTTATAACTAGATGTTTAGTATGTATTATACTTTTTTTGTTAATATCTATTATATGTAATTTTAGTGATAAGAATCTATTATGGTTTAAGAATAATATTTACAATAATAATATAAATTTTACTTTTTTTAATAAGTTATATAATAAATATATTAGTGAATATTTACCTTTTGATGTTTATGAAGAAAAAATAGTTATGAGTGAAGGTTTAGTATATAATTCTAAAAAAAAATATTTAAATGGTGTTTCTTTAAATGTTGGTAAGTCTTATAATATGTATTCATTGTGTGGGGGGATTGTTGTTTATATAGGAGAAAAAGATGGTTTAGGAGAAACAGTTATTATACAAGGTACTGATGGAGTAGACTATTGGTATTCTAATTTAGAAAATTTAAGTGTTAATCTTTATGATTATATTGAAAAAGGAGTTTTAATGGGAACTAGTAAAGGTGATAATATTTATTTAACATTTGTTAAAAATGGTGAATATATAAGTTATGAAGAGTATATTTAGAATTAATTTATTAACTTATTTATTTTTAATACTTTCTATGTTGTCTGGATATTTTAGAGAGATTTTTATAGTTTTTATAATTTTAATTGTACATGAATTAGGACATTTTTTTTTAATGAAATTTATGGATATAAAAGTAAATTCTATAACGATATATCCTTATGGTGGTATGATTAAAAGCAATATGCTTATAAATACGAATTCTTTAAAAGTTATAATTATTAGTTTTGGTGGAGTATTAATTCAATTTTTATTTTTGGGTTTTGTTTTTATAATTTATAAATTTGGTATAATTAATTATTTTTATTATGATATTTTTTTAAAATATAATTTTTATATTATATTATTTAACTTATTACCT
>JAZLAK010000056.1:0-8185 GCA_045613165.1 Bacilli bacterium | reverse complement strand
TTTTATATGATATTATGTTAAATCTTGATAGATATAATGTTTATTTTATGAATAAGAAGACTAAGAGTGCTGATTTACCATTAACTAGTGATATACCATTTGAAGAATTGGATGTTCAGTTAAAAGATGTATTATCTTATTTAGAAGTTCAAGAAGAAGAGTTAGATAAAGAATTAGTTACTGATTTAGGTAGATATGCTGATTTAGATAAATTCAAAGAAATGGCTATAGCAGTTAAGACTGGTACTGATGTTAAATTTGCTTTATTTGATAAAATACAAGATAAGAATGTTTTGGTTTCAATACTTTTACATTCAAATTTAGAAACTATTGAAACTATTGGTAAAGTATTTGAAAAGTATAAAGATAAAGTTAACAAAGTAGTTGCTGGTGTACCATCTATATTTATTAAAGATGTTGTTAGTAGCAAATGTAAGTATGATGTTTTAACTCATTATAATAATTTCTTAGGGAATATTGCTTTAATTCAAGAATATAATTTAGATTTTAAAAGTATGACTGAAAGTCCTGTATTTTTAATTAATGATCCTATAAAAAATAAACAAATGATAGAACAATTAAAAAATATGGGCGTTAAAGTAAATAATGTATTTGAACATGTTGGTAATATATTAGTAATAAAACCTGATATTGTATTTAGAAATTTAAATACAATAGCTTTATATGGCATAAATTTGACAGATGATGATAACAATTATGGTTATAGTTTATTAGGGATGGAAGAACTTGATATGAAGTTAGATTATTTAATAGAACAAGGTTTATGGAAGAAAAGTGATGGCGTTAGATTAGATAATTTAGACTTAATTAGAGGTTTAATTATAAAAGATGATTATTTAAAGTGGAAAAATAATTTTAAATATGATAGACTAGATAGTACTTCACTTGAAAAGAGCGAATTTTCTAATGAACCATTCGATTTAACTAAGAGAGAAATGATATTAGAACAATATTCTGAAATTGCTGATATTGAATCTAAATTTTTAGTTAGTGAAGAAGATTATTATGCTGTTGGCTTTAATGTTGTAAGTAGAAATAGGATTTTAAAAAATTTATATAATTACAAGAATAAAGATAAGAGTAATTTTAAAGAAATGTTTATGAAATCTTTGGAATATAAATCTAATGTAAAAAATAGTGAAGAAGTATTTGGTGCTATTAAGCAACCATTAGAAATGGGTGATGAAAGTGTTAAGTTATCTTAAAGATTATAATTTAACAGATGATCAAATAAAAGATATAATTAATACTTATGATAATGAACTTTTAAAGAGTTTAAATTTTTCAAAGAAAAATGTTAAAGAAATAATAAAATATTTATTAGAATTTGGTGTTGAAGATATATATAATGTAATTAAAAGACGTATTGATTTGTTCTTCTTGCCTGTAACTTTAGTAAAACAAAATTTTACTAAATTAGATAAAAATATGCTAGTTTATTTATTAAATAATTCTATTGATGATTTAATAAATTATAATATTTAAATAACTACTTTTGTGGTTATTTTTTTATTTATATAAGTAATAAAAATGCTTTAATTATGTTTAAAATAAATACTATATTTGATATAATAATTACTAGTGAGGTAGAGTATGGAATTACTTAATAATTTAAATAAACAACAAATAGAAGCCGTTAAACATATAGATGGTCCATGTTTAGTAATGGCAGGGGCTGGTAGTGGTAAAACCAAGGTTTTAACTACTAGAATAGCTTATTTAATAGAGAATGGTGTTAGAGATTATAATATACTTGCAATTACATTTACTAATAAAGCGGCTAAAGAAATGAGAGAGAGAGTTAATAATATAGTTGGTGAAATTAATTCTTTTATTGGAACATTCCATTCATTTGGTTTAAGAATAATTAGAGAAAACTATATGTATTTAGGTTTAGATAAAAACTTTACTATTATAGATAGTGATGATGTATTAAGTATAATAAAAAAGATATTAAAAGATAAAAATTTAGATCCTAAACATTATAGTCCTTATTATATAAGAAATAAGATTAGTTTTATTAAAAGCCAAATGTTAAGTGATATAGAGATAGAAAAGTGTTTTAATACGGAAATAGATTTAGTAGTTAAAGATGTTTATTATTTATATCAAGACAAGATGGTAAAGAATAATTCAATAGATTTTGATGATTTAATAAGTAAGCCAGTTGAGTTATTTAGAAATCATAGAGAAATATTAGAGCATTATCAAGAAAAATATAAATATATTTTAATAGATGAGTATCAAGATACTAATCCTGTACAGTATAAATTAAGTACTATGCTAGCTAGTAAACATAAAAATATATTTGTAGTAGGAGATATGAACCAAAGTATTTATGCTTTTAGACAAGCTGATTATAGAAATATATTAAATTTTGAAAGAGATTATGAAGATTGTAAAGTTATTAAGTTAGAAGAGAATTATCGTAGTACTAATAATATATTAAATGCTGCCAACTCTGTAATAAAAAATAATAAAGAAAGAAAAGATTTAAATTTATGGAGTGAAAAAGGTGATGGCTTAAAAATTAAATATATGAGAGCCTATGATGAAAAACATGAAATAACACTTGTTATCGAAGAAATTAATAAACTGTTGGATGAAGGTTATAAGAGAAGTGAAATAGGCATTTTATATAGAACTAATGCTCAATCTCGTGTGGTAGAAGAAGGTTTCTTAAATAAAGGTATTCCTTATAAAGTTGTAGGTAGTTATTATTTCTATAATAGAAAAGAAATTAAAGATTTAATTAGTTATTTAAGATTAATTTATAATAATCATGATGAAATAAGTTTAAGACGTATTATTAATGTACCTAAAAGAGGTATTGGAGATAGTGCTATAAAGAATATAGAGAATATTAGCAATGTTGAAGGTATAAGTATGTTTGATGCTTTAAGTACTAAGAAAGAGTTAGATTTTAAAAATATGATTCTTGATTTAGTAGAAAAGTCTCAAAATATGAGTTTAACAGAATTAATTGATGTAGTATTAGATGTAACTGGTATGAAAGAAGAATTAGAAAATGATAAGACTTTAGAGAACGAATTAAGATTAGATAACTTAATGGAGTTTAAGAGTATAACTGCTTCTTTTGAAGAAAGAACCGGCTTAATAAATTTAGGTGATTTCTTAGAGGAAATTAGTTTAATAGCAGACATATCTAATCATAAAGAAGATAATGATGAAGTTACTTTAATGACGATACATAGTGCTAAAGGATTAGAGTTTGATGTTGTTTTCTTAGTAGGTATGGAAGAAGGTATATTTCCACATACTATGAGTTTAATGGAAAATGGTATAGAAGAAGAAAGACGTTTGTGTTATGTTGGCATAACTCGTGCAAGAGAGAGGTTGTATTTAACAAATACTAAACGTAGAATGTTGTATGGTAAAGATACTATGAATATGCCTAGTAGATTTATTGATGAAATAGATTCTAATTGTTTAGAAGAAGCTGAAAGTGGAGTTAAGATTCAAGAGAAAATTGATACTAAGAAAATGTATAATAAGACAGAAAATGCAGAAATTAAAATAGGCGATATAATAAGTCACGATACATTAGGAACTGGTGTTGTTGTAAATATGAATGGTGACTTGATAGATGTAGCATTTAAAACAGGTGTTAAAAAATTAATGAAAAATCATAAAAGTATAACTAAATTATAGGAGGGATAGTTATGACATTATTGATATTAGCTGCTGGTATGGGTAGCAGATTTGGTGGTTTAAAACAAATGGAGCCTATGGGGCCAAACGATGAATTTATTATTGATTATTCTGTATATGATGCAAAAATGGTTGGTTTTAATAAAATTGTCTTTGTTATTAAGGAAGAAATGTATGTTGACTTTAAGAAAACTATAGGTAGTAGAGTAGAAGGTAAAATTGATGTAGAATATGTTTTCCAAAAGGTTGAAAATATACCTACTGACAAAAAGTTTGATAGATTAAAACCCTGGGGAACAGGCCATGCTATATTAGCAGCAAAAGATGTAATTAGTGAAAATTTTGCTATAATAAATGCTGATGATTTTTATGGTAGGGATGCATTTAAGAAAGCGTATGATTTCTTAAATGTTGCAACTGATAAAAATTTTGGTTTAGTTGGATATAGAGCTCAAAATACTTTAACTGAAAATGGTAGTGTTAAACGTGGGGTTTGTGAATTAGAAGATGGGAAATTAGTAAGAATAAATGAAAGTAGTATAGAAAAAAATGGCGATCATATTCATTGTACTTCTTTAGTAGATGGTAATGAATATGATATAGAACTTAATAGATTAGTATCTATGAATATGTTATTATTCACGCCTAAAGTTTTTGAGTATTTGGAGAATGATTTTTTAGATTTTTTTGATAATATTAAAGATGAAAGTAAAGATGAATTTTTAATACCAGAAGTTGTTAGTAAACATATTAAAAATGGCGATATAACAGTAGATGTAATAGAAACAAGTAGTGTTTGGTATGGGGTAACTTATAAAGAAGATAAAGATAGTGTTAAAGATGCTATAAAATCTTTAATAGATAATACTGAATATAAAGAAAACTTATGGAGTTAATTCTATGAAAGAAAGATATGATGAGTTAGTTGAAATAATTAATAAAGCTAATTATGAATATCATGTTTTAGATAATCCTACAATAACAGATCAAGAATTTGATAAGTATTTAAGAGAATTAATTGATTTAGAAAAAGAACATCCAGAATATGAAAGAGATGATAGTCCAACTAAAAGAATTGGTGGAGAGGTTATTGATGGTTTTAAAAAAATAATACATGATAAACCTATGTTGAGTTTGAGCAATGTGTTTAATGAAGCTGAGATAATAGAATTTGATAATAAGATATCTAAAGAAGGTTTTCATCCCAATTATGTTTGTGAACTAAAAATAGATGGGTTGTCGGTTTCATTAAAATATAAAAATGGTGTATTTGTTAGTGCTGCAACACGTGGAGACGGTGTGGTAGGTGAAGATATTACTCATAATGTTAAAACTATCAAATCAATACCTTTAAAATTAAATAAAGATATAGATATTGAAGTTCGTGGAGAAATATTTATGTCTAAAAAAGTGTTAGAAGAAATAAATAAATTAAGAAGTAAGCAAGGGTTGCCTTTATTACAAAATTGTAGAAATGCTGCTGCTGGTTCTATAAGGCAATTAGATAGTAAAATAGCTAATCAAAGAAAATTGGATGCTTTTATATATCATTTGCCAAATCCTGAAGAATATGGTATTAGTACGCATATGGAAGCATTAGAATTTATGAAATCTTTAGGTTTTAAAACTAATCCTAATAATAAATTAGTTAATAATGTTACTGGAATTATAGATTTTGTTACTGATAAAACGTCTTTGAGGGATGATCTTCCTTATGATATTGATGGCGTTGTTATAAAAGTTAATGATTTGGCTATACAAAAATCTTTAGGCTTTACTGCAAAGTATCCTAAATGGGCTACTGCATATAAGTTTCCTGCTCAAGAAGTTTTAACTAAATTAACTGATATAATTTTTACAGTAGGAAGAACAGGGCAAATTACTCCTAATGCTGTTTTAGAACCAGTAATAGTACAAGGTAGTACAATTAGAAGAGCAACATTACATAATGAACAATATGTTATAGATAAGGACTTAAAAATTGGAGATATTGTAAGTATTAGAAAAGCTGGAGATGTAATACCAGAAGTAGTAAGATGTGTTCCTGAAAGACGAGATGGAACGGAAAAAGAATTTGAGATGATACATAATTGTCCTATTTGTGATAGTGAGCTTGTATTAAGTAAAACAGGTATTGATTATTTTTGTATTAATGAGTTATGTCCTAAACGTAATATAGAAAGTTTAATACATTTTGTTAGTAGAAAAGCAATGAATATAGATGGTTTAGGAGATAGAATAATTGAAGACTTCTATAATTTAGGTTTAATAAAGAAAATTGAAGATATTTATAATTTGGATATTAGAAAAAAAGAGTTGGTTGAATTAGAAGGTTTTGGAGAAAAAAGTATTAGCAATTTATTAGAAAGTATAAAAGTAAGTAAAGAAAATAGTTTAGAAAGATTGATATTTGCTTTAGGTATAAGTGGTATAGGTGAAAAAAATGCTAAAATTTTAGCTAAACGTTATCAAAATATAGATAATTTAATTAATGCAACTTATGATGAATTAACTAATATAAATGATATAGGTCCAATACTAGCTAAAAATATATGTGAATTTTTTAATAATGTTGAAAACTTAAAACTTATTAACAACTTAAAAAACATTGGTATAAATATGGATTATTTAGGAGAAAAAGTTGTTGAAAACTCTAATTTTATTAACAAAAAATTTGTTGTTACTGGAACTCTTACTAAATACGGAAGAGATGAAGTTAAAACTATTATAGAAAATAATGGTGGTAGTACTAGCACCTCAGTTAGTAAAAATACCGATGTAGTAATTGTTGGAGAAAATCCTGGTAGTAAATATGATAAAGCTGTTGAATTAGGAATTGAAATTTGGAATGAACAAAAATTAAATGAGATGCTAAATAATATTTAGTGTCTTTTTTATATGCATTTTATAAATTGATAAGTTATAAATATTATTGTATAATGTAGTTATTAAAGAGGTGGAATAATGTTTAAGAAATTAAAGTCTTTTTATAAGAATAATAGAGTATATTCTATATTAATGATTATATCTATTATTTGTATAGTTGCTATATTAGTTGGTGTTGTCTTATATTTTTTAGGACAAACTAGTAAAGATAAATATGGCAACAGATTAGAAGGAATAGAAAAAATAGAAATAAAAGAAAGTAAATTAAATGATATAGAAAAGAAAATAACTGAAAATGAATTAGTTAAGAGTACTGATGCTGTTATAAGAGGTAAATTAGTTTATATAACAATTACTCTAAATACAGGTACTCATGCTGATGCTGAATCTATAGCTCAATCATCTTTAGAATTATTTAGTGAAGAAGAAAAAGCTTTCTATGATATTCAATATATTGTAGATAATAAAGATGAAAAGATAGAAGAAAATTTTCCAGTAATGGGATATATTAAAGCTGGGAATTCAGTTATTAAGTGGACTAATTATGTTCAATAGGTGATATTATGAAAATGAAAAAGATAGTAATTATTTCAATAGTTTCAGTATTATTGTTAGGTGGAATTATATTTGGTTTTTATAAATTGTTTAAAGATGAAAATAGTTTAACAATTGCTGAAAAGACTTGGATAAGTAATAATAAAAATAGTGTTTATACAATAAATGTTCCAAATGATATAAATGTATTTGGTAAGAATGGTGCGGGAGTATTCTTTGATTTTATTAATTCATTAGATGAAGAATTAAGTTTAAAATTAAATAGTTCTGTATATTCAATTAATTCTACTAATGATGCATTAGGTTTTAATGTAGATACTAGTTATAACAGTAGAGATTTGTTAGTATATATGGATTATTTTGTTTTAATTAGTAAAGATAAAAATAGTGTAGTTAATTTAGATAAAATTGCTGATAAGACTATAGGTATAATTGGTAAAGATTTAAGTTATGTTAGTTCTTATTATACTTTAAGTAATACAATAAAATCTTATGATAGTGGAGATGCTTTATTTAAAGGGTTGGAAGATAATGAGGTTAGTTATGTAATAGTTCCTTTAAATCAATATAAAGATACTATTGTTAGTAAATCTTATAATGTAAGTTATTTCTTTAATGATGCTAAAGTATATTACTATTTACATTTAGGTAGCGATGAAACATTAAATTCAATTATTACTAAATATTATAATACTTGGATAAATAATGAATATAATAAGAGTTATAATAGAAATAATTATAATTTATTTATAAATAGTTTAAAGATAAGTGATATACAAGAAGATGAATTAACGGATAAAAACTATAGTTTTGAATATTTAGTTAATCAACCATATCAATTGATATCACGAGGAAATTTTACTGGTGTAGTTAGTGAATATTTAAATTTATTTACTGAGTTTAGTGATATAGAATTTGAATATATTAAAGTTAAAAAGTTTAATAATTTAAAAAACGATGTTAGTAAAAAGAAACTAGATTTATATTTTAATCAATATAATTATACTAGTACTTATTCAAATATAAATATTAATTTTAATATAGATTATTA
>JAZLAK010000055.1:0-4056 GCA_045613165.1 Bacilli bacterium | reverse complement strand
AGCTTCAATTTCTTCTAGTCTTGTCATTTGACTACCTCCTCTATCTTTGATTACTCTTTAGGGCTGTTATCGTTCCCATTATGTCTATTCCAGACTTTATTAAAACGATTTTTGTTAGTATTCCACCAACTAAAAAAGCACCTATCCAGGTACTTCTTTAATATCGTATTAACCTAATTTTTCTATTATTGCTTTTCTTTTTTCTTCTAAAGCAATTTGTCTTTCGTGTTCTTTTCTAATTTCTTCTCTTTTAGTTAAGAACTCTTGATTATTTACATCTCTTGCAACTGATACATCAGTATCATTGTAGAACGGTTGATCTACAAGACTGGTATCAAAAACTTTACCAATTTTAGTAATTGTTCTTGTATCAGTATCATAATCGTATTCATCTTCTTCTACTACAAATGCAAAACTTTGTTTATCAATTAAGCCACTTTTAACAGCATTAAAAATATCTCTATGTTGTTGTATATCATTTTGAAGTGTTGCCTCTATAAATAAACCTTTTTCATCTACACTTAATTTTAAAGATTTATTTCTAGTTCTTGCTAATACCATAAATGTATCATTATGATTATATCTTAATACTACATCACTCATATCAGCTTCATCAAAAGCAGTTGGTGCTATAACTTCGGTATAATCATAAGTTTCTGGACTATTAAAAACAGCAGCATAACCTTTGATTTCCATTTTACTATCATCAGTATCTTCGGCTCTAAATTGTAAATCTAGTTTTCTAATTTCTTTCATCTTCGTTAACCTCCTCATCATTATTTTCACCCTCAACTATATCATCATTGATTTCGTGATTTTGGTCTATCATAAACACATCACCATTCTCAACTGGTGATAAGTTAAAGATTTCTCTTAATTCATTTATACTCATAATATTACTTGCATATCTTAATACATCTATCTTTGTGCTATTAGAAGCATATTGTAATCTATTACTTTCAAATAATATTTCATTTCCAAAACTTTTTTCATTAGGTGTGAATAGTTTATTACTAAACTCTAAACTCATTTGTAAACCTATTGGCTCTAAAATACTTTCATAAAAAGCATTCCATTCATTTTCGTTATAATCACTTGTAATGATTTTTTCACTTATACCAAAGTATTTTAATATCTTTTCATCAATAGTTTTTATTTGAGTATCAGATGCAGTTGTTGGCTCAATTTTAACAGGTGTAAATTCAGTAGTAGCATCTAAACCACCTATACCAGCCTTATCACCACTTTCAATGAAATCTTTAACGAATTGGTCTCTCATGGCTTTTACATCTTCTGGTTTTAATAATGCTTTTGTAGTTTTAACAATTCCTTTAATGCTTTGAGTAGTTTTAATAGCATTGATAATACCCTCATCAAGTATATGCTTCATTGATAATACTTTTTTAAGTGGCTCAATATTTCCACCAAATATACCATCTTTGCTTACACCTCTAGTTAAATGAATACAACTTGATAATGGGACAAATCTTTCTCTACCTTTACTAAATTTAAACTTGATCCATAAATCACCTTGATATTCATAAAACTCACAATTATCAAACCATAAAGGATATAAACCTTTTACTTTTAAATCTGCATCTTTACTAATATAAATTATTGAATTGTTATTTGTTTCTAAATCATAAATTACTTGATAATAAAACTTATAGGCATTTTGTATTTCATTAGGTTGTTTTGCTAATATCTTATATAGATTACCCTTAACATCTTCTAACACTTCTCTATTTTGCTCTTTGCTAAAATAGTTTCGTATATGTCTAGGGTGCATTTTAGCACCATTACGAGCTATTGCATCTATACATGCTCTTATATCTATTTCGTTTTTATAATCACCTTTATATGTTGTAAAAATTGCCTTGTTATTATCTAATAATTTAAAACTAGTTGCAGTTGATGGTGGTGTTGTATTGTTATCACTACCGAATATTCTACTGAATAAACTTCTTTTTTCCATCTTTATACCTCCTCATTTATGTAATTCAAATATTCTTGTTGCTTATTGATATACACAACATAAGCATCCATTAAACTGGCTGCTCCATCTATTCTTTGTTGTGCTTTTTCTTTACTCAACATAATATTCTCATTATCATCTACTTTTACCACTACATTTGATAAGTTCCATTTTAGTATTGGGTTGTTATTATAATTTATCTTTTTGTCCATTAAATCAGCTTTCATTTGTTTTAATGGTGCTGATTCAGTTTTATATCCTTGTCTAACTTCTACCATATCAAAACCTAAATCTTTCATTTCTTGACACCAAAAGTTAGCATTCCAACTATCATATCCTACCCATAATGGTCTTAAATCATAATCGTTAACATTTTCCATAAACCAATTACTTACATCATGGTAATCTATCTTATTATCACCACTTAACCTTAACCATCCATTCTTTAACCATTTATCGTATGGTATTTTATCCTCGGTTATTTTCTTTTCTAGTAAATTACTAGGTATCCAATACATTTGCTTTATTCGTATTTTTCCTTTTACTACACCAAGTAATGTGGCACAGGTTAAATCGGTTGTACTTGATAAATCACATCCACCTATACAATAAGTATCTTTCCACTCGTTGTATATTTCTTCATTGTTTAAGTCATCAAATGTTAACCAAGCATTAACACTATTTTGTCTAACATTAAAGTCTTTACATAATAGGTTAACCAACTCTACTGGGTTGTTTTTTGCTCGTTCTACTTTTTCCCTTAAACTTTTTAAATCTTTTATAGTATTTAGTGCTGGGTTTGCTTTATACCAACTTGCTTCATTTATCCATTCACTTTCTTCATCTAATTCATAGATAACTGGTAATAACACCTCATCTGGATAAGTTCCATCTATTACTTTACTTGCATAATCGTATTCAATATCAAATACATTTTGTCTTATTGTTCCCATTGTTGAGGTTTCAAGTAATAAAGGTTGTTCTCTAGCACTCATACTATCATACATAACATCCAATAAATTCTTATCTTTCCAAGCATGTACTTCATCAGCAATTACTAAATGTGCGTTTAAACCATCTAAACTATTACTATCAGAAGCTAATGCTCTAAAAGAACTATCAGTAGCATCGTAATAGATACCACCTATTAAGCATCTTATCCTTTTAGCCAAGCAGGGCGACTTCTTAATCATTTTCTTTGATTCTTCCCATACGATTTTACTTTGATCTCGTTTCGTTGCAACACTATATATTTCAGCTCCACCCTCACCATCTTTTGTAAGCATGAAGTTTGCTATTGCACTATCTAATACTGACTTACCATTTTTACGAGCAACAAATAAAATTGCTTTTTTATATTTCCTTAAACCAGTATCTTTATCAACGAAACCAAATAAGGCTTGAATAAATGCTTTTTGAAATAGTTGTAATTTTAAAGGTTTTCCATTCCATTTACCTTTACTTTGTCTACAATATTTTTCTATAAAATGAATGCATCGTAAACTTTTCTTCTCATCAAATATATATGTGTGAGTTTCTTCTTCTTTCGTTATATTATTAAAAAAAGAAACTGTACGAGGTTTCTTTATATCTTCAACTAATCTTGCATATATAGTTTTTATTTTTTTGCATACTTTATCTGGGTTATCTTCTATCCATTTATAGTATTCTTCTATATATGTCATAACTCATCATCATCAAACTCATCATCACCATTTGAATCTTCTTTTGGTAGCAATTCATTTAATTGCTTAATACAACTTGAATAGTTTTTTACTAATGTGTTGTATTGGTTAAGTGCTGGGTTTGCTCTTTCAATGTCATACTTGCCTTGACACATTTTTGTTATTACACCCATCTCACTTACTTTAATTTTTAGCTCGTTAAGTGTTTGGTACATAAACCTAATTTCATTTAACAAACTATAACACAACTCTTTTTTATCATTATTCATATTGTCGATAGATAATTCTACTGCTTTATAATCAACTTCTTCTATCTTTTTCAAAATATCACATCCTTTTTGTAAATATGGGGGTTTACCCACAAATCTACACATTTTTCTTTTGAAGTCGGAGGCC
>JAZLAK010000054.1:0-15458 GCA_045613165.1 Bacilli bacterium | reverse complement strand
ACATTCATTATTGAGTAACTCCTCTAATATATTAAAAACTTCTTTTGGACTTTTAGCTGAACATATCATATTTTTTACTTTTGCTCCACCACTAACACCTTTTAAATACCATAATGCATGACTACGAATTTCTAATAGAGCTACTTTCTCGCTTTTATCTTTTATTAACATTTCAAAATGAGATTTCAACATTTCAATTTTATCTTTTAAATTTATATTATTTTCAAAACTCCCGTTTTCTAAATAATCTACACAATCTCTAATTAACCAAGGATTACCTAATACTCCACGTCCTATCATAACCGCATCACAACCAGTTTCATCAAGCATTTTTTTTGCTAATTCTGGAGTTACTACATCCCCATTACCAATTACAGGAATACTAACACTTTCTTTTACTTTCTTTATCAAATTCCAATCAGCAGTTCCACTATATCCTTGACTACGAGTTCTAGCATGAAGTGTTATAGCACTTGCTCCTGATGCTTCAGCAATTTTGGCAACTTCTACACAATTTATGTTATTTTCATCCCAACCACTTCTTATTTTTATTGTCACCGGTACATTTACTGCTTCTACTACAGCCCTAACAATTTCACCAATTTTTTCAGGACTTTTTAAAAGTGCACTTCCTGCTTGACTACGAAGAGCTATTTTAGGAACTGGACATCCCATGTTTATATCAATAATATCAGGATGCATAATATTTTCTATTTTTTTTGCAGCTTCAACAAAACTTTTAACATCACTACCAAATATTTGTTGAACAATTGGTCTTTCACTATTGTCCATTTTTAGTAAACTCATTGTCTTTTCATTATCAAAAACTATTGCTTTATCGCTAACCATTTCAGCAAAAATCAAACCACAGCCCATTTCTTTAATAATTCTTCTATAACTAGTATTACTAATACCAGCCATAGGAGCTAAAACAATGCGATTTTTTATTTCAACATTTCCAATTTTCCACACTATAACCACTTCCCTATAAAATTACAAATTGGTTTATCATAACAATTATATTTTTTCAAGAAAAAAGCACTAGTCACCTAGTACTTAAATTTATTTTATTATATAAGGATCAGTTATAGTACCATTACCATCTGATATCTCAATATTTTCCTTTAAATTAATTGCAGGTCTGAAGAAAGAAGGATAATTAATATTAGCTCCGGTAATTTCTCCATTAGCTGTAACTGTTGCAACCTCAAATAATACTGCAACATCATTTTTGAAAGGAGTTAGAGTATACCACGCCTCCCCATAATATTCTTGAAAATAATTTAAATAATTATCTGATTTAGAAACAGAAGATACTCCAGCATGTATAACTTCATCCAAAGTCAATGCTGCTATATACATATCAGTAGTATTATCGCCAAATTTATTAAATTTAGTTCCATTACATTTTAAAGTAGAAGTTTTTTTGGTATTGCCCACTAATCTAAGATACGAATCATAATAAATTGGCTCTACATTATAATAATAATCAAGTTTTTCACTTTCAGTTAATGCTGAAGTAACATTAAAATCTACTTTATCTTGAGCATATGCTATATCATTGTAGCACCAATCTCCCGGTTTTAACATATCAGATAATGTTTTACCATTATAATTTTCTATAATTTTTGTATTTAATGTCTCTTGATATTCTTGCGCTTTTTTACTCATTGATTCTTCAGGATATAGTTGAGGTGTTAGATAATCCAAATAATATAGAGGACCCCATGGTTCAAAAGAATACTTTGTATTATAACCAAAAAAAACATTTTCAAAGTCTTCTCGATTAGACACAGTAGTTTCTGAACATACTTCATCCTTGTCTTCTAGTATTAATTTTGTACTTCCATCACCATTAATACGAACTATTCTCCAACACATTCCAGCAAAATTTACATAGTTATCATCGACATTTCCTCTATAATAATGTGTAATTCCTAATTCATCTGTAGTAGCAGATAAAACTTTTTCATATCTTTGCTTTGTCTCAGTTGTAGTAGAAATGTAAATGCCATTATTATCACATTTCTCTACCAATGCATATGCATTATCACTATACCTTGCTACATAATTCCCCATTATATCGCTACACTTAGTACTATTAGTAATATTATTTACTTCTTTGTGCAAACTACAATTTTGCTCTCCATAAAAACAATATTTAAAATTCACATAAGGATCCGGATCTTCAGAGCTATAATTAAATACTTCAGGAGTAACATAAACATCAAAATTAGTTATTTTTTCATAATTATCTGTAGATTCTTGATAATCATAAACTCCGCTTACTTCTTCTGCAATTTTAGTTGGTGGTGTTGCAACTAATTTAGAACCTGTTTTCGTATCTATAGCATTATTTATTATATTATATGCTAAACTATTTTTATTATCTTTATATGGATTAATATTTTTAATATCATCTATATTAAACAATGCACTAAAAGTTTTATTCATATCTGCACTTTGATCAATTTTAGTATCAATATATTTTAATGTAAAAGTATAGTTATGTTTATCACCTTTACTTATATTATTTCCTATTAATATTCCGTCTACAAAAACAAATGTTTCAAAAGACGAACCATTACATTCTTGCCCATTACGTTCTGCACTACTGCTCTCTATAATACAAGACAATGTATATCTGAAATCATTTGATTCAAATGTAGTTGTATCACCTTCATTTACTTGTGTATTTACTCCATTTACTTTTATAGTAGCATTACTTGCATATGTAACACTAACATCTTCTAAAGTAACTACATATTCTGTATCATCTCCTTTATTTTCTACAGAAAATGTCTTTGATGTAACTTCATTCCCACTAGCATCGAAAAAAGTTACATTATCTCCAGGTATTAATGCTTTAGCCGATGTTAATACACCATTACCATCTCCATACACTAATGCTAAATTAGCAGTACTAACTGAAATAGATTTAGTATTTGTATTACCAGTAATTTGTGTTAAAAAGTATGCATATGTTAATCCCACTAGTAATAATAGTACTAAAAATATCCCTGTTACACTAACTATTATCTTTTGTCTTCTATTCATGAATTTATTTCCTCCTTTTACATACAAAAAAATTATATAATTATTAACCCCCCCCCCGGTTCATTTTCGAGAGACGAAGGACGATTATATAATTTATTAATTTTTTCATAAATAGAATTGTTTTAAAAGTAGTCTTACTACTATATATAAATAATACTATACTTTCTTTATTTAATCAATTATTTTTTTTAATTATTTGATGAAAGTAAAAAATGATTTGATTAAGTTTGAAAGCACACAATTATCATGAAGTTATTTTTGTTATACTTTATGGAACTTGAATTTTTAATAGTTTTTTACATAATAAATTAATCTCATATTTCTTTGATGAAAAATTTTACTGAGAATAATTTAAACAATAATTTTTTTATATCCCAAAATTGATAAAAATTCATTATACTATTTAAAAGTAAATTACAAAGCGACTATAAATGTATTTTGATTTTATTTTAATTTAATTAGTAGTGTTGCACTCATTAATATAAATTAGCGATACAAAAAAGATAGAATTTTCTAACTCTATCTTCTTAAACTAATAATATTATAAATTATCTTGTCTACAATCTATTTGTAATAAGTCTTACCATTATCAATTGTTTATAAAAATTATAAAGAAAATTCACAAATAAAAACCAAATTAAAAGCATTTTACTCGCCATTTCTTTAAGATAATATAAAAAGAGTAATTTAAAAACTATTCAGCACTTACTTGGCACATTTCAACTTCAACTGGAGTTTCTTGACCAAATAAATCTATTAATACTGTTAATGTACTATTTTCTACATCAATATTATCTATAGTACCAAGCATTCCTTTGAATGGACCATCATTAATACTAACTTTATTTCCTACAGCTAAGTCTTTATCTACATCCATTCTAGTCATACCCATTTGAGATAATATTCTATCTATTTCTTGAGGTAATAATGGAGTTGGTTTAGCACCTTTACCACTTGATCCTATAAACCCAGTAACACCTGGAGTATTACGTACAATATACCAAGCTTCATCAGACATAATCATTTCAACTAAAATATATCCAGGAAACATTTTCTTTTTCTTTTCTTTAGTAGAACCATCTTTTAATGTTTCAGTAACAGTCTCTTCAGGTACTACAACTCTAAAGATATAATCTTGAAATCCCATTGTTTGAGCACGAGATAATAATTTTTCTTGAACTTTACTTTCATGCCCACTATAAGTATTTACTACATACCATAATTTTTCCATATTATCCAATCAACCCCTTAACGAATGCAAATAAACTTTCTATTCCAAAAAAGAATAATGCAAATAATATAATAAAACATAAAGTAGATATAGAATACTTCAACATTTCCTTTTTACTAGGCCATTTAACCTTTTTTAACTCACTTTTAACTTCGTTATAAAAACTTTTCTTTACAGTACTTTTTTTCTTAGCTTTAACCATTTCCACACCTCTAAATTATTGTATTAAAAAAACACTTCCGTGTACAAACATAATATAGCACAAAATGTTTTTTTTAGCAATAATTATTTTAATTTTTTTAACTTTATTCTTATTCTTTGTATAGAATTATCTATTTGTTTAGGAGTTTTATCTAAAACTTTCGCTATTTCTACATAATCTAAACCTTGTATCATTAAATTATATACTTCTAACTCACTACTAGATAAAATATTTTTAACCTCATGATTTATATATTCTAAAGTATCTATATTTTCTACAGTCTTTAAAGGTTCATAAGTTTCATCACCAATAAAATCTTCTAAATTAACATCACTTTTTCCATTTAAAGATAATGTTTCACTATATACTCTACTTTTAACAGTTTCATGAGATTTAATAACTTGTCTTATCTTTCTTTCTACACACAAAGTAATAAAAGTACTCATACTAGTATCTTTATCTTGATTATAACTATATATAGCACTACTAAAAGCTAAATTAGCTTCTTGTTTTACTTCATCAATATCAATATTTAGAGCATAAAACACTCTTCTATACTTATTTATCAAAACATCTATTATATATTTATATTTTTCATAAACAATATCAACAGCATCTTCATTATTATCATGTAAATAAAATTCTAATTCACTATCCGGATACTCCATTTATTCACCTAAACCATAAATTAAGATACCTGCTGCAACACTTGCATTTAAACTATTAACATGACCTTTCATAGTCAAACTAATTATTTCATCGCAATTTTTTCTAACTACTGGACTTATCCCCTTACCTTCACTACCTATTACAAGACATCGTTTATCACTATAATCAACATCTTTATAATTAACTCCATCAGCCTCAGCACCATATACAAAGAAACCATTATCCTTTAAATAATTTATAGCATTAACTAAATTAGGTACTTGGATTATATTAACGTGATTTAATGCACCTACACTAGTTTTCATAACTGTTTCATTAACACTAACACTTCTATCCTTTGGAATAATAATATGTTTAATTCCCATCGCTTCACTAGTACGTATTATAGCCCCAAAATTATGAGGATCTTCTAAATGATCTAATATAATAACAAAATCACTATCTATAGATTCTAAATTACTATATTCATAATCATTAATATCAACAATAATACCTTGATTATTTCTTATCATACCATCCATAACTTTTGGATCACTAATAACATATTTAATCTTATTTTTTTGTATAAATTCTATAATATCTTTATCTTTAAAACTTTTACTCAAATATACTTTACGTATATTTTTTATATCTAATTCATTAAATACATTCTTACCTGATACTTTCATATTATTCACCTACTATAAATTCCATTATTTCATTTATTCTTTCTATATTTCCATCTACTTTTAAACTACCAATTAAACATTCTAAACCAGTACTTCTTTTATAAGTTACAATATCTGTATTCTTCTTATTATGACTACTCATATTTCTACCACGTTTAACAATATCTATTTCATCTTCAGTTAAAAAATCATTATCCATTAATCTTTTTAAATGATTACTTTGACTACTAGCTGAAACATACTTTAAACTTTCATTTTGTAAATCATTAACTTTAACAATTCCTTTACTTATCAAGTGTTCTCTAATATAAAGTTCATAAACTGCATCTCCTAAATATGCAAGCACTAAGTTATTCATATAACCACCGACTAAATAATACCATAAACAACATTTATAAACAAGTAAAAAAGGTTATCACACCACGATAACCTTAACCTAAACTCCTTCTTGATAAAGTATCATCAATTCCTACACCGACTAAAACTTCATCTTCTTCAGTATCTACTTTATCATAATCTATTTGACTTTCTAAAAATTTATACAAATTATCTAAATTACTAGATTTATTAGCATTAAATTTACTTGTTTCTGTATCATATGTAAACCATACACAAAAGTTGTTTAAAGAACACTTTTTAACAGCAAGTTCAATCTCATTATTATAGTTTTCATAAAACTTTTTAAATACTTCAAATTGACTAGGACTAATCGGTAATGATTTTATAGAAAAACTTATACTACCTGAATAAATAGGAACTCTATTTTCATTTTCTCCAACACAATCATACATAATTCTAGCAGTTATATACTCTTTTTTACATTTTTCTGATAATCTTATAGCTTCTAAATCATTTTCTACTTTACCGAGATTATTTATATCATTATATGTTCTTGCAAAAGAAGCTATATGAGTTCCTACACCAAAACCCGCATTATAGCCTAAAACATATTGTTTATTAGTAAGTACTAAAAATGCACCAAAATCATTACCTACTTCTCTATTTTTTAAAGCATCATATATAAAATCTAAAAAACTAAAATTTTCAATTAATAGTTTTAAATCATAATTATATTTTTCTCCGCTACCACTTTTTCTATTCAAAAAAGCTGACATATCTGTTTGACTCATTATAATCACCAATATAATTATATCATCGCTATGCTAACAAAATCAAACTACTCTAATATTAATTCTCCAAAAAAATTTTTTTATTATTCAATAATCTTTCATCATCTTTTTTATATTCTAAAGCTTTATCAACATAATATATAGCCAAATCTTTTAAACCTAAATTATAATAATTAATACTCATTAAATCATCTATTGTATTATCCCAACAAAATACTTCATTCATATAAACCATAGGTTTCTCTTTTATACACAAAGCTTTAATTAAACAGTTTATACTATCTAACCATTTACCTTGTTTATTATATAGTATAGCAAGTTCTACATATCCTTCTCTAACATTAGATGCTTCATCAATAGATAACTTGTACCAATACTCAGCTTCTTGTTCATTATTTAAATTAATATAACTTCTCGCTATATATCTCATACTAGCTGCTCTTTCTAAGTTCCATGTAGATTTCTTTAACGACAAATGTTTCTTTAAAGTATTAATACATTCTTCCCAACGTTGATAATACATATACTCTCTACCCAAATAATGCATATTTCTATCATCAGTAGGCTCTTCTTTAACTGATAATTCTAATAATTCTAAATAACTTCCTCTAGATTTAGTAGTATCAGGATGATGATTTAAAACTATACTCTCTATATTAACGTATTTTTCTTCATTCAAAGGTGTTAAAACTTCATGAACTGGATGAGTCCAAATATAACCTATTCTAGGATGTATTTTATTTAATAAAAATGTTACATCAGCTATACCATCTTCATTTATATGCCAATTATAAGTATAATTAACACGACAATTTGCACTATAATTTTCTTCTAACTTTTCTCTCCAACCAATTTCAAATTCCTCGTCTAAATCAGTACAAATACAAATATCAGTATCTAACGGTACTAAATCTAAAGATTTGTTTCTAGCAACATCAAATCTCCAAGGACTAATTTTTTCTACCATTACATTTACTCCTAAATCTCTTAATTTTTGAACTGTATTATCCGTAGAACCAGTGTCCATTACATAAATATCATCAGCTTCATTCATACTTTTAACCCAACGTTCTACAAACTGTTCTTCATTTTTACAAATTGCATATACGCAAACTTTATATTTTTTCATAAATTCACCAATATAATTATATGAAAAATTAAAATTATAAGTATAAGTATTATTTACTATTAATAATTAAAAAAAATAATCTACACAATAAAGTGCAAATTATTTTTTTTTATCTAAGCATCTTCGCCTGCTGGACCTGTAGGTCCTACTTCTCCTTGAATACCTTGAATACCTTGTACTCCTTGAATTCCTTGTAATCCTGTAACTCCTACTTCTCCTTGAACACCTTGAACTCCTTGTGGTCCTATTGGTCCTGTTGGTCCAGTTGGTCCTTGCGGAATAGTTAAATTAAGTACAAAATTAGGTGCTGTTCCAGTTATAGATGCTGCCGCTTCACTTCCAGGTTCTCCTGTTGTTACAGTACCAATAGTTAAAGTCGGTGTTTCTCCAGCTTCTCCCGATGGACCAGTAGGTCCTATATCACCTTGAGGTCCAGTTGGTCCAGTTGGTCCTGTTACTCCAGCTATTCCTGTTGCTCCAGTTGGCCCAGTTGGCCCTGTAGGTCCGGTTGGTCCTGTTACTCCAGCTATTCCTGTTGCTCCAGTTGGTCCAGTTGGTCCTGTTACTCCAGCTATTCCTGTTGCTCCAGTTGGCCCAGTTGGCCCTGTAGGTCCTGTTACTCCGGCTATTCCTGTTGCTCCAGTTGGCCCAGTTGGACCTGTAGGTCCGGTTGGTCCTTGTATACCTTGAGGTCCTGTCGCACCAGTAGCACCAATATCACCCTGTTCACCTTGTAACCCTTGAACACCTTGTGGCCCTGTCGGTCCTATAGATCCTTGAATTCCTTGTAAACCTTGAGGCCCTTGTGGACCTGTTGGTCCTACAAATCCTCTTGGTCCAGTCGGTCCTGTTGGACCAGTTGGACCTACAACAGGTATATCCATACAATTACAACATGGGGAACATCTATGATAATTCATTCCATTATTCATTTTTTATAACTCCCTTCTATTCTAATATATGTTTATATAAAAAAAAATAACCGACTTTTGTCTCGGTTATTTTCTCTTTAATCTCAAAATATTTAATTCTTCGTCAATTACTTCATCAATATATCTTTCATCACGAATATTCATTTTATAAGAATCTTTACGATTTTTTAAAACCTTAATTTCTGTTTCTATTTGTTTTATACTTTCTTGTAAAGCTACATAATCAATATATAACATAGTATTTATTTCAGTTGCTAATATATGATTTAATACCGCTAAATGCTCTTCTGCTTTAACAATTTCATTTTCTATATCTTTAACACCATATAAATAATCTACATACTTTTTAGTAACTTGAGCATATTTAGATGTAGTTTTTCTTTCAACTAAAGCTTTTTCAGCATCTAATAATTCATATCCAGATAAAACATTCGGATTCAAATCGATTTCATCTTCTAAATCATCAAAACTTAAAATATCTTTTTCAGTCTTTGTTAAAGAATAATTAGTTTTTTTATCTTTAACTTTCTTTAATTGAGCAGCTGATTTAGCAATTGCTGAATTAACAGCATCTACCATATCTTCATTTTTAGTTTTTGAAGTAACATGTAATTTATCATCATAAATATCTAATGATGCTTCTGTAAAACTTTTTTTATCTGTAAATATTGATAAATAAACCATAGCATCATCACTTAGATATTTCGATAAACTTTTTAACCACGCTTCAGCTCCACCTAATCCTACTAATGTCTTTTTTGCAAAATGATTATTTGATCTAAAAATAATTTTCATTATCTTACCTCCTGATAATATCATTGTATACTTAAATTTTTATTTTTTCAATAAAAACTAATTATTTTTGATATTTTAAATTATTATATATACTAGTTGCAGCTATTGCACCCTCACTAACAGCAGTAACTAATTGATATAAATCTTTCTTTATAATATCTCCACAAGCATATATTCCTTTTATACTTGTTTCCATATTTTTATCAACTATAATATAATTTTTATCCATCTTAATATCTAAAGATTTTAAAATGTTTATACTAGGTTCAAAGCCAATATTAACAAATATCCCATCAACTTCTAATTCACCAGTATTAGTCTTTACGCCAATGATTTTTTCATCATTTATTATAAAGTTTTCTATTCTAGTATCAAATAAGATTTCAACATTCTCTAAACTTTTAGCTTTCTCAACCAAACTTTCATCAGCTATAATCCTATTACTTCTAACTAAAAGATAAACTTTTTTACAAATATCACTTAAGTAATGTACACTCTCTAAAGCACTATTACCTCCACCTACAACACATACAATTTTGTCTTTATATAAATTACCATCACACAATGTACAATAACTTATACCTCTACCAAAAAACTTATCTTCATTTTCTAATCCTAATTTTCTTGGTTTTCTTCCACTACATATAATAACTTTTTTAGCACAGTATTCATTATTCTTAGTAATAACTTTTTTTATATCTCCATCAATAATATCTATTACTTCTTCATTAAATAATGGAACATCTAAACTATTAAAATGTTCAAAAAAATTAAAAGCTAAATCAGGACCACTAACACTTTTAAAACCAGGATAATTTTCAACAATACTACTTTCGTTTATTATCCCACCGGGAGTACTAAAATTAATTACTGCAACATTTAATCCACTTCTTTTTGCATATATACTTGCACTTAAACCAGCCGCTCCCAATCCTATAATAACTACATCATATATCATAAATTCACCTAAAATCTTATAACATCTCTATTATTTTTATCGTTATATAGATCTTCAAATTTACCTTTCTTACTATTTATTATTAACATTATTACACCAATTATAATCATAATAACTGAAACAATCATAGCAATTTTAAAACCACCAAACATTAAAGAATCTGTTCTACTTCTTTCTATAAAGAATCTTATAATACCATATATAATTAAATATAATGCTGTAGGAGTTCCTACTTTAGTATATTTATTTCTTCTAACGATACATAAAACTATAAAACCTATTAAACACGCTATAGATTCATATAAGAATGTTGGAGTATAATAAACACCATTTATTTTCATTCCTTCAATAATAAATTCAGGAATATGTAAATTTTGTAAATGCTCTAAACTAGTTGCCAAGCCATGTGCTTCACTATTAAAAAAGTTTCCCCATCTTCCTATAGATTGACCTATTATTAAACCAACAACTATAAAATCTAAATATCTTGTAACTCTTAAATTATATTTTTTAGTATATATAAGAATTGTTAGTAAGCCTGCAATAATACCACCATGTATCGCTAAACCACCATTCCATACTTTCCATATTTCACTTATATTAGCACTATAATAAGACCAATCAAATATAACATAATAAATTCTTGCTCCTATAAGACCAAAAATAAGTGTCCAAAAAACCAAATTAAATATAAAATCTTTTTCTATATCAAATCTTTTAGCTTCTTTATTTATAAAATAACATGCTACTAAAAAAGCACATAATAATATTACCGAATACCATCTAATTTCAAAATTTCCTATACTAAATATTATTGGATTCATAAACTACACCTTCCTAATCTCTTTCCCTATTAATGTATCTATTAAAATAGTCATTATTGATATAAATATTGATATAAAAAACGCACTAAACCACCCACTAAGAACAAAATGTTTACCCAACAATAAACTAATTAACTTTAAAATAATAACATTTACAAACGGATATGTTATACCTAAAGAATAAATATTAATTGGTAACATAATTAAATTAAGTAATGGTTTTACACATTTATTAAATATCATTAATAAAACTGCTACTAAAAATGTATAAAATACACTATCCACACTAATATTTTTATATAATTTAGTAGCCATAATAATAACAATCATATTTACTAATATAGTACTTAATATATCTAACACTTTATCTCTTAAAGTTATATCCCTATTATATTCTAGCATTAAATCAACTCCATTCTAATTATATTATTGATAAGTATTTTCTTCAAGTACTTTATAAAAAAAAGAAAGTATCTTTATTAGAACTTTAAGTTCTATAATACTTTCTTTAAAAATTCACCGGTATAACTATCTTTACATTTAGCAACATTTTCTGGAGTACCAGTAACTAACACTTTTCCTCCTCCATTACCACCATCAGGTCCTAAGTCAATAATATAATCAGCAACTTTTATAACATCTAAATTATGTTCGATAATTAAAACTGTATCACCATTATCAACTATTCTTTGTAATATAACTAGTAATTTCTTTATGTCATCTACATGTAATCCAGTTGTTGGTTCATCTAAAATAAATATACTTTTACCAGTAGGTTTCTTTTGTAACTCTTTTGCTAACTTAACACGTCCTGCTTCTCCTCCAGACAATGTAGGAGCACTTTGTCCCAATTTTATATATCCTAAACCTACACTTTGTAACATTTTTAATTTATCTCTAACTTTAGGAACGTTTTCAAAAAAATCTACTGCTTCATCAACTCTCATATCTAAAACTTCAGCAATATTTTTACCTTTAAACTTAACGCTTAAAGTCTCACTATTATAACGAGTTCCATGACAAACATCACAAGATACATAAACATCAGGTAAGAAGTGCATTTCTATTTTCTTTACACCATCTCCCCAACAAGCCTCACAGCGTCCACCTTTAACATTGAAAGAAAATCTTCCTTTATTATATCCCTTTATCTTACTTTCTTTCATCTCAGCAAAAACATCTCTTATATCATCAAATACTCCAACATAAGTAGCCGGGTTCGATCTAGGAGTACGCCCTATAGGATCTTGAGTAATATCAACAACCTTATCAATATTTTCTATACCTAAGATTTCTTTACATTTACCAGGTATATCTTTACTATTATAAATTTCTTTTCTTAAAGTCTTATAAAGAATTTCATTAACTAAAGTACTTTTTCCACTACCGCTTACTCCGGTAACTACAGTTAATGTATTTAAAGGAATCTTAACATTTATATTTTTTAAATTATTCTCTTTAGCACCTTTAATACTCAAAAATAATCCATTACCTTTTCTTCTTGTTTTAGGTACTTCTATTTTTTCTAATCCAGATAAATATCTACCAGTTAAACTATTTTTATCTTTCATAACCTCTTCTGGAGTACCTTTACTAACAATATATCCACCATTTTCTCCAGCGACAGGACCTATATCTATTAAATAATCAGCAGCTCTCATAGTATCTTCATCATGTTCTACTACAATTAATGTATTTCCTAAATCTCTCATTTCTTTTAAAGAATTAATTAATCGTTCATTATCTTTTTGATGTAAACCAATACTAGGTTCATCTAATACATATAAAACACCACTTAATCTACTACCTATTTGAGTAGCTAATCTTATACGTTGACTTTCTCCACCACTTAAAGTTCCAGCACTACGATTTAATGTTAAATAACCTAAACCAACATTGTTTAAAAAATCTAATCTTGATTTAATCTCTTTTATAATTAATTCACTTATCTTAATTTCCTCTTTATTTAATTTTAATTTATCAAAAAATTCTATTAATTCTAATATACTCATACAAGTTAAATCATATATATTCTTTTTATTAATATAAACACTTAACACATCTTTATTAAGTCTAGCACCTTTACACTTAGGACAAGTAGTTTCAACCATATAACCATCTATCCACTCTCTTATCCATTTACTACTAGTTTCTATATATCTTCTTTCAAAATTATTTACTACACCTTCATAAGTATCTTTAGTATATCTCTTACTACCAGTTTTAGAAGTATATTCAAAATTTATCTCTTCATCAGTACCATATAAAATAATATCTAAATCACTATCTTTCATATCTTTAACAGGTACACTTAAATCAATACCATAATATTGAGCAACTGTTAAAATATTAGTTGTATAAATATTAGGATCCATACTTAAAGGTTTAATAGCACCATCTAATATACTTTTAGTCTTATCAGGAATAAGTAAATCAACACTTATATTTTGTTTAGCACCTAAACCTTTACATTCTGGACAAGCACCGTATGGAGCATTAAATGAAAATAATCTAGGTTCTAATTCAGGTAATGAAAAATCACAATGAGGACAAGCATAATGTTCACTCATAATAAATTCTCTATCACCTATAACATTTATAACAACTTTTCCATTACTTAATTTAGTAGCAGTTTCTAAACTATCAAATATTCTACTTCTATCTTCTTCTCTTACTACAATTCTATCAACAACTACTAAAATATTATCTTTTTTATTTTTCTCTAATTTGATCTCTTCACTTAAATCTCTTGTCTCACCATTTACTTTAACTCTAGTAAAACCATTTTTACGTAAATTATCAAATACTTTCTCATGACTACCTTTTTCACCATATATAACAGGAGACAATATCTCTAATTTTGTTCCAGTTTCCAAAGATAAAATTTTATTAGTAATTTCTTCTATACTTTGACTTTTAATAGGAGTTTTATGTTTAGGACAATATGGTACACCAATACGAGCAAATAAAAGTCTAAAATAATCATATATTTCAGTTACTGTAGCAACTGTACTTCTAGGATTTTTATTAGTTGTCTTTTGATCTATTGATATACTTGGACTTAAACCTTCTATAGAATCAACATCAGCTTTTTCTGTACCACCTAAAAATTGTCTTGCATAACTAGATAAACTTTCAACATATCTTCTTTGACCTTCAGCATATATAGTATCAAAAGCCAAACTACTCTTACCACTACCACTTACTCCAGTCATAACAACCAATTTGTTCTTTGGGATCTCTATATCTATATTTTTTAAATTATTTTCTCTAGCACCTTTAATAACAATTTTATCCATAGTAACAACTCCTTTATGCCTTATTATTTTACCACAAAATTAATAATTTAAAATAAAAAAGTATATTATTTAAACTCATTCATAATATGATCAATAATATACTCTCCACTATATTTTTTTCTAGTATCTCTTAATAATAATTCTTTAGTTAATCTTTTAACATTTTTATTCTCTTGAAACATAAAAAATTCACCCTCAGCTATATCATCCAATAAAATATCTACTCTAGGATAATTCCCTAACATTTTTAACGTATTTACATTAAAAGTATAAATATCCATATTTTTATCAACTGGGTAATATCTTAAATATTGTTGTACAAATATTCTAACCGTTTGTTTATCTTCATATTTTTTTCCAAACTTCAAAGATGAATCAAAATCAATTAAAAATGCATTAAGCAATTCATCATACAACATATTTTCACTTACAAGATCTCCATGAACCCTTTTATGTTCTTGATGTAATTTTCCTACTATATCTCTAGCATTTTTAAAAAATATTAATTTATCTTTTAACTCTCTTAAATTAGATGCTTCTTGTAATTTTTCATCATAGTTCATT
>JAZLAK010000053.1:0-9630 GCA_045613165.1 Bacilli bacterium | reverse complement strand
AATGAAGAAATAAAAAAAATACTTAATGAAATAGACTTTGATAATAACAAATTACAAAAAATAAATGATAATCTATATTTAACTAACAATCAAATAGAAACATTAAAAAGATATAATATAGATTACGAAGTGTCTAACTCTTTAAGAGATTTAATGATAAAAATAGAAGAAGTTTTAGACTATGAAGATATCGAAGAATTAGAAAATTTACTAACAAATCTAACCGAAAGAAACTATTATGAAAATACAAATAAATAGTGCATTGTTTAATGCACTATTTTAAATATTTTAAAAACTTTTCATCTCTATTAATATTATGTTCATTTAATTTAAATTCAAAATTCTTAGAATTTGTACCATAACTCTTATTAGTATAACGTACAAATTCTATTACCTGTTTATCTAATAACGGTAAAATCATTTCATTATAAATATCAATTGCTCTTTTCTTATCGTTATCTCGATTATATACTCTAGTAAAATCTAATAAAGTCATAACACCTTTCATAGTTAATATATAATTTAAAGTTTGATAATCTATAGTAGATAGTTTGCTACTTATACTTCTCCTAATATCCTCAATTACAAACTCTTTTTCTAATTCTTTCTTAACACTAATTAACATATTCTTTATAAAATAAGTTACATTTCCATATCTCTTAGCTTCTATTATTGCTTCATCATATTTAGGGAATTCATTCTTTATAGCACGATTGAAAATTATATATGGAAAACATTTGTTATTTAATAAATACCACATAGCAACTGTTCTACTAGTACGACCATTAATATCAAAATAAGGATGAATATAAACAAAGTAAAAATGCATAATTTGTGATTTTATAAAATACTCAGTAGAATTATCTAAATTATTATCAGTATTTATATATTCTAATAATTTATCCATGAAATTATGAACATATTCCACATCCATAGTTTCTTCGTAAGAATCATCTAGTCTTCCTTTATGTAAAATTATACCACTTCTAGTTCTATAATACTCGCCCATATCTTGAGATTCTTCTTTAGATAGTAAACCTTCACTTAATATTGAATATAACTCTCTTAAACTTTCTTTATTAATATCTCCAGCACCTAAAATATATTGATATCCTTTATATAAATTAATAATTCTATTCCTTTTTTCTATATCTCTTATTTCTTTTTGTTTTTCAATAACACCTCTAATTACATCTATATCATCAGTAATACCTTCAATATTATTATTACTCTTTATTTCATGACTAAACATAACTTTTTTAGAAAAATCTATATTATCTAAAAAAGTTTTATTTTCCAAACAAAAATTAAGATCCTCTACTTCGACATCAAAAACACGTTTATCTATTAAAATTTTTCTTCCATCTATTAAATTTAATGGCAACTTTTCCATATACATCACTTCGGTTTTGTATTATAACAAAAACATAAAAAAAAGAAAACTAATATAAATTAATTTTCTTATTTTCTCTAGCTAAGTCACGTTCTTTAATCGTTTCTCTCTTATCATAAAGTTTTTTACCTTTACATAAACCTAATAATATCTTAGCATTATTTCCTTTAAAATAAAGCTTAAGCGGTATCAAACTATACCCTTCTTTAACAACTTGACCTTTAAGTTTTAAGATCTCATGTTTATTTAACAATAATTTTCTTTCTCTACGTTCAGGAACATTGTATCTATTGCCCTCTTCATAAGGAGCAATATACATATTTAAAATAAATACTTCATCATTTTTTATTCTAGCATAAGTATCTTTTAAATTTGCACTACCTTTTCTAATTGATTTTATTTCAGTTCCAGTTAAAACTATACCAGTTTCAATTTCGCTTTCAATAAAATAATCAAAGTACGCTTTTCTGTTCTTTATCTCTATCATTTTTATCCCCCACTAATTCAAAATCTATAGTTCGAGCCTCTTTAGAAGCCCCTACACATTTAACTTTAACTCTATCACCCATTGTATAACGTTTTTTAGTATTTTGTCCAATTAAACATAATAATTCTTCAACATAATTATAATAATCACCTTTTAAACTATTAACATGAACTAATCCTTCAACCATATTATCTAACTCAACAAAGAATCCAAAATTCTCTACTCCAGTAATAATACCTTCATATTCTTCACCAATATGGCTTTCCATATATTCAGCCATCTTCATATCCATAACTTCTCTTTCAGCATCAACTGCAGCTTGTTCTCTTTCGCTAGATTGAGTTGCGATTATATCTAAATTAGCTTGATAATAATCAATAGTTTCTTCATTTATTTGATTTTCATATAAATATTTTCTAAGTAGTCTATGAACTTCTAAATCAGGATAACGTCTTATTGGAGATGTAAAATGTGTATAACACTTACTACCTAAACCAAAGTGCCCAATATTTTCTCTTTGGTATACTGCTTTTCTCATACTACGTAAAAGCATACTTGATAATATTTTATATTGAGGTACATCTTTTAATTGATTTAATAATTTTTGCATACTAATAGGAGTTAAATCCTTAACTTTACCTGTTAATTTATAACCCAATAAACTAACCATTCTTAAGAATTTATCAACCTTCTCTACATTTGGAACATCATGAACACGATAAACGAAAGGTAAATTCATATTAAATATATGAGTTGCAACAGTTTCATTAGCAGCAATCATAAAATCTTCTATTAATTTTTCACCATCTTCACGAACTCTTTTTTCTATTCCAACAACATTTTTATCTTCATCAACAATTACTTTTGCTTCATCTAAATCAAAATCAATATAACCTCGTCTTACTTTATTTTCACGTAATATATGAGCTAAATTATTCATTTGTTTTAAAGTATCTGCATATTCAGTATACTCTGGATCAATAATATTACGCATAATAATATCATTTACCTTACTATAAGTCATCTTCTTTTTAGATTTTATAAAACTTGGAAATATATCATAGTCAACTACATTACCTTTATTATCTATTTTCATAACACAAGATTGTGTTAATCTCTCTACCCCTTCATTTAAAGAACATATACCATTAGATAATTTATGAGGTAACATAGGGATAACACTATCTGCTAAATATGAACTTGTACCACGCGCTAAAGCATCTTTATCTAAAAAACTATTTTCAGTAACATAATAACTAACATCTGCAATATGAACACCTAAAACATGTAATCCATCTTCATATTCATAACTAATAGCATCATCTATATCTTTAGTATCAGCACCATCTATAGTAAATATTTGCTTATCAGTTAAATCTACTCTACCAACTTTATCTTGTGCTAATACTTCAATTGGAATACTTTCAGTTTGTTCTAAAGCATCATTAGAAAATTCTTCGTATATAGAATACTTATATGCAACTAATTTTATATCTATTCCAGGATCATCTTTATGACCAATAACAGTTGTTATTTTTCCCATATATTTATTTCTAGACATTTCTTTAATTACAGTTACTATTACTTTAGTTCCCTCTACTAAACCTCTAGCACTTTTTTCATCTAATCTTATTTCTATATTTTTCTTTTTATCATCTAATTTAATACAAGGTTTATTATTATAAATATAAATTTCACCTATTAAATTATTTAAATCTCTACTTAATACTCTTAAAACTCTACCTTCAGTTTTACCAAAATTATTAATTAATTCAATTAAAACTTTATCATCGTTTACTGCATTATTTATATTATCTTTATCAATATAAATATCTTCTCCACCAGGTACTAAAAGAAAACCAAATCCTTTTTTATTAACTGAAAGAACACCAACTTTTAAGTTAGGACAATTTTTAAATAAAATATACTTGTTTTTCTTTGTTCTATAAAGTAAATTTTCTTTAACTAAAGCATCTAGCGCATTATTTAATCTACTCAAATCTTCAGGAGTAGTTAAACCTAATAAATCATTTATTTCAATAACATCCAATGCTTCATATCTATCATTCATTACATTTAATATTTGTTCTTTCATATTATCCTCTATCCTTTATAAATAAATTATAGCATAAAAAAACATAAATAAAATAAATATTTATGTCGCACTGTAAACACTTTCTTATATTACTTAATATATAAAATAAATGATATAGCAAAGAATAAAACACCTAATATAGCAGTTATTCTAGTGATTAATAATTGAGAACCACGTTCTTTTTGATTTTGAAATAAATCAGCATTCCCACCAGATATAATTTGTGCACCACTACTTGCTTTATTACTTTGTAATAATACTAAAACTATTAATAATATTGAAACAACTAATAATATAGTTTCCATTAAATCACCCAATTTCAATAACTAATTTATCATAAAACAAATCCTATTTCAAGCATTTTCAACTATAAAACACCATTTAATATTAAAATAACATAATAATTCAACAAATTTACACTTTTATGCAAAAATACGATATTTTAAAAAATAGTTAACTAAATTTTATGATATACTAATAAAGAGGTGTATTCTTATGAGAATGATAGAACTAACTAGAGAAAAATTTGAAGACTTCGCTAGCAAAAGTCCATATAATAATTATTGCCAATCAGCAAACTACGGAATGCTTATGGCTGAAACAGGTTTTGAATATACTTTCGTAGGATACACAACTAATAATTATGAAATATTAGCAGCTGGAATGTTTTTAACAAAAAAAATAGGAAGTTACTATTATGCATATTGTCCTAAAGGTTTTATCATAAATTATGATGACGCTGATTTAGTTAGAAGATTTACAAATAACTTAATTAAGTATTATAAAAGAAAAAATGTTATATTTTTAAAAATAAATCCAGAAATACCTATTGCAACAATAGATACAAAAAATGATTATAATAGATTAACAAACTCTAATATAGATATATTAAATCATTTAAAAAAATTAGGTTTCAAAAAAAGAAGAGAAACTGAACCATTACAATTGTTACAACCTAAATTAACTGCGTTAGTAGATTTAAAAAATTATGACATAAACAATTTAGATAAAAGAATTAGAAACAATATACGTTCTACAGAAACTAATGGTCTTGAATTAGAAATAGCTGATGCTACTAAAATAGATATATTATATAACTTTGTTAAATATATGAAAGATAGAAGCGTAAATTATTATAGAAACTTTTATAACTCATTTAAAAAATCAAATCAAGCCGATTTATTATTAGTTAAAGTAAATTATGAAACATATTTATTAAATGCTAAGAAGAAAGTAGAAGATGAAACAACAAGAAATGAAGAATTAAACGAAAGACTACAACAAGATCCTAGCGAAAAAAATCTTAAAGAAAAAATGAATTCTGACAAAGTTTTGGAAGATTATAAACAAGATGTTATATATGCAACAGCAGGCTTAAAGAAAAACGAAGAAACATATATTGCTGGAGCTATAGTAATTAAATATGGAAATAAAGTTAGTATAGCTATAGCCGGTGTTGATAAAAATTATAATTATCTAAATCCAAACTATTTCTTACATCATCAAATTTTTGAAATGTATAAAGATGAATATGAAATAGCCGATATAAATGGCATAGCAGATGATTTTTCAAATGAATCAAGATTTGCAGGACTAAATAAATTTAAAATTGGCTTCAACCCAACAATTACTGAATATATTGGAGAACTAGACTTAGTAATTAGTAACTGGAAATTTAAAATAGTTGAAAAAAACAATTTATTATCAAACGAATTTACAAAGAAAAAAGATACTACAACAAAATAGTATCTTTTTATATTATCTATTATTTCTATATCTATCTTTTGGATCTAATATAGCTTTTCTTATACGAATACAATCAGGAGTAATTTCAACATATTCATCATCTTCTATAAACTCTAAAGCTTCTTCCAAAGAGAAAGTTTTAGGATTTATTAATTGTATTGCATCATCACTACCACTTGCACGTGTATTTGTTAATTGTTTATTTTTACATGGATTAACATTTAAATCATTATCACGATTATGAATACCTACAACCATACCAATATATACATCAGTAGCAGGTCCAACGATTAAAGTACCTCTATCTTGTAAATTCCATAATGAATATCCCAAAGTTTTTCCAGATTCCATTGAAACTAATACACCATTTTTACGAGTTTGTAATTCACCAACAAAAGGTTTATAATCATCAAAACTTCTAACCATAACTCCTTCACCTTTAGTATTAGTTATAAATGAACTTCTATAACCAATTAAACCACGTGTTGGAGCACTAAATTCCATATGAGTATATTCATCTTCAGTAGTTTGCATACTTAATAACATACCTTTTCTCTCTTGTAAATCATTAATAACTGTACTAGCATAATCACTAGGACAATTAACTATAACTTTTTCAAATGGTTCACTTTTTACACCATCAATTTCTTTAATTAAAACTTGTGGTTTGGATACAGATAACTCATATCCTTCTCTACGCATATTTTCTAATAATACAGATAAATGTAATTCACCTCTACCACTAACTTTGAAACCATCACTATTTTCTAATTCTTCAACTTCTAATCCAACGTTAGTTTCTAATTCTTTTTCTAATCTTTCTTTAATATGTCTATTAGTTAAGAATTTTCCACTTTGTCCAGCAAAAGGACTATTATTAACTAAGAAATTCATACTTAAAGTTGGTTTATCAATATGAATTGGAGACAATGGATTAGGTTTACCTAAACTACATACAGTATCACCTATACTTATAGTAGCACAACCAGCAATAGTAACTATATCACCATAATATGCTTCATTCTTTTCAACTCTATTAATACCTTCATTAACAAATAATTTACTAACTCTAAAAGTAGTTTCCTTACCATCATTACTAACTAAAGTAACTGTTTCTCCACTTTTAATCTTACCTTTATTAATTCTACCAATACCAAGTCTACCAATATAATCATCATAATCTAAAGTACTTATTTGTAATTGTAAATCATCATTTTCATTACCTTCAAATGGATTAACTTGAGCTAAAACTGTATCTAATAATGGTGAAATATTATCTTCCATCATACTTAAGTCTAAAGTAGATTTACCTTCTTTTGCAATACCATATACAATTGGGAAATCTAATTGTTCATCAGTAGCGTTTAAATCACAGAATAAATCAAAAGTCATATTAACAACTTCTTCAGGTCTAGCATCTTTTTTATCTATTTTATTAATAAATAATATTGGTTTTAAATTTTGTTCTAAAGCTTTATTTAAAACAAATCTTGTTTGAGGCATTGGCCCTTCAGCACTATCAACTATTAAGATTACAGTATCTACAGTTTTAATAACTCTCTCTACTTCACTTGAGAAGTCAGCATGTCCTGGAGTATCTACTATATTAATTTTATAATCTTTATATCTTATAGCACAGTTTTTAGAATAAATAGTAATGCCTCTTTCTTTTTCTAAATCATTGCTATCCATTACTCTTTCATCAACTACTTCATTTTCTCTAAATACACCATTTTGTTCTAATAAAGCATCAACTAAAGTACTTTTACCAGCATCTACGTGTGCAACAACTGCAACATTTATAATTTTATCCATGGTTTCACTCCCTTTTTTAAATAACTAGTTAATAATACAACAAAACGCTTTATTTTGCAAGAAAAAACGATATTTAAGAATATGAGAACATACAACCAAAATATAATTGATTAAAAAAAAACAATAAGATATAATCAACTTAGGTGGTAAACATGAAGAAAATACTTAATCATTTCAGAAATTATAATTACATATATTTAACTGGATTATTAGGGTTAATAGTAATAATAACAGTATACATTTTACAAGATGTAGCCCCTTTTGGAAGAAACTCAATGTTAACAGTAGACTTTTTTCATCAATATGGACCAATGTTAGCAGAGTTTTTTGACAGAATACATTCGGGAGAAAGTTTAATATATTCTTTTAATACCGGTTTAGGACTACCATTTTTTAGAAATTTTTTTAATTATTTATCTAGTCCTCTAAATATATTAATATTTTTATTTAAAAGAAAAGATTTAATCATGTCTTACTCATTTATTATAGGAATACGTTCGATAATATCAGCAATAACAATGAGTTATTACCTAAGAAAGAAATTTAATACTAAAAACCCTACACTTATAGGATTAGGTTTATTATATGCATACTCAGCATACTTCACCGCTTACTATTGGAATATAATGTGGTTAGATGGATTAATTTTCTTACCTCTAATAATACTAGGTATAGAAAATATAATTAATAAAAATAATGGAATTCTTTATACTATATCATTAACTATAATGTTATTTTCAAATTACTTTATAGGATATATGATATGTATATTTTCTTGTATATATTTCTTAGCATACTTAATTATAAAAACTAAAAAAATAAAATTCAAAAAAATGTTAAAAACTTTTGGGTTATTCACAATATGTTCCCTTATTGCTGGCGCTTTGAATGCATGGGCACTAATACCAATGTTTGAAGCTTTAACTAGTACAAATGCAACAATGGGTTCTATCCCAACTAGTCAATATTATGCATTTACTATACCTGAATTCTTTAAAAATCATTTAACAGGTGTAACATCAACAGTTTTTGCCAGTGATATATCAAACAGTCCTAATGTATCATGTGGAATACTATCTATAGCTTTATTCTTGCTATTTTGGTTAAATAAAAAAGTTTCCATAAAAAGAAAAATAGTATATACAAGTATGTTAACTTTATTACTATTATCATTTTATATAGCACCATTAGATTATATATGGCATGCATTCCATGTACCAAACGATTTACCATATAGATATTCATTCTTATATAGTTTTATTCTAATAATAATTTCCTCTTACACTCTTAAAGATATAAAGAATATCTCATTTATAAAAGTATTAATAGTATATATTTTAAGTATTTCATTTATAACATTCGTATATATATCAAAATTTGATAACATTACCGACAACATGATAAAAATTAACTACCTACTAATAACAACATACTTCTTAATTTATACACTATATCACTTTTATTCCAAATTCAAAAAAATATCTTGTACATTATTTTTAGGTGTAATTGCTTTAGAATGTATAGTATCTATAAATCATAATTGGGATATTTTACAATATATAGATGAATTCTATTACGATTATAAAGATATAAATAATAGTATTAAAAAAATAAATAGAAAAGATAATGAACTATTTTATAGAACAGAAAAAAATGAAATATTAACATTAAATGATGGTGCTTGGTATGACTACTATGGACAAACAACATTCAGTTCAATGGCATATAACAATGTTGCAGAACTTCAAAATGACTTAGGTCAACCAGGAAATAACATAAACAGCTATTACTACAAACAAAATTCTCCTATTTATGATTTAATGTTTGATATAAAATATACAATAGGCTCGAATAGAGATAAAAAAAGATATTCCCTTGAATCAAATGAAAATGGTACTGAAACATATAAATTTAATTATACTACCGGATTAATGTTTGGTGTAAATAGCACCATAAAACATTGGAATAATAATTATATAAATCCATTAGAATATCAAAATGATTTTATTGAAAATACAACAAATATAGAAAATGTTCTTTATAGATTAACACTAAATGATAAAAAAATAATATTTGAAAATGATACTGAAAAAT
>JAZLAK010000052.1:0-2511 GCA_045613165.1 Bacilli bacterium | reverse complement strand
GCTCTATTAGAAATTCGTAGTCATGCATTATGGTATTTAAAAGGTGTTAGTGGTGGAGCAAAAGTAAAAAATATGATATGTTCAGCTAAAAGTCCAAAAGAAGTTTTTAATATATTAGAGGAGTTACTCAATAATGAATGTTGTTAACTTTAGAGATATTATTTTAGGCGATAAAATAGGACGAGGAGCATCAGGTGAAGTAAGAAAATGTACTTTTGATGGCAATCAATATTGTATAAAAATACTTGAAAAAACTTATCCTAGAAGTGTTGTTTCAAATATTAAAAATATGACAAGTCAAGAATTTAGTAAAGAGTTTTTTGTTCCTTTATATGTTGTTGAGGGTACTACTGGTGATTTCTTTGGTTATTTAATGAATTACGATGAAAATTTGCAAGAAGCATCTAGTTTAAGAGAGTTAAAAGATAAATTAATATTTTTTAAAAATGCTAGAGATATAGTAGGAAAATTACATCAAGAACATAAAAGGGTTCATGGAGATCTTGTAAGTGAAAATATGTTGTATGATGAATTGTTTAATGCATTTTTAATTGATTTTGATTCATCTTTGAAGTTTGGAAAAAAATATGAAGATAAACAAACGGTTAGAATATTTGTACAACAATATTTAAGATATTATCCAGTTGATAAAAATATGGATATTTATACTTTTAATGTAAATACGTTAAAAATGATAGGAAATGTTCCAAGAGTAGATATTTTATTGGATGATATAGCTGAGGGTGAATTTTTTATGTTTTAAGAGAATAAAAATGTTAAAAGATTAACTAAAGAATTATTATTAAGAGACACAAGAAAGAAATATAGTGGAGAGTATATTATTGATCATATTATGAATGAGTTTAAATAATATATTTTTTTTCATTATTACCTCAAGAAATAGATAGAATATTATCTCAAATGGGTATGACTAGAATGGATGTAGATAAAGACTTAGCTGTAGGAAATAAAGTAAGTATTAATGATGGTCCATTTAAGGGAATATAGATAATATTGATGTAGAAAATAGTACATTAACAGTATTAATAGATTTATTTGGTCAAGAAACTCCAGTTGAAGTTGAAATGTGCCAAGTAAGTGCTGAATAAAAGATGTCTTCTAGACATTTTTTTGTTTGCATAAAATATACTAGTGTGCTATAATACTAATCGAGCGAAGAGCTCCTTGCTTAAATTTAAGTTTTAAGCCGAATAGACCAGAAGGAGGTGTATTATGAACAAATATGAAATTATGTTCATTTTAAAATCTAATGAGGAAGAAGCTATTAAAAATGAAGTTTCTAGTTTAAAAGCAATTATCACAGATATGAATGGTGAAATTACTAATGAAAAAGAAATGGGTAATAGAAAATTAGCTTATCCAATCAAAAAAGAATTAAATGGATATTATTATGTTATTAATGTTAATGCTAATAATGATGCTATAGCAGAATTTGATCGTAAAGCAAAAATCAATGAAAATGTTATTAGACATTTAATTATTAGATTAGATGAGGAGTAATCATGAATAACGTTGTTTTAGTAGGTAGATTAACTAGAGATCCAGAATTAAGAACTACTCCAAATGGAACAGCAACATGTCAAATTAGTCTTGCCGTTAATGGTATTCCAAATGCTAATGGTGAAAGAACTACTGATTTTATAAATGTTACTGTATGGAGAAGACAAGCTGAAAACGTTTCTAAGTATTGTTCTAAAGGTAGTCAAGTTGGAATTACTGGTAGAATACATTCTAGAAGTTATGATGCTAATGATGGAACTAAGAGATATGTAACTGAAGTAGTTGCAGATAATGTTACTTTTTTAGGAAGTAGTAATAGAGGCAGTTCACAATATAGTGATCCAATGCCAGATTATAACGTAAGTCAACAACCAAGTTTTACTTCTCAACCAACTGATTTAGTAGAAGATCCATTTAAGGATTTTGGAAGTGAAGTAGTACTTAGTGATGATGACTTACCATTTTAAGGAGGATTAGAAATGGCTGAGTTTTATCGTAAAAAGAAAAAAATATGTCAAATGTGTGCTGGTAAAAGCGTTGATTATAAAGATGTAAATATTGTTACAAAATATATTAATGAAAAAGGCAAAATTATGCCAAGAAGAATGACTGGTGCATGTGCTAAACATCAAAGACATATTGCAATGCAAATTAAAAGAGCTAGATTTATGGCTTTAATACCATTTGTTAAATAATTTGTAAAAGTTAGTGTAAAGAGTATTGAAAAAAATACTCTTTTTTGATACCATTTATATAGAGTAGTAAAGACTACTAAAAATTCTATTTATGAAAGAATTAATAAATTATATAATCGTCCTTCGTCTCTCGAAAATGAACCGGGGGGGGGGATAATAATTATATAATTTTTTTGTATGTAAAAGGAGGAAATAATTCATGAATAGAAGACAAAAAATAATAGTAAGTGTAACAGGGATATTTTTAGTACTTTTATTACTAGTTGGTTTGACATATGCATACTTCTTAACTAAT
>JAZLAK010000051.1:0-4962 GCA_045613165.1 Bacilli bacterium | reverse complement strand
TTCTTTTAAATTCATACATTTTAATCTATTTAAATACCATAATATTTTAGTCATATAAACCTCACTTATCGTTTATATTACCCCAACTTATTCCTTCGTAATCAATATTTTTATCTATAGTTTTATATTGTCTTACTAAATCTACTAATATTTTATTAGGAAATCTATTAGGAATATTATCAAATTCTTTTTCTTTATTAGTTATGACTATAACCTCACTACATTCAATAACTTTATCAAAATTATCTGATATTAAATTATATATATGAGGTAATCTATTTAATATGTAATCTTCATTTGTTTTTGTTTTAATAGATTTAGAAACATTTTTATCGTATATACTTATTTCATACCCTTTACCAATCAACGTCTCTATTACATCTACTATAGGACTACATCTTAAATCATCAGTACCAGATTTAAAACTTAATCCTAATATTCCAATTTTTTTCTTATTTTTATTTTCTATAATCTCAATAGCATTACTCTTTTGAAGTTCATTAGAAGTATCTATAGCATCAATCACTGGAACATTTATATAATTATCATGTGCTAAAGTTTTTAATGCTTTAGTATCTTTAGGCAAACAAGATCCACCATAAGCAAAACCAGGTTTAAAATAATAAGGTGATATATTTAATTGTGTATCTTTACAAAAAATTTCCATAACTTTATGACTATCTATATTTAAAGATTTACAAATATTACCTATTTCATTACCAAAATCTATTTTCAAAGCATGATAAGTATTATTTACATACTTCATAATCTCAGCAACTTCAATATCAGTAGATATAAATTCAGCTTTTACATCACCATATAATTCTTTAAATACTGTTTCAGCATATTCACTATCTGTCCCTATTAAAGTCAATGGAGGATTAAAAAAATCTTTTACAGCACTACCTTCTCTTAAAAATTCAGGATTAGAAACAACAGCAAAATCTATATTCCTTTTTTTGCCAGATATTTCTTCAATTATTTCTCCAACTTTTCTATTTGTGCCAGGTAATACGGTACTTCTAATTGCAATTATATGAAATTCACTTTTTTCTTTTAAAGCTTCTCCTATTTCAGTCGCAACATTATATATATAATTTAAATTTAAATGCCCATTTTTTGTTGTAGGAGTACCTACTGTTATAAATGATACATTTGAATTCTTTACAGCATACTTGTAGTCATTTGTCGCTTCCACACTTTTATTGTTATGTGCTTGCTTTATTAAAATATCAATATCTTTTTCTATAATAGTTGCATTACCATGATTTATTAATTCTATCTTCCTATCAATCTTATCTACACCAATAATATGATGACCAAAACTTGCAAAACAAGCCATATTAACACAACCTACATAACCTAAACCAAATATACTTATTTTCATCATTTATCCTCCATATCATATTAAATCAGTTCTATTTATTTCATTTAATTTATCAATAACTTTTTTTACATCTTGAGAGTTATCTTTATTACATATTAAAATAGAATCTTCTGTTTCTATAATAACTAAATTATCTACGCCCACTGTTGCAATTAATTTATCACTAGAATGAACTATACAATTTGTAGTATCTATCGAAACAACATCACCTATTATAGTATTTTGATACTCATCTTTTTTTGTAATATCAGAAAAAGAATCCCACGTACCAACATCACTCCATTTAAACTCACCTTTTAAAACTAATATATCACCATCTTTTGAAGAAGGTTCTAACACAGCATAATCAAAAGATATTTTTTCTATTTTAGAATATATTTTTTCAATAATATCTTCTTTATCTAAATTCTCTTTAATTATAATTAAATCATTATATATATTTGGAGCATATCTTCTAATTTTATCTAAAATAACATCAGATTTAGCAATAATCATACCACTATTCCACAAATAGTTCCCCGAATTTATATAACATTCAGCTCTCTTTTCATCAGGCTTTTCAGTAAATTCAATTACATTAGTTGGTATATTTGTATCAAATTTAATATACCCATACCCCGTTGATGGATATGTTGGTTTAATTCCTATTATTACTAACTTATCAGATTTTTCTGCTAATTCAACAGCTTGATTCAACGTTCTTACAAACATATTATTATTTTCTATATAAGAATCCGAAGGAACAATTATCATTACTCCATTTTCTTTCTGTTTTAAAATTTGTATTAAAGAAAATCCAATACAAGCAGTCGTATTCCTTAATTCTGGTTCAACCAAAATATTATCTTCTAAAACTTTGTTTTTAGTTATTTTACTAATTTCTTTTTCTAAAGTTTTTGATGTTGTAATATAAATATTCTCATCATTTGCTATATAAGATAAACGCTCAATAGTTTCATTTATCATAATATCTTTACCAGTTATATTTAATAACTGTTTTGGTTTTTTCTCTCTTGATAAAGGCCAGAATCTAGTCCCATTTCCGCCAGCCATTATAATGCCATATCTTTTCATACTCCACCTTTATCCTTCCTAAGTATTAGTTTAACAACCTCAATTTCCATTAACAACCAACAACTTTAGTGGTTATATTTAATTTACCTGAAAAAATATATTTTTTTTTCGTTTTTTGTAACAAAAAATAGAATATTTCTATTCTATACATTTCCACTAACAATATATTTAAAATTCTTTTTATACATATCCCATAAATTTGCTTTCTTTATACTTTCTTTAACTGTTATATCAAAAGATTTTATTTTTTTACCATCTTTATATAATTCTAAACTTCCTACTACATCCCCAACAAAAACCGGAGCATTAATTTCTTTAATCTTTAATTTATGATCATATTTAGAGTCATTCTCAATAGACACTAAATCTACAACATCATTAACTAATTTTAATTCAACATCTTCTTTTTTTCCATTATTAACTTTTACTGTTCCTAATTTAATATCATCATTAAATATAGTTCTTAATTTATAATTATTAAAACCATAATCTAAAAGTTCTACTGTTTCTTGACTACGCATTTCACTTGTATCACTTCCCATTACAACACTTATCAACCTCATATCATTTCTTTTAGCAGTTGCAGTTAAACAGTATCCGGCATTTTTAGTGAAACCAGTTTTTAACCCATCTAAACCATTATAATATCTAATAAGTTTATTAGTATTAACCATCCATATACTGCTACCATCATTTTTCTTTAAATATTCTTCATATATACTTGAATATTCTAGTATCTTATCATGTTTTAATAATTCTCTTGCTATAACAGCCATATCATTAGGACAAGAATAATGATTTTCACTATCTAAACCATGAACATTTTCAAAATTTGTATTAGATAGTCCTAATTCTTTTATTTTATCATTCATCATTTTAACAAACTTTTCTTCTGTACCACCAACAAACTCAGCTAAAGCAACAGCAGAATCATTAGCACTCGCTATACAAACACTTTTTATTAGATCATCAACGGTCATAACTTCATTTGGTTGTAAATATACTTGACTGCCACCCATATTAGAAGCATTCTCACTTATAGTTACTTTATCAGATAATTTAATCTTACCACCATCTATTTTTTCCATAACTAATAACAACGTCATCATTTTAGTCATACTAGCAGGAGCAGCATGTTCTAAAGATTTTTCTTCCATCAATACAGTTCCAGTAGAATATTCTATTAATATATTACCTGCTGCTTTAGCTTGCAAATTAAATGCACAAAATAATAAAATAAATACTACAAACTTCTTCATATTTCACCTCTAATAAATTATATAAATAAATTTTAATATTATGAAAATAAAAAAATCGATAATTATTTATCGACCTTATCTTTTACCTTACTATTCACATCTTTCTTAATTAAAGCATATACAACAGAAGCAAAAGGTAAACCAATTAACATTCCAGGTATACCAAATAAATTACCACCCACTGTTACAGCAAGCAATGTCCAAATCGGAGATAGACCCACGGATTTACCAACTACTTTAGGATATATAACATTTCCTTCTATTTGTTGAATTATCAAAAATAAACCAACGAATAATAATGATTGAAAAGGATTAACAGTAGCAATTAAAATTGCACCTACTATCATCGCTATTAAAGCTCCAAATATAGGTATTAAAGCTGTAACAGTTGTTAAAACAGAAATTAATAAAGCGTAAGGGAATCTAAATATTGTTAATATAACGAAAAATATACAACCTAATATTAAAGCTTCTAAACATTGACCTGATACAAATTTAGTAAAAGTATAATTACTTAATTTACCTATTTCCATTAATTTATCTGCATTTTTCTTAGGTAAATAAGCTCTAATAATTTTTTTACATCCACTAATTAACTCTTCTTTTTGACTTAACATATATATAGCAAATATTAAACCTGTAAATATAGTAATAATACTAGTTACAAAATTACTAACAAATCCTACAAAACCATTAGCAATATAATTTAACACATTAACCAAAATATTATTAATATTAGTAGTATCACTAAATATATCTTTTATCTTATCTTGTACTTGAGGAAAATCTTCAAGCATTTTCATAATATAATTTTCTACATTTTGAAATATAGTAGGTATATTTTTTATTAAAACATTAATATTGTTAACCAATTCTGGAACCAATTCTAGTGCAATAAAAGTTAAAGCCAATATAAAAATAATTAAAGATATCGCTATAGATATAACTCTTGTAGGTATTTTTTTCTTTCTATTTTCTTGAACTTTATTTAATAAATTTTCTATCTTAGTCATAAAAATATTCAATACAAACGCTAACACTATTCCTAATATAAAAGGAAATATAGCATCTTTTATCTTAACTAAGATCGTAATAACAAATTCAAAGTTAGATAACATTAAATAAGCTATAACACCTATTAAAATTAATAAAATTATTCTTTTATAATCATTTTTATAATTCATACATACTCTCCTATCATCTACTAAAATTATATAAAATATATATCAAAAAAACAATAAT
>JAZLAK010000050.1:0-2627 GCA_045613165.1 Bacilli bacterium | reverse complement strand
CTTTCTTCCATTCTTCAAATACTGTTTTATGTTCTTCTGCTTATTTATCACATAGTTCTAGTAATACTTTATTTTCTCCAATGGCTCTATCTCTTTCTACCATATATCTTATACATTTATTTTCTAGGTCTTTTATTTTATCTTCCATATTTATCTCCTTATTTATATTGAAATACGACATCATCATCATTTGGTATTTCTTTATTTAATAATTCAATAATGTCATCAATAGTATTGCATCCTTCTTCTTTAAATATTTCTAATAATTTTAAAAGTGCAAATTTTTGTATTTTTTTCATATTTTCACCTCCCATATCTTAACACCTCTATATTTACATATTGTATTCCTAATTGGCTTGATTTTGCTTCACTTTCTACAAGTAAGTCTATTACTCCATTACCTACACCTCTATCAAGCACTATTGCTGTTATATCACTTCCAAAGTAATTCTTTATTTCTACTATTGAATATAGTGGAAAATCATTATTTGTTGCAATTATATGTACCATTCCATATTGACTATCGTTGTAATAAATAGTGTTTCTTACATCTACACCACTTGCTGTTATTCCACTACAAGCACCACAATCAGCACCATAGTGTGTTAGTTTATAATTACCACCACTTTGTTTAGGTTGTACTTTCTTAATAACTGGTTTAGGTTTTTCTTTCACTAAACTACTTCCATTCATTGATAGTGTTATAGGTTTATACTTTATTATTGTTTTATTTATTGATAGACACATTATTGATATAACTATCATTTCCCCTATTATTATTCTTTTAATTAATTTCATATTATTCTCCTAATAATCTACTACTGGTGCTATTCTACAAAATATATCTTCATTTATTTCTATACAATCAGCTACATCGTGATATTCTAAATCTTTTGGTTTAGTTTGTTCATATATTTTACCTAACATAACGATCATTAGTATTATTGATATTACTATTACTGTTTCTATTAAATATTTTTTCATAATTATTCTCCTCCTATAAAATCAAATATACTCATTTGCATATCTTTTAGTTCTTCTTCTTTTAAATTACACACATATTCTATTCTTGCTTTTGCTATTGGTAAGTATTCTTCCGTAAGTTCTATTCCTATGTATTTATAGTCTTTATGTTTTTCTCTATTTTCATACATTACTGCTTTACCTGTTGAACCTGAACCATTAAAACAATCTAATACCGTTCCACCATTAGGAGTTACAAGTCTTACTAAATATTGCATTAAGTCAGTTGGCTTAACTGTTGGGTGTGTGTTTTTTCTTTTTGTTTCTCTACCAGCTAACATACCAGTAAAATTGCCATCTTTATCAATGTTATCATTTGAGGCCATCATACTGCATTTAATTTCTTCAAACTCATCTAATCCTTCATCTCTATCTTTTTTACTTGCTTTAGCACAATAGAAGTATCTACTTGCAGAACCACTATCATTATATCCTTCAAATATTCCTTTATATTGTGTTTTTGATTTTAATAAACTATTTCCACCATATATATTTGTTTTTTTACAATTAGAATAATCTATTGTAGTACAACCTTTACTATTAGGAAATCCCCCACATACTTCATCAAAATCAGTTTCATCATAAGTTAATATTGTATTTGCTGGAAATCTGCCTAAATCTAATTTATCATATTCAAATTGCCTGTTTTTACTACTTCCCATTAATGTATTGCCACTGCCTGTTGCTAAATCACTTGTAGGTTTTGTACCTGTTTTTCTTGGTTTTGTTTCAACTCTACACTCATCAATATTTATTCCACCAACTCCATATTCAATTACATTATCTACTAAACTTCCTTTAAATGGTTTTCTTGCTACTATTATCGGTTCAAAACTTGGTTTTAATGCAGTTCCCCAACCTTGCCATTGTTTTGCAAGTTCAGTATCAGGTATATATTTTTTTCTAGTAGTTTCTATAAGTTCTCCCATAGCACCATTGTTTGTTTGTTTTAATGTATATTCTTCTGTATCACAAGCTTGTTCTATTTTTCTTTTATTTCTAGTTCCTGCATTTCCTAATTTTTCTCTTGCTTCTAATCCTTTACTTAAACTCATACTTTTAGGAAAACCACTACCATATAACCACATAATAGTATCTCTTATTTCAAAACCTGCATCTTCAATAGCACAAGCTATTCTATGGAATGTTCTACTACCACCAAATGCTAATAAATAGCCACCAGGTTTTAATACTTCATAACATTTCTTCCAAGTATCACTTTGAAACGCTATTCCTGAATTGTCCCAACCTTTATTCATAAAATTAAGTTCATAAGGTGGATCACATACAATGCTATCTATTGTATTAGGTTCTATTACTTCTAACATATCTAACATTGAACCGTGATATAATTTATAATCTTTGTTTTCACTATACAATTTCATCTATGCTTACCTCTATTTCTTTTAATATGTTATCAAACTCTTGTATGTCTTCTTCTGTCATTTCTTCATTCTTTAAGTCTTTATCGAACCAATCAGGAGTTTTTTCTTTTTGATTTTGATTTAAATATCCTTCAAACTTATTTCCAAATAAAGTTTCTGGTCTTAAATATTTTTCCATTTCAGTTCCTAACCATTCTTTTGTTTTTTTATCAATTACTT
>JAZLAK010000049.1:0-1998 GCA_045613165.1 Bacilli bacterium | reverse complement strand
ATATTTCTATCTCAGTATTAGTTGCTACATACTTTTCTAAGAAAGGAAATTTCTTATTATTATATGTTAGTGGAGTAACTTTAGTAATGCTATTAGGTAAAGCTTTAATATTTCCTAATTGATAAGTAAAATTATCTATTGTATAATCTTTGTCTTCTCTTTGACGAGCTCCCATCATGGCTATATCAGCAATACCACCAACTAAAGAAGTAATACCACCAACTGCAGCACCTACTCCAGCTCCTACTCCACCACCAACCATAGCTCCTGAAGTTGCTCCAGTTGCAGCTCCTCCAACAATTCCAGTTGCAGCACTAATTCCAGCTAAAATTCTCTCTTGGCCGAATTGAAAGTCCATATGTTCTATTTGTCTATTAAATGCAATTTGATAGTTTTTATTTCTTAATTCATATTCAGCCCACGCTGTAGTTTCTCTTGGTAAGCTAAAGTCTCCTTCTAAAATTAATCCTCTAGCGTCATCAAAATCTAAACCATATAAAGATTTAAAATTAGGATTTAAGTGTATGTATGGATTATAAGGTTTTAATGTTATATCTACATTAAAATAATCTATTCCGTCATTTTTAGCCAAACTAAATTCAAATGTTCCATTATAGTTAGGGCTTACTAAACGCCATACTTCTACTTCATTTGCTATCTTTTTATTTAAAGCTACATTTGTATCATAATTACCAATATTAAATTTTTTATCAATATTAAATGAAAAGTTAGCTTTATCTATATATAATATTAAACTATCTTGAATTGTAACAGTTAGTTGTTCGATAGTTTCGGTATGATTTATAAATTGATATTGTTTAGTTGATATGTTTGTTTCTGGATAAACACTTCCGTTATTTAATATACTTTGATAAGGACAATAAGGTAACAGTTGTATATCTACTAATTCTTCAGTAGTGCAACTTAACATTATTTGTTTTACAATCTTTTGAGAGTCATTTATATTAGTGCTAAATTGAGTATCATTTTTTACATAATCTATACTATCATAAGGGATAGCTATAATCTTATAATCGCAATCTTGAGTTGAAATATAATCAGCATTGTTATCAAATAACTTAAATGTTGCAGTTCCGCTTTTATCTGTAACATCTACATAAGTTACTGTTATTGTTCTAACAGTAGTATTCATTTGTAATGCTTCAGTTCCATAGCCGTCTGTATAATCTATATTTGAATTATCAATCATAGCTTTATATTTAGTCCATGTGTTATTATAATCCTCTATAAATTCATTAACTGTTGTTTCACTGCTAACAACAGAAATTTGATAAATTTTATTACTACTATCTTTAACTTTTTTTCCGTTATAAGCTAGCCATTTATAATAATCAGTTTCTGTTATTGTGCTACCAGCTTCACTCTTATAAGTTGTAGTTAAATCCGTATAGTTTGCTTTTAACATATTGCTAACTGCTGTATTGATTGAATTAAGTGGATCATCAAACCATATCTTATGATAAGCTCTTGTTCCAGTAGTATAATAATCATAATCTACGTTAGAAGAATCATAACAATACCAATCAGCATTATAATAAACATAAGATGAGCCTGGAGTGCTATCATAATCAACTATTGCTCTTAATTCCATACTATTAATTGAAATACATTTTTGAGTTACTCCTGAAGTAGGGAAAAATGTTCCAACAGTTCCTGATATAGTTGTATCATAACCATTATTAGACATAATTACTGATATACTTTTTTCGCTCATATCTTTTTTAAAATATAAATAATACCAACGAGCTTGTGATTCATCATTTAAAAAATATTCATTTCTCTTAATTTGATTAAAGCTAAATCCTTCTGGATTAAATAGTAAAGGATTATCAGGATTATTTATCATAGCTCTACCTACTATCATAGGAGCTGTAATTATATTATTATAAAAATCTACAATTAAATCTCTTCTTAATTGTAAATTGTATTGTCCGCCTCGTGTTCTACTATGTTCTATAATAAACCAGTGAGATTCTA
>JAZLAK010000048.1:0-13094 GCA_045613165.1 Bacilli bacterium | reverse complement strand
ACATCAGAAGATGGTAAAGTTATCATAAATAATATTCCTATTATAAATGGTATGGAATACTTTATAATTGAAAAATCTGCTACAACGGGTTATGTATTAAATACTGAAAAAATATATTTTGAATTAGAAAATAATAAGACTACTGAAATTACAATGACTAATAATAAAATCACAAGCGATTTAGAATTCATTAAAATTGATAGTATTACAAATGAAATATTAGAAAATGCAAAAATAGAAATATATAATGCAGAAACTAATGAATTAATATTTAGTGGTATCACTAATAACGAACCATTAGTTATTGAAAATATTGAATATGGAAAATACTACATAGTAGAAATTGAAGCACCTACTTCATATAAATTATTTAATGATAAAATATATTTTGAAGTTAGTGAAAATGATGAAATCATAAAAGTAAGTATGCCTAATGAAAAAATTAAAGGAACATTAGAATTTACTAAATTAGATTTATCTACTAGTAATCCTATTCCTAATACATTAATTGAAATCTATACAATTAATGATGAACTAGTATTTAGTGGTAGAACTGACGAACAAGGAAATATAATTATTAAAGATTTAGAATATGGGAAATATTACATCATAGAAAAAGAAACAGCTACACCAGATTATATTTTAAATACTGAAAAAATGTATTTTGAAATATTAGAAGATGGCGAAGTTGTTAAATCTACTATGACTAATGAAAAAATAGTAATAGAAATTCCTAACACAGAAGATTATGATTATATTATTCCTATTAGTTTAATATTAATGGGAATTGCAACTAGTATTGTAGTTTATGATAAAATCAAAAATAAGAAAAATAGATAAGAGCAAAATAATTGTTTTTTGCTCTTTTTCTATAATTCTTTTATCACTATTTTTAATTACTTATAATTTATATTCTAAATATAAAGTTAAAGAAAATAATGATATACAAATACAAGAATATTTTGAAATACAAGAAACTGAAAATGTAGAAGAAATAAAAACAGATAACAAACAAAATAATAATTATATAAAAGAAAATTATTTTGCGATCCTTGAAATACCAAAAATAAATTTATTTAGGGGATTTTATTCTATAAATTCAAAACTAAATAAAGTTAATAAAAATATACAAATTTTAAAAGAATCAACAATGCCTAATGTTAATAATAGTAATTTGATTTTAGTCGCTCATAGTGGAAATAGTAAAGTGTCTTTTTTTAAAAACTTATACAAATTATCAATTAATGATACTGCAATAATTTATTATGAAAATAATACTTATAATTATAATTTAATTGATACTTATGAAATTGAGAAAAATGGAACATTTACTATCACTCAAAATTATAGTGATACTTTAATTTTAATTACTTGTAAACCAAAAACAAATAAACAAATAGTTTATGTTTTTAAATTAAAAAAATAAATATAGAAAGAGAGAAAAAATTATGAAAAAAAAAGAAAAAAATAAAAATGAAAAAATGAATAAGAAAAAATTGTTAATAGTATCTGCTATTAGTATATTTACTATATTAGGTGGAACACTTGCATATTTCACTACAAGTACAAGCTTTACTAATATATTAAAAACTGCTTTATATCAAAATGAAATAGTAGAAACTTTTACTGCACCTACTGATTGGACTCCTGGAACAACTACTCCTAAAACAATAAAGGTCACTAACAATGGAAGTATTGATATGGCTGTTAGAGTTAGTTATACAGAAAAATGGACTTCTAAAAATGGCGACAATTTATCATTAAAAGATGAAAATGGAAATGTTGCTTCTATCATAGATTTTAATGATGATTGGACTTTGGATGAAGACGGATATTATTACTATGGCTCAAAAGCTTATAAAACAAAAGTAGAACCTGGCGACACTACTACATCATTTATGAATAGTGTCACTTTTAATGAAAACATTAAATCTACTTTAACAGAAAATATTTCAGCAGATGGAAAAACTATTACTTATACTTCATCAGGTAATGGATATGACAATGCTACTTATACTTTAATTGTTAAAATTGATACTATACAATACGACCAAAATAATATTTGGTAATAAAGGGACACTAATTTGTGTTCCTTTATTCATTATAGAAAGGAAAATGATATGTTTATAAAAATAAAAGATTTTATATTTAGAATATGGTATCTCTTGATACTTATATATTTATTTATATTCATACCATCATTTTGGGGACATAATCCATTAGTTGTTATATCTGGTAGTATGGAACCAACATTAAAAGTTGGTGGACTTTTATATTATCAAGAACAAGAACTTGATGAATTTGAAACAGGTGACATTTTAGTCTATCAAACAAACGACCATATTATTTCACATAGAATAATAGAACAAAACGAAAATGGATTTATTACAAAAGGCGACGCCAACAATTCAGTAGATAATAGTTTAATAAATAATAATCAAGTATTAGGAAAAGGAACGAATTGGTGTATTCCATTTTTAGGATACTTTGCAGATTTTATTTATAATCATAAATATATTTTATTCGTATCAGTTGCAATAATCGTTTTAGATTTATGTAATGATAAATATACACTTATTAAGAAAAAGGTAAAAAAAGATGAATAAAAAAATTATATTATTAGGTGTTTTACTATTATCTATAACAACAACACTTACGTTTACAAGTGCGTACTTTTCAACATCTTCAAAGATAACTAATACAATAAATACAATTAGTTATAATTTCAAATTAAATTCAGATGGTGGTAATTATACATCATCAAAATTAGTTATAGCTGATAATTCTACTACTCTACCTATACCAAATAAAAAAGGTTATGATTTTATTGGTTATAGTAATTCAATAGATGGTAGTGTTAATTACTCAACAAATATAAATGACATTAATGAGATTAATGATAAAGAAATATATGCTAAATATAATAAAGTAAATTATAGTATTTCCTATAATCTAAATGGTGGTAATATTTCAGGACAAAAAACAAGTTATGATGTAGAACAATCTTTCACTCTACCTACTCCAACACGTTCAGGTTATACTTTTGCAGGTTGGACTGGTAGTAATGGAAATACTAAACAAACTTCTGTATCAATTCCAAAAGGAACTATTGGAAATTTAAGTTATACTGCTAATTGGAATACAATAAGTTATTCTATTTCTTATAATCTAAATGGTGGTAGTATTTCAGGACAAAAGACAAGTTATAATACAGAAGAATCTTTCACTCTACCTACTCCTACTCGTAAAGGATATACTTTTGCAGGTTGGACCGGTAGCAACGGAAGCACAAAACAAACTTCTGTATCTGTTAAAAAAGGCACTATTGGAAATTTAAGTTATACTGCAAATTGGACTCCAACAAGTTATTCTATTTCTTATAATTTGAATGGTGGTAGTATTTCAGGACAAAAGACAAGTTATAACATAGAACAATCTTTTAATCTACCTACTCCTACTCGTACAGGTTATACATTTGCAGGTTGGACCGGTAGTAATGGAAATACTAAACAGACTTCTGTTTCGGTTGCAAAAGGTACAACAGGAAATTTAAGTTATACTGCAAATTGGAATATAAATACTTATGCTGTTGATGTTAATCCAATAATTCATAATACTGCTTATAATTCAGGATTAAGTAGTTTTACTTTTTCAGTATGGATAAATGGTTCATTAGTTGCAGACCATGTCACAGATTATTACAATGGTTCAGTATCTTATGGAACTAAAATAAGAGTTTATGTTTATGATAGAGATGGTTATAGTGTCACATCATTTAGAGATAATACTTGGACTGTCACTAGCAACTTAAATATTAATCCTACTTGGTATGATAATATTCCACCTACTATTACTTCTTTCAATGTCACAAATTTAGGTTTATATAATCCTGCTCTTGGAGATAAAGCTGGATGGAATGTTTATATTTATATAAATGCTTACGATAATGGAACAGGTATGCAAAAATTCCAAACTTGGTTAACTCCTTATGGTAATGGTTCAGGTTCAGGAAGAAAAGACGGACAAGAAAGAACTATGACAAATGTATTATATTTAGAAACTGCAAGTGGTAGAACTTTCTGTGCTTATGCAATAGATAATGCAGGTAACGAAGCAGAAAGATGTGCTACAATCAAAGTTTAATAAAGGGGGGGTAAAAAAATGAACAGAGAATATTTAAATGAAGTCGTTAAAGAAAACAGAGAGATTTTTATTGAGAAAGGTCTTGATGTAAAAAATGGCAGAGAACTAGAAGAAGAAATAATGTTTATAATTCAAAATGGATTCAAGTTAGAATACAATATTGATTTAAATGTTAATAAATTATTTAATAACTATACAAAATTAAAAAAAGATATTGATGATGATTTCAATATTAGAATTTAAGGGGGATTAAAAATGCAAAAATATTCAAAAAAATTTATATTTTATATTTCAAATGATATGAAAAAATTAATGGAACAACGTTCAAAAGATTTAGATATATCTATGTCGGATTATATAAGAACTTTAATAAAACAAGATATTAACTTAAATAATATGGCGTACATTACTTCACTTATGGATAAGCAATCATTTGATATTGAAAATTTAAATAAAAAGTTATCTGGATATTATAAAGGTGTCAGATAATTTATTAAGGGGGTTTTTATGAATGATATAATATTAAATAAAGAATTGGTTGAAGCTTGTAATAATAGAAGTTTTTATAATCGTGGCAATCATATTCAAGATGACGCTAATACATATTATAAAAGTTTTATAAAAGAATTTAACTCAACTCTTTATAACAATAAACAAAAAGAAATTTATGAAAAAAGATTAAATGTATTTAAAGATTTTTTAACTACATCTTTTAATGAATATTTAGGAATTGCTTCAAAATATGTTTCTGTTAATGTAGCTGGTCCTGCAAATTATAATCATCATAAATATAATAAAATTCAAAATAGTATGGATAATAAAATTCAAGACATAGACAATAAAGTTAAAAAGTTTTTTAAACACACAGAAGATATGTTAAAGAATTGTTATAGCAAAGATGAAATACTAGAAAAATATAGAAATGGTTATGATGAACCTATCAAAAGTGATGATCCAATAGCTAAAGAAAAATTAAAAGCAAAATTAGAATATTTAGAAGAACGACACAATAAGTTTAAAGAATATAATAAAAATGCTAGAAAGAATAATGAAGAACAACTTCCAGCATATATGCTTTCTAACTCTAATCAAAATATTAAAAGTGTTAAAGATAGAATAAATTCATTAGAAAAAATTGAAAAGTTAAATGATATGGATTATGACTTTGAAAATGGTAAAGTTGTATTTGATAAAGAAAATAACAGAATAAAAATATTATTTGATGATATACCTAGCATCAGTGTTAGAGATGATTTAAAATCTCATGCTTATAGATGGTCTCCTACCAATCAAGCGTGGCAAAGAAAAATTACACCTGACGCTATTTATACAACTAAAAGATTATTTCCTAAAATTGAAAAAAGTATAGTTGAAGATACAAAAGAATTAACTATGTAGGTATTATATGTTATTTCAAACATTAGCTATTCAACATGATTCAGCAAGTTGGATAATGGACGCCATAAGGTCAATATTATGGTTTATTGCAAAAGGCATACTTATATTATTAGATGGTATGTTTTTTATTATTGAAGATATTTGGAAATTCAAATTCTTTGATAATCCTTATGTCAATAAAATATATTCCGGAGCAATAATAATTGCTTGTACTTGGTTAGTATTGAAAGTAATACTTCAATTAATAATGCAATATTTTGTAAATCAAGATGATAATTCTACACCTACTAAAATATTTAAGGGTATTATATTAAGTATTGTTATGATGTTTTTAATACCACCACTTTTCAATTGGGGTTATGATATAACTACTAATATGACTAACTATGTAATATCAGCTTCTTCTACCAGTGAAACAACTTCAACTGAATTTGAAGCAAGTATGTCAACAATGATATTAAATGCTTTTGCAGACGAAGATAAAATGACAGAAGAAGATAAAAATTATTTTACTGAAAATTGGTGGTCGGCTGATTATAACGAAGTATTTGATGACGGATTATTAAATAGTGGTAAATACAAATATAGTTTTAGTACTTTCACTATTTTTTTAGTCGGTTTAGTAGTTGTTATACTACTATTTTTTATTGGCGTTCAAGTATCAAAAAGAATATTAGAATTAGCACTCTACAAATCCATTGCACCATTTGTTTGCACTTCTCTCATATCAATAAAATCAACTATGTTTGAAGTATGGGCTAAAGGTGTAATGGGTTCATTTCTAATAACATCAGTTCAATATTTAAGCATTGGAATATTATTTAATGTTTACGGTCATGTAGTAGAAAATACTAATTTTTATATGTCTGTAATATTAGTAGTAATTGGGGCTTTATTATTTATAATATCTTCACCACAATTAATAACATCTTTATTAAGTGCTAATACAGGTGCTATATCTAACTTAAATGAATTTCATAGTTTAACTGCATTAGGAACAAGTTTATTTGCTCTATCAAGATATGGTAAAACAACAGATAATTCTACTAATATAAATCAAAATACAGATAATTCTTCAACTAATAATAGTGGTACACCACCACCTAACAATATCAATTCAAATATTAGTGAAAATAATACACCTTCTAACTTACAAAATACTAATTCAGAACTATCTACTCAATCATCATCTAACGATAATATTTCTAATAATTCTAATAATAGTAATAATACTAATGATGGAAATATTAACAACGAAAGTATTAATTCAATTCCTGCAAATGATATACCAACACAAGATTTTAATTCAATTAACGATAATCTTAATATGACTACTACAACATCATTATCAGAAAGAATTGATACTTACAAAAATATAGTCGATGATAATTATAATTATTTAGATAATTCAAATTTAAATACTTTGTATAAAGTAAATACTGATTGGGGGAATATTGATGTATCTAATACCAAAGAATATTAAAGTTAAAAGAGAAATATTTAAAGGTTATGGAATAAAAGAAGTTTTATTTTTAGGATTATCAATTTTAATAGGATTTTTACTAGCAAGATTTTTTGGAACCGGTCTAGTAAAATTATTTTTATTTTGTTTCTTTCCTATACTAACTTTTCTTCTTACTCTACCTATGCCAACAGGTAATGGAAACATTTTAAATATTTTAATTAAACTTGTAAAATTTAAGACAAATCAAAAGAAATTTAAAAAATATACTTGATTTAATTTTAAAATTAGGCTGGTACGCGCCGGCCTTTTTTATTTCATATATTAAGGGGGTTTTAGAATATGAATAAAAAAACAGATGAAGTTTATATAACTTTATTAAAAGCAAAACAAAATATAGTTGAATACACTAACAAAAAAGTTAAAAATAAAGATTGGCGACCATACTACAATAGTATAGTTGAAAATTTAGACAATATAATTGTAGATTATGCGATTACTACAAGAATGTCTAGTGAAGAAATTTTAGATTGTTTATTTGAAGTTGGCGCTGATGATAAAAATAGTATTTTTTATGATACTTATAATTCAATAAAAGCTGATTGGGGGTTATAAATTGAAAAAAGAAAAAAAGAAAAATAAATCAGTTTTAGATTGGATACCTTTTAAAGAAATATGGAATGATTTATTATTTTTAGACAATGATAAAGTTGTCGGATTGATAAAAATAAATAGTATTAATTTTCAATTATTTTCAGAAGAAGAACAAACTTCAAAAATATTTCAATTTAGAAAAATATTATTAAGTTTAGAATATCCATTTAAAATTTTAGCAGTTGATAAACCTGTTAGTTTATCAGAACATATACAAAATTTAATTTACTTATCAAAACATACTGATAATGAAATTAAAAAACAATTACTAGATGAAGATATAAAATACGCTGAAAAAATAATGAATAATAATCTAGTAAATAATAGAGAGTTTTATTTATTAATTGATGAAGATAAAGATAATATAAAATTATTAAAATCAAAAATTAATGATATAGTATTACAATTTTCAAATATAGGATTGTTAGCAGAACAAGCAAAGACAAATGAGATAAGAGAATTATTATTTACATATCTTAATCCTTATTCATCATTAGAAGTATTTAAACAAGATTCAAGTTTAAAAACTTTAAAAGAAAAAATCTCACCTATTGCATTAAAGTTTAATGAAAAAGATTTATTGCTTGGTGAGTGTTATGCAACTAGTATAATTATAGATACATTTCCATCTTATACTCGCGCTAGTTGGTTAGGTATGTTATCCAATATAAAAAATACTCGTATGATGATTACTATTAATCCTATGGATAGTTTAGAAGTAAATAAAACACTAAAAAAAGGTATGACAGAGACAAGAAGTAAGTTTATGAGTACACGAGATAGAAACGACCAAATCGTACTTAAAAATCAATTAGAAGACTATGAGAAACTTACTTATAAGATGGATAGAGAGAACGAGAAAATGCTACAAATATCAGTAGTATTTTTTACTTATGCAGAAACAAAAGAAGAACTTGATAAAAGAGTTAAAGAAATAAAGTCTGCATTAAATAGTTTAAATCTTCGCGGCTCTCAATTAATCTTTGAACAAGAACATGGAATTAAAACTTGTCTCCCTACTCTTGATATGCCACTTCAAAATAATTTTGGATTACCTATGCCAACAACAACAGTCGCAGCTTCATTCCCTTTTGTTTTTGAATCCATACAAGATAATGGTAATTCAATAATATTAGGCGACGACATAAATGGTGGTCTTACTCTATTTGATTTATGGAAAAGAACAAATAAAAGAACTAATTCAAATATGTGTATTATAGGTAAGTCAGGAAGCGGTAAATCTACTTTAATGAAAAAACTAATTCGTGGTAATTTTGCTCGTGGTGGTGGTAATAAAAAAACTAAAATACTGATAATTGATCCTGAGCGCGAGTATAAAGATTTATGCAATACATTAAAAGGAAATTGGATAGATGTAGGGAGTGGTTCAGGATTTGTTATCAATCCATTAGAAATTAAAAACTCTGCTAACGAAGAAGAAAAAAATGTTTCAGTAATAAAACACTTACAAACATTTAGAACATTTATTAAATATTATTTTAAGGATTTAACAGAATTAGAACTTACAAAAATTGAAGAAATATTATTAAAAACTTATGAAAAGAAAAACATAAATTTAGATACTGATGTTAGCAAACTCACTTCTAAAGATTATCCTATCATTAGTGATTTTCATAATGAAATTGTAAAAGAATTAGAACACGCAAAAAGAGATAAAAGAATTAACGAAGATACTTTTAAATCATTAGAAAAAATTGAAGCAATAGTTAAAAGAATGGCTACAGGTATTGATAGCAAATTATGGAATGACTATACAAATATAGATTTAAATTCTGATTTAATAGTATTTGATATTCATACTCTATTAGATAGTGATGACACAATATTAAGAACTCAATTCTTTAATATCCTATCTTTATGTTGGCACATTATTAGTCAAGATAGAGATGAACAAGTTATTTTAATTGTAGATGAAGCTCATTTACTAATAGACCCTAACAATAAAGATGGACTAGAATTTTTAAAAAGAACATCTAAAAGAATTAGAAAATATAATGGAAGTCTTATTATATGTTCTCAAAATTTAATTGATTTTACTTCACCGGAAGTTGTTAGATACGGACAAGTTATTGTAGATAATTCAGACTATCAGATTATAATGGCGCAAGGAAGCGAAGAAATAATTTCACTTCAAAAAGTTTTAAGATTAAGTGATAATGAAAGAAGATTTTTACAAACCGCTGGGAAAGGTCAAGCACTATTTGTTATTACTCATGATAAAAGAATTCCAATATTTATTCATTTAAGAAATGAAGAAAAAGAATTATTTGGTAAAGGTGGCGGACGTTAATTAAAGATATTATTGATGGTGCTATCAAAACAAAAATATTAATTGCTCTAATACCATTTTTCTTAATTATGCTATTAATATTATTTATATTAGTAATAATAGTTGCATTTTTTGGTAGTCAAGAAAGTTTATACAAAGTACATTTCACTCTACCATTTGATACAACTGAATATACAATTACATCAGACTTTGGAACTAGGAATGACCCTATGACAGATGAAATTAAACAACATAATGGCATAGATGTTGTTCCTATTTCTCATAATATTCTTGCCATTGCAGATGGATATGTTATATCAAGTTTTTATGATGAAGGCAACAGTGGCGAGTATATTATTTTAGAACATAATATTAGTGGAACAATATTTAGAAGTAGTTATTTACATCTAAAAAAGAATTCAAGAATCGTAGAAGTTGGAGATAAAGTATTACAAGGACAACAAATTGGTGTTATGGGAAGCACCGGAAAATCAACCGGTCCACACTTACATTTGGGATTACAAAAATATAATGCTTTCAAAAAAGAATTTGAATATACTAGTCCTACTCTCATAATAACCAATAATCAATTACCTAGAAATATAAATCTCTTTAACTACTCTACTAATAAATATGATAATTTATTTAATCAAAATAATTATGAAGTATTATTAAATTAATCGAACAAGTTATAGCATAAAGTTATGCTAATATTTTTTTTTAATCAATTCAAAAAAGTGGCGATTTTTTCAAAAAAACACATTTCAAAATTGTTAACAATTGTATAACGCCCCTTATAAACAAAGGGATTTTTGTTAACAATTTGTATAACAAAAATAGTAAGTGTTAACACTTATGTTTTTGAGAAACCCTTATAAAATAAGGGATAACTCGCCACTGGCGAGTTGATTGTTAACAGGATTTATCCTGCTTTTAGTTTGTTGTTAAAATGATTGTTATTCTATGTTTTTAATAGCATTAATAATAGCATAATTTATAGCATAAATTTATGACTAAAATTATTATTTTTATGTTAATAAATAATAGTTTATCCACATCATTATTATTAAAAAAATATTTAAAGGGGGTTTTAGAATATGAATGAAAAGAAAAACACATTAAGAGTTTTAGTTGATATAAAAACAGAACAAGCATTTAAAAAAATTGTAGAAAAAAAAGGATTAACAATTCAAAGTGCTTTAGAAGATTTATTAAAAAGTTTCATTTTTGAAAATTTGGATTGTATAATGTATGACAATGGAAACTAATAAAAAATCAAACTTGATAGCATTTAGATTAGACTTACATAAAAAAAGTTTACTTGAAGAAATGGCTAATAAAAATGATATGGGTTTAGGTGAATATTGTAAAAAGATTTTATTAGATGTATTAGACCAAACCTTATTATTAGATAGTCAGAAAAAACTAGTAGAACTTATTACAGATTCAGTACAAAATGCTAATGAAAAACAATTTTATAAAATATTAACAATGATAAATAAAAATAATATTGGGATTGAAACTATTATCTTACAAAATGATATGACTTATAAATATTTTGATATTCCACAAACAAGAAATGGATTGAATACACATTTAGTTAATCACCCTATTACAGAAGTTGCACGAGAACAAGTATTAAAAAATATTAGAGAATTAAGAAATAAAAAAGATAATTTAGATGAGTAGTAATATCATAACTCGTGTTAGATATAAGAAAGATATTAACTTTCAAAAGTTAGTTGGTGGTTGGTGTAAATATGTTTCAAAAGATGGTGCTGATGGAAAAAGTTTAGATGAATTAGATAATATAAATAATTTGTATGAAAAAGAATTTGGGATATTTGATAGTACAAAAGAACATCAAGAATTTTTTATTTGGGATAAAAATGGTAATATCAATAAAAAGGAAATATTAAAAGATATACCTAGTGATAAAGCTGGAAAAATGTGGACGCTAGTTATATCTTTTCCACCTAAATTTGCAGATGATTCAGGTTTAAAAACAAAACAAGATTATTACTTAATGACAAAAGCAATTATGCCAAAATTTTTATTAGATAATGATTTAGATTTAACTAATACAAAGTGGTATGCTTCATTACATAATGATACTGATAATCCACATCTACATATAACAATATTTGAAAAAAAACAAAGAAGAAAAAAAGATACATTAGAAAAAACTGCTATGAAATATTTAAAAAGTAATATAGCGTCTTATCTAATTGATAATACTTCTTTTTATAAAGAACAAGATTATTTATTTTTAGGTTTAGAAAATAAAATAAGAAAAAAGAACTTAACAAAAATAGAAAAGGATTTATTCTTTAATGATAAATTTAGAAGAAGTTTAAATAAAGATTTATTAACATTATATAATAAGTTGCCAAAAGAAGGACGATTACAATATAACGCTAAAAGATTAAATTTTTGTCGTAAAGATATTAATAAAATAATTGATAAAATTTTATATCATGACACTATCAAATATGAATTTGAAAAATACTATCATCATTTAGAAGAAATAGAAAGAGAACAAAAAAAGATATATGGCGAGTCATCTAATAATAAATATATTGAAAATAAAATGAAACGTTTATATTCTAAAATTGGAAATGATATCTTACATAATTATAAAGTTTATAATTCCAAAGAATTTATAGAACATCATAAAGAATTTTTAAATATAAATATTATGAATATGGATTTCAAAAGTAGAAATATAAAAAAGAATAGCACTATTGTTAAAAATGCTACTAATTTATATAGACTAGGAACACTTGCAGGATTATCTGAAAATAATATTAAATCATTAATAAAAAAATGGATAAAGAATTCTAATATAAATGAAAGTTTTGATTTAATATACTCTGCTATAACTAAAAATGAAGAAAGTATGAGCTACACAGATTTTTATAAAGCACTTTCAAATTTAGGATACACCAAAGAAAGATATAATAATTTAAAATCCAAATCTTTTTATAAACAATTAAGATTTAAACAATTTATAAAAAGAGCTAATAACTTTTTATTATTAGAAACAAAAAAAGAAGAAAAATTATTACAAGAGATTATAGAAAAGCAATTACAAGATAAAGATATTTAAGGGGGTTATTTATATAAAGAAATATTTAAAATATTTTA
>JAZLAK010000047.1:0-6731 GCA_045613165.1 Bacilli bacterium | reverse complement strand
TGTGTATTGTATATTTTATGTATTTTAATAGTACAACATTAAAAAAATTAACTGAAACAATAACTAAAGTAAATGAAAGTTTAATTTTAATGAATGAAAGAATAGAAAAGATAGAGGATAAACTTTATAAAAAGGAAGGATGATAAATATGATATTTAAAGATGGAAAAGTATATGACTTTTTTAAAAATATGGCTTTACTTATGCCTATATTAACAACACTATATGGTGTTATAGGAAAAGTTTGGCATATACCATATACAACTGAAATTATTATAACGTTAGGAGCTGTTAATAGTGCTTTAGCTAGTATAGTCAAAATATCAAATAAAAAATATAACGAAATAATTGAAGAGTTTGAAAACGAAAAAGTAAAATCTCATGAAGTAAATGAGGAGGATTAATATGAGGCAATTTAGATATCCTGTTAATTACATAGCAATTACAACTTATTATAAAAAAGGTGTACATAATGCAATTGATCTTGGATGGAATTCTAAACATGGAGGTAAAAATCAACCTATATATGCAGCATATGATGGTAAAATATATTCAATTAAAGACAATGATAAATCTGGTGAATCATGGGGAAATTATGTAAAAATAAAACATAGTAAAAAAGTATATACTTTATATGCTCATTTAAAAGATGGAATAAAAGTTAAAAAAGGACAAAAAATAAAAATGGGTGATTTAATTGGATATATGGGATGTACAGGTAAATCTTCAGGAAATCATTTACATTATGAATTTTATAAAGGTGGAGCTTCTACTAAATACAGAGTAAATCCAGAAAAATATACATATGTTTATTCTGATCAAACTTTATCTAAAAATAAAGAAGCAACTGAAGGATTAAAATATGCGAAAGAATCAGAAGTTAAAAGCAAGTGATGGATATGAAGTAATGTTATTTCCACTACCATATTTAAAAATTTCACAAGGTGAAAATGGTAGTTATTCTCATAGAGGTACATATAATATTGACTTTTTAGGATGGGGAAAAAATGGAAGAATATATAAGGCTCCCATGTATGCTCCATGTAGTTGTAAATGTGTTGCTACTTTAGATGCAAATAATAAAGGTAGAATATTTCAATCATTAAATAAAGTACATACTCCCAATGGACTTCAATATGTAACATTTATGAATTTTCACGATAATAAGCCAATTGCAAGTGTAGGAGATACTTTTGTACAAGGACAATTATATGCTCATACAGGAACAGCTGGAGATGTAACTGGTGATCATACTCACTTCAATTGTGCTAATGGTAAATATAAAGGATGGGAACATGTTCCACCTGATAATCATGGGCAATTAAAGAATTCTGCTCATATTTATAATATATGTTATGTTAATGATACTGTAATTGTGGATGGATATATGTATAATTGGAGAGAATGGAAAGGAACACCTGCTCCTGAACCAGAGCCAATTAAAAAAATTAGTAAATTCCCTTGGGTATTATATTCAAGAAAATTTAGAAACACTAGACAATAATTTGACACTATATAAAATTTATACTATAATAAAGGAGGAATTAAAAGTATAATGAAAGAAGAATTATTAAAAGGTATTACTGATAGTATTACTACTAAACTAGGTGAAGAACAAGCAAGTATTATCGCTGATGATATTGGCAAATTAATAACAGCCAATACACAGACTATTGAAACTATAAACAGTTTAAATGCTAAAGTAAATACACTAGAAGAAACTAATCAAAAATTAGTTGCTGCAAATGGTAGTTTACTTCAACAGATACCAGCTGTTGCTGATTATGACAAGCACCAAAAAGAAGAAGCAACGGAAGAAAAGAAAGCTTTTAATTTTAAAGACGTTTTTGATAAAAACGGAAATTTTAAAGATTAAGAAAGGAAAGTGATAATATGAATAATAGTTTAAAGCAAAGTTTAAACGCATTGAGAGAATTATCAAGTACAATTTATCATGAATATGTACCAGTAATTGATGATACAACTGATATTTCAGCATTTGCTCAACCAATATTTGATTTTCCAGTTGTATATAATGAATTCTGTGATGTACTTGTAAATAAATTAGTATTTTCTCAATTCCAAACTATGACATTCAACAACCCTTTAAGAATACTTGAAGGTGAAAGAGTTCCACTTGGATATAGTGGAGAAAATATTTATACTAATCCAGCTCAAGCTAGATCATTCAATGTTAATGATTTTGCAGGATTATTAATTAAATATGAAGCTGATACAAAGGTTGAATATTGGACTGTTAATACAGATATTCAATATTGTGTAACTGTATCAAGACAACAACTAAAGAAAGCTATGACTTCTTGGGATAATTTAGCAAGTTATATTACTCAATTATCAAATAGTTTATATAATGGATGTTATATTGATTTCTTTAGATATACTAAAAATATAATTAGTGGTGCATTCAAAGAAAATAGAGCTGTATATGAAAAAATTACTGCTGTTACTTCTGAAGCTACAGCAAAAGCATTCATTGAAAAAGCTCGTGAATTATTCCTAAATTTCCAATTACCTAGTACAAGTTATAATGCTTGGGCTAAAAATGGAGGTGCAGGAAGACCAATTACAACATGGACAAGACCTGAAGATATTGTTATGATTATCAGAAATGATATCAGAGCTAAAATTGATGTTAATGTTTTAGCTGAAGCATTCAATATGGATAAAACTGATTTACTTGGAAGAATCATTACTGTAGACAATTTTGATGCTTATGATGATGATGGAAATAAAGTATATGATGGATCTGATATTGTAGGTATGATAGCTGATAGAGCTTGGTTTAAAATTAAAACTCAAGATTTCTTCATGGAAAACTTCTATAATCCAAACAATAGAACAATGCAATATTACTTAAATGTACAAAAAGGTTACAATATGAGCTTATTTGCAAATGGTGTAGTATTTGCAACTGATGATCCAGATGTAGATAGTACTGCTGTTGAATTTATTGAAACTTCAGCAAGTGTTAAAGCTGGAGATGATATAGTATTACATGTTAAGACTACTCCATTTACAGCTAATAATGCTTTAACTTATACTTCTAGTGCAACAACTTATGCAACTGTTGGAAGTGAAACTGGTAAGTATATTACTGTTACTGGTGTTGCTGCTGGATCTAGTACAATTACTGTAACAGATGGAACTCATAGTGATACATTAACTGTTACTGTAACATCTGCATAAATTTAAATAATTAAATTTTAATAAGGGAGGGAACTCGGAAATCCCTTCCTTATTTTTAAATAAGGAGGAAAATTATGAGTGCAATTACACCTCAAACTGAATTAAAATTATTAAAATGTCCTATTGAATCAGATAATAGAAATCAATTAACTTTTAGTAATGCAACATCTCAATATAATTATTTTAATAGTTTACCAAAATTAGAAGTAGATAATTTTACTTATCAACGAAAAGATAGTATTATAAGATTTCCTGCTCATATAGATACAATTTTAACTTATAATTATGTAATGTATCAAAATGAAGTATATTCAAATAAATGGTTTTATGCTTTTATAACAAAAATGGAATATGTTAATGACAATATGACTTTTATCACAATTAAAACAGATGTATATCAAACATGGCTTTTTGATATGATATGGAAAAGAAGTTTTGTTGAAAGAGAACATGTAAATGATGATACGATAGGATTACATACAGTACCTGAACAATTAGAAACAGGTGATTATATATGTAATTCATCTGGTAAATTATTTGATGGAAATAGTAGTTATGTTTGTATAGCTGTTGCTGATGCTCCTAGTGAAATAAGCCCTAGAACTAATAAATATTTTAATGGTATATATTCTGGTACTGAACAATTTCTTTTTGATCAATATCAAGCAGCAGGTAATTTTATAAGAGCGATGTCAGCTGATGGCAAAATGGATGCTATTGTAGCTGTATATGAAACTCCACAAAAATTATTTACTGGATTAACTATAACATGGCAAACAATAGATGTAACTAGAAATGGTCATACTTATACATTTAGAATTGCAAGAGTACCAGTATCATCAAGTAGTACATTAATGCAAACAAGTAGTACATTTACTGTACCATCAACACTTGATGGATATACACCAAAAAATAATAAATTAAAAGTTTATCCATATTCATATTTTTATATAACTAATAATGCAGGTAGTGATATACCTTTTAAATATGAAGAGTTTGTAAATAATAATGTAACTTTTAAAACAGTTGGAAGTTTAACTCCGGGAGGAAGTATAAGATGTATTCCTATTAATTATAAAAAACTTGAAGATACAGGAACTGAATTAAATAGTTTTAATGGAGGAATAACACTTGCAAAATATCCAATATGCTCATGGAGTAATGATGCTTATACTAACTGGCTAACACAAAATAGTGTAAATACAAGTATGAAACAAATTGGTGGAGCAGTTGGAATTGTTGCTGGAACAGCTCTTGCTGCTACTGGATATGGAGTATCAATAGGACTTGGAATGATAGCAAGTGGAATTGGAATGATAGCTGATAGTGCAAAAGAAATTTATACTCATTCATTAACTCCAGATCAAGGTCAAGGAAATAGCAATTCAGGTGATGTTATATATTCAAGTGGTAAAATGGAAGTAAGAGTATATAAAATGTGCGTTAGAAATGAATATGCAAAAATTATAGATGATTATTTTCAAGCTTATGGATATAAAATTAATGTATATAAAAAACCAAACTTAACAGGAAGGCAAAATTGGAACTATGTAAAAACAATTGGAGCAAATATTGAAGGTGATATACCTGAAGAAGATTTAAATGAAATAAAAACATTATTTAATAATGGTATTACTTTATGGCATAATTCATCAACTTATCTTGATTATAGCCAAAATAATCCAATTGTATAGGAGGTGAAAATTATGAAAAAAAATAAAGCTAAAGATATAAGATTTTTAGATAGTATGCTTATGAATTCAGAAACATACTATGATTATTTAGAAAGATTCAAAAAGATATGTTTATCTATGTTTGAATGGGTAAATTTACCTAATAGTATGAATGCTAGATATTTAGAAGAATGTTTATATTATAGAGGACAAGCAGCATTATTAAAAGATGAAGAATATGGATTTATTAATACTCAAGCTTGTGATAATGGATATTTAAATATTTATGGATTACCTAGTCAATTAACATGTTATAGTTTTCAATATGAATCAGATAGAAATTTATATACAGGACTTGAAGGAACTGAGTATAAAGATGCAATACTTGTAATGAATAATTGGCAAAGAATACCAACAGCATCAACTATAGAATTATTTTGTCAAAGACTTGCAGAAGCAGAAATGACAGCAGCTGTTAATATTAAGGCTCAAAAAACTCCAGTTTTAATTGTAGTAGATGAAAATCAACGATTAATGATGGAGAATTTATATGCTCAATATGATGGAAATAGACCTTTTATATTTGGAGATAAAAATCAATTAAGTGAAAATGCAATAAACTGTATTTCAACTGGAGCTGATTTTATTGCTGATAAAATAATGGATTATAAAAAAGAAATATGGAATGAAGCATTACAATTTCTAGGAATTAATTCTTTACAAACAGAAAAAAAAGAAAGATTAATTACTGATGAAGCTTCAAGTAATAATGAATTAATAAATTTAAATTTACAAAGTTTATTAATACCTAGACAAGAAGCAGCTAAACAATTTAATAAATTATTTGGACTAGAAGGAACAGATAAAGAAATTAGTGTTAGAGTTAGATCTGATTTATTCAATATTATTAAACAAGAAGAAAGTGTTATTACTGATTTTAATAAAAATGGAATAGATGATAAAGTAGAGGAGGTAGAAGAAAATGTTAAATAAACAAACAACATTATATTTTTATAGAGGAGCTACTTCTTCTATAGAATTTGATTTTACTAATTTTGATTTTGCTGGTGGAAGTTGTGAATTTACTATTTCTAATATATGTAAAAATACAAAATTATTTCAAATGGAATTTACTGAAAGTATCAAATATACAGTAGTTATACCTGATGAATTTACAGCAACATTAAAAGATAATAAATATATTTACAATATCATGTATTTCATAAATGATGAAAGATATCCACAATGTGCTGATAGTGATATTATTGTGAGAGATACGGTGAATAGTTATGAATAATGAAATAATAATTAATAACATTGATCCTCAAGATATAGTAATTGAAGGAAATGGTGTAGCTGTTGCTGGAATAACAAAAGTATATGTTAATGGTGTAGATGTAACTGTTGGAAATAAAGCATATGTAATTGTACCAACTAAATTAAGTGAATTAACAAATGATACAGGTTACATTACTTCTGAAAGTGATCCAACTGTACCATCATATATTAAATCAATTAGTATAGCTGATATTAATAGTTGGAACAATAAACAAAATGCTTTAGTTAGTGGAACAACAATAAAAACTATAAATGGAGACAATATTTTAGGAAGTGGTAATTTATTAATAAGTGAATATACAGCAGGAACAGGAATTAATATATCATCTCATGTTATTTCTAATTCAATTACCAGTTATAATGATTTATCTGATTTACCTACTATACCAACTTCTACAAGTGAACTAACTAATGATAGTGGATTTGCTTATACAGGAGAAACTAATCAATTTACTGATAATCAAGAAATTATTGGAAATTTAACAATTACTGGAAATATAACTTTAACTGGTGA
>JAZLAK010000046.1:0-4235 GCA_045613165.1 Bacilli bacterium | reverse complement strand
TTCTTCTTTTTCTTTTTTTAATTGTTTTAAATAGTCAGTTACTATTTCGTTGTATTCATTTAATGTTATATTTTCTTTTTTTATAAATTTATTTATTGCATCAATATTTGCATTAGAATCAATGTAAAATTTTAAATATTCTTGTGTTTTATTCATCTATTATTCCAAATTCTTTTAGATATCTTTCTTTGTCACGCCAGTTTTCAATAGTTTTTACATATAATTCTAAATAAACTTGTTTACCTAATGCATTTTCTAAATCTACTCTAGCTCGTGAACCTATTTCTTTTAACATTTTTCCACCACGACCAATTATTATTTTCTTTAGATTTGCTCTACTAACAATTATATCAACATTAATATTTACTATACTTGTTTTTTCTTGATATTTAGTTGTTATACAAGTAACTGCATGTGGGATTTCTTCATTTGTTAATTCTAATATTTTTTCTCTTACAAATTCACTTGCTAAAAAATACTTACTAGCATTTGTGATAACTCCATCATCATAGTATTTAACTGTATCATTTAAATAACTTTTTATTACTTTTAATAGTCTATCTACATTATCATTTTTTAATGCTGATAATGGTATAATTTCTGCAAAATCGTATAAATCTTTATATTCATTTATTGCATTCATTATACCTTCGTTATTTAATTTATCTATTTTATTTAAAATTAATATTACTGGTACATCATTATTCTTTAAAGCGTTAATAATAAATTTATCGCCTTTACCTATTCCACTTGAAGCGTCTACAACAAAAAGAATAGCATCTATACTTGATAAAGAACTATAAGCTTCTTTATTTAATGCTGTACCTAATTTATCTTGAGGTTTATGTATTCCAGGTGTATCTACAAATACTATTTGTGTATCACCGTCGTTATAAACTCCATGTATTGAATTTCTTGTTGTTCCAGCAACATTACTAACTATAGCGATTTTACTATTTATTATTGTATTTAATAATGTACTTTTACCTGTATTTGGTCTTCCTATAATGCTAACAAAACCACTTTTCATTTTATCACTTCCTAATATATGTTATTGTATAAATTTCCCACTTTTAATACTCTATTGTCTTCGTTTAATGTATAAAGAATAATACTTTTTTCTGGTTCAAAAAATTCAGTTATTACTCTTTCGTTTAAATATTTTAAATCACTTATTTTATCAGTACCTACCATCATGTATAACGTTTCAAAATCACCATATTTATATCCAGCTGTTACTGCTCTTGCTATTGCAATTTGTTCTGCATAAATACCATCTCTAAATATAGCATTTTTTACAGTTACACCTTTAAACTTAGTTCCGTCTTTCATAACAACTATGCAAGCAAAACATTTATAATCATAAGGAGCATATGAGTTTGATAAAAGATTTTTCAATTCACTAATCATTTAAATCCTCCTCACTAAATGCATGTGGACATAATTCACTAACTTTATATTTTGTTTCTTTGCCTTCGGCATCATAAGTTATTAATAAACTATTTTCTTCAAAAAATTCTACTAATAATTGTCGGCATAAAAAACATGGAGTTATTGAATGATTAGAACTACCTAGAAGGTAAATGCTATCGAAATCTCCCTTTGTATAACCATCTGCTATAGCTGTTCCTATTGCAACTTGTTCTGCACATAATCCATCTTTAAATGATGGGTTTTCTACATTAACTCCTTTAAAAAAGGCACCATCTTTCATTTTAACAACACAAGCAACTTTATAGTTACTGTATTTACTATAACTATTTTCTATTATTCCCTTTAACTCTTTATACATATAATCACCTATTTTATTCTTAATTCATCTAATATTTCTTTTTGCAGTCCAAACATTACTTCTTCATCTGCTTTTTCCATATGGTCATAACCTAATAAATGTAATAATCCATGTATTGTTAAAAAAGATAATTCTCTTTTTTCACTATGTCCGTACTCTATTGCTTGACTCTTCATTTTAGGAATTGATATAAATATATCTCCTAAACTGTTTAAAACAGCATCGATATGTTTGTTATCATTTAAGGCAAAAGATAATACATCTGTTGTTCTATCTATTCCTCTATATTCCTTATTCATTTGATGCATTTCTTCATCATCTATAAAAATTATATCAAATATACTTTTCTTAATATCTAATTTTTTTATTGTATACTCAATAACTTCATTTAAATAATCATAATCTTTATAACCATAATTATCTATTATTTCATATTCCGTATTCATATTACCTCCAATAATCCATAATAATTAAGCAAAAATAATATACCAAGTATTAATATTAATATCCATAAAATATTATAAACCCATTCTTTACGTAATATATTAGGCAATTTTTCTTTTATATTGTATAAAATAACGTAAATTGTGTAACCTGTTATACCGCCTATAATATTTAATATTATATCATCTATATCAAAACTTCTACCTATATTCATTTGTATTAATTCTATACTTAAAGATGTTATTAAAGTTAATGTTGTTCCAATTATAAATTTTTTATTTTTTAATATATAGTTCACGAAATAACCAAATGGAACAAATAACAACATATTACCTAACACATTTTTATAAAACAATTTACTAGTAAAGTTATATCTCATTATTTCTTTTAATGGTATAAAATTATTTGAGTAACTTTCAAAGTCAGTACTCGTTACTAATTCAAATAATAAGAACATATATAATATAAAAATCAACATAGATAAATCTTTGTATAAAATAAATCTTTTTTTATTAATTATAATATCTACTATTCTCATAGTAAATAAGACTATAACAAACAATAATAACATAGGCCATATTTCTTTCAAAACTATATTAACTTCGTTTGGTATCATAAAGCACCTCTTATTCTTTTTAATATATTTACTACAAGAACTCATATATATTGTACTATTATTTATATATTTTTTCAAAACCTTTTTATGATTATTTAAAGATATATCAACTTTGACAATAATTTTATTTTATGTTATCATGTATTTGTCAAGGAAACTTGCATAAAATAAAAAAGGATACATTTTGATTGCACGAATCAAATGCATTCCCTTGTTTGGGTAGCACTTGAAATCACAAAGTTGTGAAATCAAGTGCTTTTATTATTTAAATAGTAAGGTGATTACTATAAAAAATAATAGTAGTATTATAATAAATTGAGAAATTTCTCTTTTTGTCATAACAAACCACCACCTTTCATTTATCACAATGATATTGGAAAGGGAAAGCACTTGATATTTTCAAAATATACCCTGTATAAATTATATCAAATATAATTATATTTCACAATTACATTTTATATTTTTATATATAATGGTTTTATTCTATTCTTTTTTTGATTCGGTTAAATTTGGAATAGTTAAAACTTCTTGTTTAGTTATATTTTCTTCAGTTGTTACAAATACATTTAAGTTAATATATTTATCATTTATTTCTTTATTTAATATTTTTTTTGATACAACTTTACCATTATTTCCTAATTTAGTTTTAAACTTTTTTTCTACTTCATCAAGTGCTTTTTCTAAGCTTTCTTTTTCGTTATATTTATACTTTTTGTTTTGATATTCTAATTCTTTATATAAACTAAATATTTTTGTCTTTATTAAATATTTTTTATCATACTCATTATATTTATTATTTCTTAAAACTTTTTTATTTATAACAATATTATATCTAGTATTTCCTGTATAAACTTTTTTTAAATATTCTCTTTCTAAAGTTATATTTGTTTTATACCAAACATGCCCCATTACAATACCTTTAGCACAAGTGTACCCTTTTGCTTCTTCATTTAATAAAATAGTTCCACTAATAAGTAAATCATTAGGTTTAACAATATCATTTATACTAGCTATTATCTCGCCTTTAGTACTATAAATATTAGTTATTAAAGCTTCTTTGTTAGAATAAATATTACAGTATTTGTTCTCTTTTTTTATTTCATCTAAAATTCTTTCTTCAATTCTAACTACATATGTCATTCCAACACTCGTTATACTTATCCATTCTAATCTATCTTTATTTCTATCTAATATTTTTTCTTTTATATCGTTTAAACTATTAAAATCTTTTTTAAAACTATATTTTTTTATACCTAATTCATCTAATTCTTCTTTAACAAGTTCTCTCACTTTTTTATTACTATGAATAATATTTATTTTTAAAATTATGTTAGATATAAAATACATTCCTATTAAACAAATTATAAATAATAAAATAAAATA
>JAZLAK010000045.1:0-1515 GCA_045613165.1 Bacilli bacterium | reverse complement strand
TCTACCAAAATTTTTTATAGTATCTCTATAATTATGTAAAGCACATGATCCTATTGTCATTTTATTTAATCCAAAATCAAACATAATATTTAATGCTCTACTCATTATTTCTACATCATTTTTAATATAATCAATTTCTTGATTAGTTAATTCATGCCCTACTTCTCTATATTCTTTATAATCTATTTCTAATTTTCTAATAGGTAAATCAAATTGTTTAGCTATAGTATCAACACTCATATTTAAAATTTTTAAACTATCATATATTGTTACCTTGTTTACTCTATGATTTCCAATTTTAAAATATATTTCTATTGAATAAAATTGTCCCATTCCTGAAATAAGACATGTAAATGTTTTATCTTTTCGTTGCTTTTTATCAGTTATTAACTTATATCCATTTTTTAATAAATAACTAAAAATATATTCTCCATCATATTTTAAGTTATGAAAATAAGTTATATAATTACATTTTTTGTTAGCACACCAATTTATAAATCCATCAATATCATTTCCATATTCAAAATGTTCTGGATTACCAATTTCACATACAGCCCATGCCCAAACTCTACAATTTTTTTCATCAACATTAGTTTCAAAATCAGCTGTAAATCTTTTCATTTATAATCTGCTACTATCTGATCTATATTATTATATAATTCATCAAGTATATTATTTACATCTTCTGATATATCTTCAATTTTTACACCTTTTTCTTTTGAAATAATATACTTATCTTGAATATCTTTTAATCCAGCTTCAGTATTAAATGCTTTTATAAATTGTGTTTTACTTAATTCACTTAATTTATTTCTCATATAATCAATTTTTTCTCTATCATATCCAGTTTGATAAGATAAATTTAAAAGTGTACCATCTAAATAATTATTATAGAATGTAGATTTATCTCTTCTATAAATAGCAGCTGTTTTATTAATTATTGATTCTAAATCTTTTAATTGCTCTCTATTAAGTAATTTTACATTTCCTGATAATGATCTTTTTCTAGCTTTTAAATTACTTAATCTTTCATCACCCATTTGAGCATATGTAACCTCTGCTTTTCTTCCGAATTCAGTTGGTACTGTTTTGCCATACTTTTCAATTTCTCTTAATAATTTTGAATTTAATCGTTTTTGTTCTCTTTGAATGTTTTCAAATTCCCATCTAGATTTAACTACACCAGATTTATTTTGAATTAACTCTTCAGCATTTCGCTGACTAAATCTTTCAAGACGATCTATTTCACGATTTAAATCCCATTTGCTATTAACTCTTTCTTTAATAGCTGTAATATTTTCTTTTTCAGGTATATCTATTTCTCTATCTACAGATTCAAGTCTTTTTATTTTAGCATTAAATTTATTTATTGCTTTTCTTAATTCTCTTTCATTATTTCTTGAAATAATATATCCCATTTTAATTCACCTCCTTGCTTATTTTCTTCCTTTACCTTTTTTATTTTTTCCACATGCCATATTATCACCTCCTTTATTATAAATAAAAAGGGTGCAA
>JAZLAK010000044.1:0-3376 GCA_045613165.1 Bacilli bacterium | reverse complement strand
ATAATTATAAATAAATTATAAATTATTTATAAACTAATTATAAAATTTTTATAAACTTTCTAAAATTTTTATAAAATCTATTGACAAAATTAAAATCTTATGATATAATATCAACAGTATAAAATTTTAAGAAAGGAAATATGTTATGAAAAAATTTACAATAATTGCTGGTAAGTCTGCAAGTGGTAAAGATACTATATTACAACAAATATTAAAGATATCTACTTGTAAGCCAATAGTAAGCACCACTAGTAGACCTAAAAGAGACAACGAACAAGAAGGTAAAGATTATTTTTATATTTCTAAAGACGAGTTTATAGATTTGATTGAAGAAAATGCTTTTATCGAATATAGAAAGTATAATACTTTAGTCAATAGAGAAAAAGATACTTGGTATTATGGAATTAGAAAAAATAATAAATACAATGATAATACCAATTATATAGTTGTATTAGACTTCGAAGGTGCAAGGTCTTTTATAAATCATTATGGTGCAGATAATTGTAAACTTTGTTACATTTATTGTGATGATGAAAAAAGAAAACAAAGAGCAATGAAGCGACCCAATTTTGATGAAACAGAATGGAATCGTAGAAGTGAAGATGATTCAAAGAAATTATCATTAAAAACTTTTATTGAAAATTTTAGAGATGTTGAAACAGAAATATTTGACAACATTAACGAAAATAATTATATCCAAATTGCAAAAGATATAATTAGTAGGAGTTAATAATGTGGCTTAAAATATTTTCAATATTATCTTTAATACTTTCATTAAGTGGAAACTTATTAATAAACTATAAAAAGAAAATAGGCTTTTATATATGGATTGCATCTGATATCAGTTGGATAGTAGTAAATTTCTTACAAAAACCAAATTATCCACAAATACTTATGTATGTTATATATATAATTATAAATGTTGACGGAATTATAAGATGGTCTAACGGAGGTAAGAATATTGAACGTAAGAGTGATAAATTTAGAAAAGACAAATCCTAAATATTATTTTTTAGACTTTGATTGTACATTAGTTAAATCTCTTGATGAATCTGTAAAAATATTAAATTCTATTCATAATAAAAATTTAAAGCCACAAGATATTAAAACTTGGAACTTCAAAGAATATGATGAAGATTTAACAGACGAACAAATTGAAAAGATATTTGCTGACGAAAGATTTTTTGATGGATTACAATTTTATGATGGTGCAAAAGAATTTTTATTTCGTCACGAAAATAATACAATAATTGTGACAAAAGGCACGGATAAAAATTTATATCTTAAAAAACAATGGTTAAAGAAAAATGGTGTAAATTCTCCTGTAATAGGTTTACCAATAGAAGTATCAAAAAGTTTTATTAATATGGGTAAAAATACTATTTTTGTAGATGATTCTACAAATAATCTTTTAAGTAGTAATGCTGAATATAAAATACAATTTAGAGAATTTGGAGAAACAGATTGGAATAAAGATTGGAAAGGTTCGGTGATGAAGTCTTGGATTTAGGAAACTATATTGGAACATATGTGGGAAACAACCTATTAGGGTTTGAAAAAGGAAAAACTTATAATATTGAAATAGATAAAAAACCTAATCAGCCATATGATATTTATGAACAAAGCGGTTTATATATGGTGTTATCTAGTGAAATAAGTATAAATCAATATTTTAAGAATTTACAAAAGGCTTGACAAATAAGTCTTTTTATGTTATAATTAAATAAAAAAAGGATTATTGTATGAATAAAAGACAAAGAAAAAAATATTTAAAGAAAAAGGGTACATATGTTTCAGATAGTGAAATTTGGAATTTAGATTATACTATTGCTGAATGGATTATTCCTAGATTAAAAAAGTATAAAAAAATAACTAATGGATATCCACCTATCGACAGAAAGGTTTATTCTGAAACTAAAGAATTAGAAGATATTACTTTTGAAGATTGGCAGAATATTCTTGATGAAATGATATTAGCATTTGAATTATCTTTAACTGACCCATTTGATGAAATCGAAAAATTAGGTTTTAATATTAGTGATGATAAGTTCGATAAATTCTGTGAAGAAAGAAATAATAAAATAGAAAGGGGTCTTGATTTATTTAAATATTATATTCAAGACTTATGGTGGTAAAAATGAGTTCTTATAGTGGCAAATGCGATTTATGTGATAGTATTGAAATTGTTGGAATGGATAAGTTTTTAAAGGAATGTGAAATTTATACTAAAACAAGCGATTTAGTTCCTTTAAAGATTGAATCCGAAAAAGATTTAGTACCTTTTTATCCTTACTTATGTTGGCTTATGACTAATAATAAATACTATCTTTGTGAAGATAATTTTATTAACGAAGAAGAAAACGAAATAAAAGAATGGTATTTAAAAGAAATTATTAAAGAATACAAAAAGGCTAAAAGAAACAAGGTTGAATTTAATCCGAAATATTGGGGCGGTAGAGAAGAAATTTGGGATTCTGTTGTAGAAATTGTTCGTAAAAAAGGCGAAAAAACTACATTAGAAGACCTTGAAGATATTCATACTACTATGGCTGAAGTTTATAGAAAATATTGGTATGAAGAACTTATACGTGTAGGTTGGCGCGAAGACCAAGCATTTCATTGTGCATATGGATTAAGAAGATTTATTCAAAGAACAATTAAGGAGAATGATGATGCAGTTGAGAATTAGACAATGGAATGAAAACGAAAATATAAGTAGATTATTAGCGGTACATCATTTAAATAATTCAGATATATCAGAAACTTTTAAAATTTTACATTTTATGAAACAGAATGAAATACCTTTACATATCACTAAAGGAATAGCAGATAATGATGATTATGAAGAAGTTTTTATTTATGAAGTAAATATGGAATTTGATAAAGGTTGTGATGAAGAAAGAATACTTCCTTGTATATCAGTTGATTGTAAATAGTTGGTTTAATTACCAACTATTTTTTTTGTATTAGTCGGAGTAATACATAAATATTTTTTGTATTGTTTGTATTAGTGGGAGTAATACATAAAAAATATAATATGCAAAGGGGTATTATGGCAATATTTGTAAAGTATAGCAAGATATGTATAGCAATATTTGTAAAATTTATAGCAATAAAAGTTTATTATTTGATTATAATGATTTACAAATGAGTTATTTTGTGAGAATTATAAACTTTATAAAAAAATAAAAGTAACCTTTTCGGTTACTTTTATTATAATTAAATTTATTATTTATTTACGCAAAAGGGTCATCAATTGCATCGGATGATGCAAGTTTCCCGTCAACAAATTCATCATCCTTAACTTTCTTTCCCTTCTTACCTTCAGACTTCATTTGTTCAATCTTAATATCTCTATCTGATAATGCTTTCTTAA
>JAZLAK010000043.1:0-8594 GCA_045613165.1 Bacilli bacterium | reverse complement strand
ATAAAGATTATTCTTTAAATTATGATATAAGCTTACTTGGTAATTATGAATATAAAAAATATAAAATGCAATGGAATGCTGGTTTTCAAACTAATAATAATTGGCCTACGATCTTTTCTTATAAATTAAATTATAAAGGGAAAGATGAAATTGGAGACGCTCGAACTAATTGGGAATTAAATAGACATTATCAATTTGTTAAATTAGCAAAAAATTATTATATAACAAATGATAAAAAATATTTATATGAATTTGAGGAATTATTTAATGATTGGAAAGAGAAGAATCCTTTTCTTTATGGTATATCTTGGACAAATGTAATGGAATTAGCAATTAGAGTTAATAATTGGATTTATACTTATTATTTCTTAAAACAATCAAATGTTTCTAATGAACTTTTAAAAAAGATAGAAATCGGAATATTAAATATGACTTATTATATTACTAAACATTATTCTAGATACTCATCGGCAAATAATCATTTAATAATTGAGATATATGCTATAGGTCAAAGTGGGATATTGTTTAATTATAAACCATGGATAGATTTTTCTATAAATACTTTAACTAGAGAATTAACTAAACAAAACTATAAAGATGGAGTAAATAAAGAAGTTTCATTACATTATCAAGCGTTTTCTATGGAAGCTATAGGTTTATTGATGAGATTACTTATAAAAAATAATATAGAAGTACCAGTAGAGTGGTATGGAATGCTAGATAAAATGTGTTCTTATCTAAAAAACTGTTTGGGAAAATATAATGAAGTAATTAAATTTGGGGATGATGATAATGGTAAGATATTGGAATTAGGCGATTCGATAGATTATTATAATTATATTTTAAGTTTATATAGTTGTATATTAAACTCTAAATATACAAATTATAATTGTGAAAATATAAAATGGTTATTTGATAAGAGTATACTATATAATAAAGAATATAAAAGAATTCATAATAATATTTGTTATAAAGATGGTGGAATCTCTATTTTGAGAAGTGATAATGAAGATATTTTAATTGGTATAGATCATGGTGAATTAGGTTTTGGTAAAATTGCTGCGCATGGACATGCTGATGCACTAAGTTTTCAGATATTTTATAAAGGAGAACCGTTATTTTTAGATCTAGGTACTTATATATATCATTCAAATATAGATAAAAGAAATTATTACCGCAAAACTATAAATCATAATACCATTACTATAAACAATAAAGATCAATCTGAAATGTTAGGTGCTTTTTTATGGGGGAAAAGAGCTAAGTGTAGATTAATTGAATATAAAGACTCAAATTCTATAAAATTAATAGCAGAACATAATGGATATAAACCAATTATTCATAGAAGGGAATTTGAATTTAATAAAAAAGATACTTTAGTTATAATAGATAAATTTAATGGAAATGCAGAAAAAGTTTTTAATTTGAATTTACATCCCAATGCCAAAGTTAAGATAGAAAAAAATAATATAAAATTAGATTGTGATTTTTGTAAAGTAAAAATTATATTCGAAAGTAAAGAAAAAAACGAACCACTTATTGTAAATAAAAAGTATTCTCCAAGATATGGAATAGAAGAGAATATAAAAAGTATACAACTTAAAACATATGGAGATTATATAAAAACAATAATAAAAATAGAGGAGAAATAATATGACTAATTTAATAAAAAAGATATATGAAAAACTACCTAAAAGTATTAAATATATATTTTCTAAATTTTTTATTAATGCAATGATTAAACATCCTGAATTTAAAAAAACTTGGAAAGAATTAGATGAGTTTGAAAAACTATCTAATGAAGAACAAAAACAAATACAATTAAAAAAATTAAAAGAAATATTAATATATTCATATGAAAATGTTCCTTATTATAAAGAACTTTTTGATAACAAAAAACTTAATCCTTATAAAATAAAAGATTTTAAAGATATAGAAGTATTACCTATTTTAGAAAAAGAAGAAGTAGTAAAATTAGAAAATAAAATATATTCTACTGATAAAAAGTTAAAATATTATAAAACATTTACTGGAGGCAGTAGCGGACAATCTTTAACTGTTTTATTAGATAAAGATTCGATATATAAAGAAAGAGCATTTGTAACTCATTTTTTATCAAAGTTTGGGTATGATGTATCTAAAACAAAAACAGTGGCTTTAAGAGGTCATGATAAGGATAAGTTTTATTATTTTTCTCCTTTAAAAAATGAAATAGATATATCCCCGTTTAGATTAATTAAGAGCGAAAATTTGGATAGTATATGTAATGATATAAATAAATTCGGTGCAACTTTTTTAATGGGGTATCCATCAGCAATTTATTTATTTGCACAAATGGCGAAACAAGAAGAAAAAGAAATTAAAATAGAACACATTGTTTATTATTCAGAAAATTGTTCTTATGAAGAAAAAAGATATATAGAAAAAGTTTTTGGATGTGAAGTAGATACTTATTATGGTCATACTGAAAGAGCGTGTTTTGCGGAGATAATTAATGGCAATTGTTATTTTAATGATTGTTATGGTTATACTGAACTAATACCTACTGATATAAAAAATGAATTTAGGATTGTTTGCACAGGTTTTATAAGTAGGAAAATGCCATTGATTAGATATGCGACAGATGATATTATTAAAATTCATAATGATGGTAAGATTCAGTTAATTGGTCATAGAGGAAATGAAACTTACTTATTAAGTAAAACAAATAAAAAAATAACAAAAGTAGATTTATATATGAGTATTGAAGAATTAAAGAAAATAAAGTGTTATCAATGTGTTCAGAATCAAGTTGGTAAAGTAGAATTCCATATTCTACCAAATACTATATTAACAAATAAGGAATTAGAGAAAATTAAAGAATATATTGAACGTAGATGTGAAAATATGTTAGATGTAGAAATAATAATAGTAGATGAAATAAAGTTAACTAATAGAGGGAAATATATTTGGGCTATAAATAACATAAAAGAAAGAAATGATTAGAATGAATAATAAGAAAATATTAATTATAGTAGAAAATTTACCTGTACCTTTTGATACAAGAGTATGGCAGGAAGCTACTACTTTAGTAAAGAATGGGTATATTGTTTCTGTAATTTGTCCTAAAATGAAAAACTTTGTAAAAGAATATGAATTTTTAGAAGGTGTACATATATTTAGACATGATTTGCCGGTAGAAGGGAATGGACCTTTAGGATATTTAAAAGAATATACTAAAGCTTTAAGAGAAGAACTAAGATTAGCTAAAAAGATATATAAAGAGATAGGTTTTGATGTAATACAAGGGTGTAATCCGCCAGATAATATATATTTAGTTGCAAAATATTTTAAAAAATATGGTGTTAAATATGTGTTTGATCATCATGATATATGTCCTGAATTATTTGAAGCTAAGTTTGGAAAAAAAGGATTACTTTATAAAACTCAAACTTATTTAGAAAGACAAACTTATAAGAATTGTACTTTTGCTTTTGTAACTAATGAATCTTATAAAAAAATAGCAATAGAACGTGGAAAAATGAAACCAGATAGAGTTATTGTTTTAAGAAGTGGACCCAAATTAGAAAGAATGAGAATTTTGCCTCCATCTAATGAAATTAAGAGAGGTTATAAATATATGGTTGGATATCTTGGTGTTATAGGACAACAAGAGGGTATTGAATATTTATTAGAGGCTGCTAAATATATAAAAGAACACGATAATAATGTTTTTTGGGGAATTGTAGGAGGAGGCCCGCATTTAGAAAAGTTAAAAGAATTATCACATTTAATGGATTTGGATGATTGTGTTGAATTTACTGGTAGAGTAAGTGATGAAGTTTTACTTAATTACTTAAATACTGCTGATGTTTGTGTAAATTGTGATGAATATAATGAGATGAATGATAAGAGTACTATGAATAAAATATTAGAGTATATGGCTTTAGCAAAACCTATTGTTCAATTTGATTTAACTGAAGGAAGATATTCTGCTTATAAAGCTTCATTATATGCTAAACAAAATGATTCGTTAGATTTAGCGAAGAAGATTATAAAATTACTTAACGATCCTAAAAAACGTAAAAGAATGGGAGAATTCGGTAGAAATAGGATTATAAATGAATTAGGTTGGGAACATACAAGTAAGGCATTATTAGATGGATATGATAAATTTTTTAATGGTGATTTTAATAATTAAAATCATTTTTTACTTTTACTTATTTCGACAAGAAATACACAAAATTTTTGATAAATTAAATAAAACAACAAAGTTGTTGGTTGTATAAAAATTATTATATTGTTAAATTTATATAGGAAAGTAGAGAGTAATTATGAAGAAAATTATTGAAATATTTGGAAACTTAAATAGAAAACAAAGAATAATAGTTAGTATTACGGGAATATTTTTAGTTTTATTAATTCTTGTTGGATTAACATATGCATATTTTTTAACACAAATAACTGGTAATACTAATAACAAATCAATATCTTTGTCTACAGCGAATTTATCAATAAAATATAATGATAATTCAAGTGAACTTATAACAAGTACAGATCCTATAATACCAGGACAATTTAAATCATCAAAAACATTTACAGTAGAAAATGATGGTAATGGAACTGTAGATAGTTATGGAGTAACAATTGAAGACTTAAAAATAAGTTATACAAGTGATATGGGAGAAAATATAAAAGCAGGAGATGCAACAAATTTAGCATATCCAGAAGATTTTGTATTAACTTTAACTTGCAATACTTATAAAACAAGTGATTATGTTTCGAATGGTACTAATGCCACTTTATTAAGAGCTTGTAATGGTATTAGTGAGGGAGGGGTAAATGATTATTTACCAACAACAGATGAAATAATAGTTACAAATTCAATAAATAAAGATGAGATACAAGTGTACGTATTAACTATAGAATATGTAGATAGTGGTACTGATCAAAGTGCTGATATGAATAAAACTATCGAAGGAAAGATAGATATAGTAGATACAAGAAATACAGTTGATATAGCAGCAACATTAGCAAATGCAACTGAAGGATATAGTTTAGAAGTACATAGTGACCCAAAGGTATCATATGTAGATAGAACAGGTAAAGCAAAGGTAGTTGGAGTATTACCTGGAGAACATACAATATATATAAAAGATGCAAACGGTGTTACAAAGAGTACAAAATCAATATCAATAGTAAAGGGTTTAACTGAAGGAATAAATGGCAATACAATAACTATAGCTGATAACACAAGAAAGATAAATTTAAGTGTAAATTCTAGTTATGAAATAAGTATAGGTACTTTAGAGGCTAGTAAACAATTATTAAAAGATGCAATAATAAATAATGCATTATTAGCAAAAGAAGAAAGTTCAAAAGAAAGAACAATATATAGTCCAACACCATTAACAACACCAGCAGTAGAGGTACCTTCACCAAATATTCGTAAATACGAGAAATTGGACACGAGTAAAATATTAGCATATGCTGGCACGTATCATGCCGATTGGTATAACTCCACAACATATACATATGATGATCCGATTAATTACAATTCTTCAATAAGTTGTGAAGCAATAAAAGGAAAATATGTTGCATATGGAAGTAGTTATGATAATATGGAAGTTATGCAAGTTGGTGAATGTGTTGATGGTGTGCCTGTAAGAATCATTGAGACAAATACACCAGAAAGAGTATTAACTCAAACAGAAGATAACTATGGGACTTCATATTACTATAGAGGAAAAGTAAAGGATAACTATGTAGAATTTAATAATATGTGTTGGAGAATTGTACGTATTGAAGGCGATAGTTCTATCAAAATAATATTAGCGGCACAAAAGAAATGTAATGTAATAACAGAAAGTGATACTGAAAGTGCAATTATAGGAAGAGGTCACTATGGATATAGTTTTGATTATGTTGGGCATAGTGGGAACTATATAGATTATGTAAATAGTCTAGACAAAACAGAAAATAGTATGAAATATAAATTAGAAGAATGGTTAGTAAATAGTGAAATTGAAACAAGTAAATTAAAGAAAGATAAATGGTGTTTAGGAAATACTGCAATAGCATACGACAAAACAACAGGTGCTTTGTTAGAAGATAGTATAGAAAAATTAAAAATTAATGATAATTTGTTTGTATATGATGCATATAGAAGATTGAAAGGAATAGGAATAACATCATATGCAACGTTAAGATGTGATGGAGAAAATGATAAAACACATGAATCATATATAGGTGCTTTAACTGCAGATGAAGCAGCATTTACAGGAAGTATTATAAGTATTTTTTCAGAACCAAATACTTACTTAAAAGAAAATGTAAGTATCTCGTGGTGGACTCTCTCTCCTTCATCTTTTGAAGGAACACCATTTTTAGATGAAAGAATATTCTGCGTTAGCGGCGATGGCAACTTGTCCAGCGGCGATGTGGACAATGACAGCAACAGTCTGCGCCCCGCAATAACGCTTGCATCTGGTACAGTAATTAATGGAGGAGATGGAACAATAGATAATCCGTACATAGTTGGATAAGGATGCTAAAGTAGTCGATAGACTACGACAATGATCTTGAATCTAAAAGATAAAATGTAGAAAACTTTCTACATTTTTTGTGTAAAATGGTGATGATATGAAAAGAATAAATAATATTGTTTTTATAAGTATGATTTTGATATTTTTGAGTTTTGGGCTATTAACTCTATTTATAAGTGAAAGAGATATTTCTTTAATTGAGAATAGAAATTTATATAAGTTTAAAAAGTTTAGAATTGTAGATTATGTAAATGGTAGTTATCAAACTAGTTTAGAGAATGCTTTATTAGATCAAGTTTTATATAGTGAAGAAATTAAAAGATTTATGAATAATAAATTAAGTTTTTCGAATAAACTAAAAAATAAAGAATGTAAAGATTCTTATGTTGCATTAGGTGAAGATTTATACAAATATAATTGTGAAGATTATATAGTGAATAAGTCAGCTATATATAAAGAATACAAAGAAGAAAAATGGTTTAAAGATACTAGTGAAGTTTATTCGTATTTAAATAATAATTTTGATATGTATTATTATTTTGTGACTACTAGTGCTAATTTTGATTTTACTAATAATAAAATGGGTATAGATGTTCCTAGTCTAATTAATAAGTATTGGATGGGCAATTATAGTTTAGATTATTTAAAGATTAATTCTTATAATGATTTTAAGAAATATTTTTATAAAACTGATCATCATTGGAATTATGAAGGTTCATATAGAGGTTATACGGATATTGCTAAGATGATGAATAAAACTGATATTTTGATACCTATTGATGAAATTAAGTTTAACTTTAATTTTTATGGTACTAGGTCGAGAGTTTTATCTTTATATAATATAGAAGAATCGTTTACTGTGTATAAATATAATTTACCTAATTATAAATCATATATAAATGGAGTAGAAAAGAAATATGGTTATGAAGAAGATTATTTTAATGGAAATTATAATACTGATAAGTTAGAAAAACATTATCATAAATTTTATGGATATGATAGAGGTGAAACGATTTTAGATGCTATAAATGAAGAAACAGAAAATTTATTAATACTTAGTAACTCTTATTCTCATCCTGTTAACAAACTCTTAGCATCGCATTTTGATAAAACTTATATTATTGATTTAAGACATTATGAGGATGAAAACAATAAAAAATTTGACATAATTCAATATACTAAGGAACACAATATAAATAAAGTTTTGATATTAATGTATATTTGGTATGTATCTTCATTATTAGATGATTTAGATATATAATTTTAATCAATAAAGTTGTTGGTTGTAATAATAAATATATATTGTTAAATTAAAAGAAGAATAGATTTAGAGTGGTGTATTTATGAAAAAAACATTTTTAATTTTATTTAATTTATTAATGTTAATTCTTAATATATTTGTAGGTCCTAGTATAAAGGATAGTATGATGGTTTTTTTGACTATATCTAATATTATTTCTTTTATATATTTAATTAGTAATTATAAGAAGAATGAATTTACTATAAATAAGTTGGATATTATAGTTATATTATTTTTATTGAGTCCAATTATACCGTTAGTGTTTGGTAATTATGTATCTGTTGATGCAACTTATAGATCGGTTATAGAAGGAATAACTTTAATAAATATATATTATTTATCTAAAAATCTGAATATAAATAATAAAGAAAAGATATTAGATATATTAATATTTTCTAGTATTCCAGTTATTATTATTGCTTTTGATAGAATGTATATGAATTTATTATGGAATAAATTGTATGAATTGGAGATATTTAAAGTTAGTTATATAGATTCTGGTCTTTTGTCAAATTTTAATTATCCTAATTCTTTAGCGATATATCTATCAAGTATATTAATACTTGTATTTGGTAGAATTTTAAGTGTTGATAATAATAAGAAAATGTTTGTTTATTATATTTATGCTTTTTTATTATCTTTAATTATAATATTAACTGAATCTAAAGCTAGTATATGTTTATTACTTTTGTTTATAATTATATATGTTTTTACGTTAAAAGATAAAGATAGAATTATTAAATTATTATTAAGCTTATTTAGTGGTATTA
>JAZLAK010000042.1:0-17379 GCA_045613165.1 Bacilli bacterium | reverse complement strand
TTTTGATAAAGCCTATAAAGACTTAATGAAAAATTATAATGACATCTTAAGTACTTTAGAATAGGAGAAATGTTATGGGAGAAACTGTAAAAAATACTAAAACACCTGTTAAAAAAGGTTTAAAAATGAATGATAGCGATATTTTAAATGATATATTAATTTCTTACAAACATTTAGTTAGTAGTTACGCTACTGCTTTAAATGAAGCTAGTAACAAAAATATTTATAAATTATTCTTAGAATTATTTGAATCTAGTAGCAAGATACAAGCTGAATTATTTGAACTATCTTTTAAAAAAGGTTGGTATCAATTAGAAACTGCTGAAGAAACAAAAATAGAAAAAGCTTATGATAAGTTTAACAAATGTTTAAGTGAATTAAGTAGCGAAGAAGAAAACTCATCTAATTAGGTGAGTTTTTATATTAAAATAAAAAAAGTTCACAAATATGTGAACAATTTATTATAATTTTATTTTTACATTTTCTCTATTATCTGTTTTAAATAATTCAGCTTTTTTGAATGCAAATATACTTGCAATTATATTAGTTGGTACGCTTTCTATTGAAGTATTATATTTAGTTACTTCATCATTATATTTATATCTTGCATATTCTAATTCATCTTCTATACTTCTTAATTCATTTTGCAAACTCATGTATTGATTATTAGCTTTTAATTCAGGATAGCTTTCAACAATAGCTAAATATCTATTTAAACTATCATTCATTTTTCCTGCTTCTTTAATACTTAAATCTTTTTGTTCATTAAAACTATTTCTTAATGATACAATATTTTCCAAAGTTTCGCCTTCATAATTAGAATAAGATTTAACACATTCAACTAAGTTAGGAATTAATTCAAATCGTTTATGTAAATATATTTCTATATTAGCTTTAGCTTTTTTTACATTATTTTGTAATTTAATCAATTTATTGTATTTAGCAAATATAATAAATATTATTACTAGTATTACTGTTAATATTATATATATGATATCCATTTTTTCCATTTGGTTCACCTCACTATTTTTCTATAGTTATTTGATAAATGTATCCTTCTTCGTCATAAGATAAAGATACTTCATATTCTGACCAATCACTTAATTTATTTTTTAATTTTCTTATTGCATCTACGTCTGTTGTAGTCGACTCTCCAAATACTACTGTAAGTATATGCTCACTATTAGTTTGATTATTTGTTACTATATAATCTAATAATTGTTCTACTTGTAAACCTATTTTTGTTCCATTATAGCCTTTATATAATGCATTAAAACTAGATATAGAAGCTGTATTTTTATATTTTTCTCTTAATTCTATTGTGATTTTATTTGCATAACCTTTTTCATCATAATCTACTGAAACTTCATATTTATCCCAATCACTCATATTTTGTTTCATATTTTTTATTGTTTCCGGGTCAGTTGTAGTTGTTTCTCCAAACACTACATTTAATTGGTGATTAGCATTTTTCTTATTGTTTGTTATTATTTCATCTATTAATCTAGATACACTAGAACCATATTTTGTTCCTACATAAAATTCAAAAGTATTATTGAATGAAGTTTTATTAACATCGTTTACTGTTTCGTCTACAACATTGTTAATAGGGTTATCTTTTATTACATCAAAAATCCCCCATGAACCTTTTTGGTCTTCTCTATTTTTTCTATCAGTTACTATTTTATTAATTAAAATTACTATAATTATTAATGCAATTATAATTAATACTACTAACAACCATTTTCTAGGTTTTATATCGTTTGGATCAATAAATTCATTTTGTTTATTTTCTTTTATCTTTTTTTCTTTACTCATAAATCTTAAACTCCTTTTACAATATAAATATATCATAATATTATTAAAAAAATCTACTAACTTTTTCGGGAATTTCATTATGTATTTTTTTATCAACAAAAAAACAAGTCAATGACTTGTAATTTCTTAATGGCGCCTGTTGTAGGACTCGAACCTACGACCTAACGGTTAACAGCCGTGCGCTCTACCGACTGAGCTAAACAGGCAAATAAATTGGAGCGGGTGATGGGAATCGAACCCACGTTATCAGCTTGGAAGGCTGAAGCTCTACCATTAAACTACACCCGCATTTAGTAGGCAATTTAAATTATACCACAGTAAACTTAAATTGCAATACTTTTTTTAAAATTTTTTAAATTTTTTTATTTATTTTTTAATAAAGTTAATGAAACTTTGTGTTTTTCTAAGGAAATATCGTCAACATAGCATGTAATTATATCTCCAACAGATACAATTTCATTTGGGTCACTCACAAAATTTTTACTCATTTTTGATATATGAAGCAATCCATCATCATGTAAACCAATATCTATAAAAGCTCCAAATGATGCAACATTTCTTACTGTTCCTTTTAATTCCATTCCAATTTTTAAATCTTCTAGTGTTAAAATATCACTTTTTAAAATTGGTGGGTCTATCTCACTACGTGGGTCTAGCCCTGGATTTAACAATTCTTTTATGATATCAGTTATTGTATAAATATCAGTATTTAATGATTTAGATAATTCTTCGCTATTTGCTTTGTTTAACACTTCCTTAAATTCATTAGTATTAATATTTTTTATATCTAATTTTAATTTTGATAATAAATGTTCAGTTAACTCATAACTTTCTGGATGTATTCCAGTATTATCTAATGGATTATCACCATTATTTATTCTTAAGAATCCTACTGATTGTTCATAAACTTTATCAGTTAGTCCAATCTTCTTTAATTCTTCTCTTGTTTTTATTATATGTTTTTCTTTATATTTTGTGATTTTATTAATAATAGTTGTTGTTAAACCTGAAACATATTTTAATATACTACTTGATGCTGTATTTATGTTTACTCCAACTTCATTAACTATTTTTGAAACAGTAAAGTCTAAATTTTCTGTTAACTTCTTTTGGTCTACATCATGTTGGTATTCTCCTATACCAATACTTTTAGGGTCTATTTTTACTAATTCACTTAATGGGTCTTGTACACGCCTTCCAATGCTTACTGCACTTCTTTCTTGTACTTCGAAATCAGGGAATTCTTTTTGTGCTAATTTACTTGCTGAATATACTGATGCTCCTGCTTCTGAAACTATTGTGTAATATACATCTTTTAGTTCTTTACAAATAGATGCAACTAATTCTTCACTTTCTCTTGATGCTGTCCCATTACCTATTGCAATTAAATTAAGATTATAAGTACTAATAAGTTCTTTAATCTTTTTTATTGCACCTTCGCGATCGTTTTTAGGTTCATGAGGATAAATTACATCTATGTGTAATACATTCCCTTGTTCATCTAAGCACGCCAATTTACATCCAGTTCTAAATGCTGGGTCAAAACCTAAAACTCTATATCCCTTTAATGGTCTGGTCATTAATAGATTTTCTAAATTAACACCGAATATATTTATCGCCTTTTCATCAGCGTATTCTGTCATTTCTGCTCTTATTTCTCTTTCAACACTTGGTAAGATTAATCTTTTTAAAGCATCTTTAATTGCATTTTTTACTATATCAACTACAAATGACTTGTCATTTTTTATTATTTTACTTTCTAAAAAATCAATGATTTCATCTTTATTATAGTCTAAAGATGCACTAATTATACCTTCTTTTTCTCCTCTATTAATTGCAAGCGTTCTATAACTCTTCATATATTTAATTTTATCTTTGAAATCATAATATATTTCATATGTTTTATTTTCATCTACAGCATTCTTTTTTATTTTACTAACTATTAATCCTGTGTTCCAAATTTTATTTCTTATATATTTTCTATAATAAGCATTATCACTTATCCATTCACTTATTATATATCCTGCATTTTCGACACAAACATCAGTATCAAAATCATATGGTTTACAAAGAGTTTCAATATCTCCATTAGTTGGAAATGACATAATTTTTTTTGCTAAAGGTTCTAGTCCCATTTTTATTGCTTCACTAGCTTTTGTTTTTTTCTTCTCTTTGTAAGGTCTATATAAATCTTCTACTTCAGTAAGTTTTTCACTCTTTAAAATATTTTGTTTTAATTCTTCAGTTAATAAACCTTTTTCATCTATTAATCTTATTACTGTTTCTTTTCTTTCTAATAAATTATTAAAATATGTATATTCTTTTTCTATTTCATTTATTTGATTTTCATCTAATGCTCCAGTTGCTTCTTTTCTATATCTTGCTATAAATGGAATAGTGCATCCCTCACTTAATAATTTTAAAACTGTCTCTATTTGATTTTTCTTTATTCCTAATTTTTCTACTAATTCATTAATTACTACTTCGTTCATGTTTCCTCCTAATTAAAAAAATTATATAAAATTAATATAATTTTTTTATTTCTATTATTTCTTGTTTTATATTATAGTAACCTATTGTTATACTATCATCTTGTTTGATAAATGGTAATTCATCATTTACACTTATTGATACTTTATACTTTTTATCATTTTCATCTTTTATGTAATAATAAGTATTTCCTGATTTTACTATTGTATTTATTTCTTTAATTTTAATTGTTTCTTTTACTAAAGTATCATCTTTAATTTCTTCTTCATTATTATTTAAATAGTTTTGAGCTGCTACTTCTATACCTTTTGAGGCATCAGTAACAACTACTTTTTGATAATCAGCAACATCTATAAAACCATACATCTTTACTAATCCTGCTGCATCTTTTAAACTTACTAAGTAAGTTGGTTTATTATTTAAGTTTATTAATAATGGGAATGTTGATGTATATTTCATTTGTTGTACTTGTCCTTCTGCTGAACGCATTGCACTATATTCTTCTGCTCCTGGTACACTATAGAATATTGTTTCTCCTGTTCTCATATTAGATAAGATAAACCCTAAGTTTGATTCATCAGCCAATACTGAAGTAATTCCAGTGTACATATAGATATCATCATTCATTGCCAAATAGTTATAACCTTCAGTTGTGTTTACAACATCTTTTTGTCCAAATATACTATTAAAGAAGCCTCTTTTATATGTTCCCCAATCATCTACTTGTTCTATTAAAAGTTCAGCATCATAAGCGTTATCTACCCAAGTTGGTACATTATCTATTTTGTATTTTTTTGATTCACCAGTTATAGGGTTAAATATAACAACTCCAGTTATTTTTGTTTTTAAACCTACTCCTGTATATTTAATTGTTGGAGTTATCCAATATGGATTTCCTTCATTATCTATTTCAAATTTAGATTCTCCAAATATAGTTGTTGGATATTTGAATCTTAGTTTTCTTAATAAGTTTTCGTTGAAGTATGCACTTGGCATATATTTCATACCTTTATCTATTTTTACTAATTTTGCTTCACCATCAACTGAGTTAACTGTAATGTATGCTTTTATTCCTTCTCTTCTATTTGAAAACCATTTAATTATATCTGCATATTCTAAAGATGTTACTCTTAATATATCATTATTATAATTTATTTGTGTATATTGATCAGAAACATAAAATTGACTTACTAAGTCACTCATTTGTCCCATTACTCTATCTCCAAGTTTCTCACTTGACTCTCTATCTAGTAATGGTAAAGTGTTAAAATTAACTTTTTCTATTTCTTCAGTAAAGTTTCCTGTTTCATCTATTACAATTCTCTTTGAATAACTTTTTGCATTAAATAATGGAGAACAAAAGAAATTCACTACTGACATACCAAATACAATGATTAAAATTAAACCTATAAGTATTATCATTCCTTTTGAATAATCTGTTATTCTTTTTTTAGTAAATATAGATTTTATTCCACCTGTTAAATTATTAAGTGTAATTATAATTAGTAAAGTTACTAAAAATAAAATTACAAAACTCCAAAAATCTGGACTAGTTATATTAATTGGTGGTAAAACTATATAGTAGTATAAACTCATTACTATTAGTTCTATTAATATACTAAATATTATTTTTTTCTTCATATTATCACCTTCATTTTAATTATATCAAAATAATTTTATCTTCTCTACAAATTATGTTAAAATATTTGAAGTGATGAATTATGTTTAAAAATACTATTGATAATAAAAGATATTATACTTTGAATTGTTTTTATAAGAATAAATTTAATTCTAAGGTTTGTAAAATTAGTCTAAATGCAAATTTTAGTTGTCCTAATAAAGATGGTACTGTCGGATATGGCGGCTGTATATTTTGTTCTAAGTTAGGTAGTGGTGATTTTGCTGGTGACGTATCTTTAGATTTAGTTAGTCAATTTAATCAAGTTAAAAGTGTTATGTCAAAGAAATGGCCTGATACAAAATATATAGGATATTTTCAAGCAAATACTAATACATATGCTGATGTTGAAACTTTGAAAAAGTATTACGAAACTATATTAGAGTTAGATAATGTTATTGGTTTAAATATTGCAACAAGACCTGATGCTATTAGTGATGAGGTTATGGATTATTTAACTGAATTAAATAAGAAAACTTATCTTACTATTGAATTAGGATTACAAAGTATACATGATAAAACTTTAAAATATATTAATCGAGGTCATGATTTAAAATGTTTTGTAGATTGTTTTAAAAAGTTAAAGGAAAGAAATATAAATGTTGTTGTTCATATAATAAATGGTCTTCCTTACGAAACAGAAGACATGATGATTGAAACTGTTAAATTTTTAAATGAATTAGGAATAGATGGTATAAAGATTCATATGTTACATATTTTAAAGAATACTAAACTTGCTGATTTATATGAACAAGAAAAATTCCATGTATTAACTAAAGAAGAATATATTGATATAGTTATTAAACAATTAGAATATTTAGATAAAAATGTTGTTATACATAGAATTACAGGAGATCCGGATGTTAAAGATTTAATTGAACCAAATTGGTTAATAAAGAAATTTTGTGTACTAAATGATATTGATAAAGAAATGGTTAGAAGAGATACATATCAAGGTATTAAAACAAAATAAAAACTCTTAAAATTTAAGAGTTTTTTTGTTCTAAATATTCTTCTTTTGTAATTGAATGTACAACTAAATTTTCTAATTCGTTTGTTTTTCTATTTAAAGCTCTGTTTCTTAATTCGCATTCTATAATCATACCTGACTTTTCCATTACTTTGCCACTTGAAATATTAGTTTTATGATGTCTTGCTTCAATTAGATAGAGTTCGCATTCTTCAAATAAAAATTCTATTATTTTTCTTAAGGCTTCAGTCGTATATCCTTTATTCCAAAATTTTGAACCAATGCAATAGCCAATTTCACAAATGTTTTCTCTTTTTCGTAGTTTTACAACATTTATTCCACCAATAACTTCATTGGTTTCTTTTAATTCTATTATCCAATTGAATTTGTCATCTTTATACAAAGATATCCATTCAGTTATTATTTCTTTGGTTTGTTCTACATTTTCATGAAGTTCCCAAGGAAGATATATATTACATTTAGGATCACTTCCCCAATTTTCATACATACCTTGAGCATCTTCTATTTTATATTTTCTTAAAATTAATCTTTCAGTTTCTAAATTTCTTGTTCCTAATTCTTTCATCTTATCCTCTAAAAATCTGTTAAATCAACATTTTCAGCATCTAACATATCTTTAAATTCTATTTTAAATTTTTCTATTTCTTTCTTTTTAGCATCCGGATATATATTATTTGCATTTACAATTGCTTTATAAAAATGTTTCATTTTAACTTCATTTGCATTTTCAAATACTGCATAACTAAAGGCACTTGATACTATAGTTAAACAAATATCAGGGTATCTACTTGCTATTTCATACACTCTATTGTATTCAGTTGTCATATTAACAATAAATTTGAATAATCTTTCTTTTTGGAAATCTGTATAATTTAATTTTACTCCTAATTGTCTTTCAAATTTAGGATAAGTTCCCATAAGAATTTCTACAACAGTTTCTCCCATTGCTTCTTCAATATCTATTTTTATAAATCTTCTTAAGAAAGCTCTATCTCTTAATATATATGCTTCATATTCTTCAGTAGTAGTTGCTCCAATCATTTTGATGGTTCCTCTATCTAATGCTGGTTTTAACATGTTAGCAAAATCTATATTATTATTACTTGTTGCTTTATTAACTAATAAATGTACTTCATCTATAAATAGAATTGTATTTTCAGCTTGTTTTAATTCTTGAATTAATAATTCTAATCTATTTTCACTTTGTGTGCCACTTACTGAACTACCTAATAATGAAGTAATATTTATTTTTATTATCTTCCATCCTTTTAATGCATCTGGAACTAATTCGTTTTGTATTTTATATCCTAAACCTTCTACTAATGCAGTTTTACCAATACCAGGTTTACCAACTAAAAGTGCTCCTTTATCAGGTGTAATAAGAGCAAGAATCATTTTGTTTATTTCATCTTCTCTACCTATTGCAGGATTAGTGATATATTTTTTTTGAGATAAATCTTCTCCATAATTTTTAATAATACTAAACGAGTTATTATTTTCTTTATTTGGTTCTATTTCTACTTGTTCCTCTAATTCTAGCGTTTCTATTTCTTCATCAGGCATTAAATCTAGAATTTCTAATACTTCATCATTCATAAAAAAGCACCTTCCTGTATATGATTATAACATAAATAAAAGTTTCTTAAAATAGAAAGTGTGAATAATTATGATTATAGAAATAATAGGTTTAATATTTTGTATTATGTTAGGAACAGTTGGTCACTTTTTATATGAATGGTCAAATTATAATAAAATTGTGGGTTTCTTTTTTGCTCAAGATGAAACAACTTGGGAACATATTAAGTTGGGGATAACACCTATTATATTGTGGACAATTGTTGAATTATTAACATTTGATTTTAGCAATTTATTTTTTGCTAAGTTTGCAAGTATTATTACTTTTTCATTAGGTATTATAATTTTATATTATGGGTATAAAAAATTATTTAAAAAAAATATCTTGTTTTTAGATATTTTGATATTTTATATAAGTTTAGGTTTATCAAGTATAGTTTCAGTTAAATTACTTATGAAAGATAGTTTTGGAACTTTATTAAATTTATTTGGTTTTATAGGAATTGTTTTTATTTTTTATTTATATAAGTATTTTAATAAAAATACTCCTAATTGGTTTATATTTAAAGATCCTAATTAAAATTCATAATTCTTTTGCTTTTGCCACCCAGCACTTCATAACAGTCATGAGTTACAAAAAAAGCATTAGGATCTATATCTAGTATTAAATGTTTAAATCGATAATATTCTCTACTAGTTACAATACACATAATTGTTTTTCTTTTCTTTTTATCTAATCCGCCTTTAGATTCAAGTAAACTATATCCTACATTAAAATCATGTTTTAAGAAATCTTCTAAATATTCAACATTTTTAGTTTTTATAATACATAATTTTGAATCACTGTTACCCAATATTATAAAATCTACTATTGTATTCGATAAAAGAAGGGCAAATACTGCATAAACTGATTTTGGAATTCCAAATACGAATGAAGCAGTAAATACAATTAATATATTGATATAATTACTCGCTTGTCCTACTGATGTTTTAGCATATTTACAAATTATTTGATTTAAAATATCTCCGCCACCAGTTGAAAATCCTATTTTATAAACCATTCCTATAGGAATACTATAGGTAATAACTGCAATAATTACTGTAAAAAAGTAACTATGAAATTCTATGTTTATTTGATTAGTTATTGGTTCTGTTAAAGATACTAATAAAGGGAATACAGCTGCACATGCTAGATTTTTTTTTGTTGCCTTTTTCCCTAATAAAAAGTAGCTAAATATTAAAAGTATAGAAGTCATTATCAATAAGAATATACTTGTGTTTAGTCCAAAAACTTTTTTCACTACTATTGCTAGCCCGCTCATTCCACCCATAACTATTTCGTTTTTTACAAAAAATAGATTGTATGAAAATGCTGTTAAAAATACGCTAATAATATAAATACAAAGTCTTATCGTTTTATTTTTTTCTTCTACTTTTTCTAGTATTTTTTCTTGTTTAAAAAAATCTAATATTCTCACTATACTTCACCCTATTATAAGTTTAATGTATATACAAAATTTTTTCAATAAAAAAACTCACTTATGTGAGTTTTATATACAGTTATTATTCAATAATTTCTGAAACAGTTCCTGCTCCAACAGTACGTCCACCTTCACGGATTGAGAATTGAGTACCATTTTCTAGAGCAACTGTACTGATTAATTCAACAGTCATATCAACGTTATCACCTGGCATAACCATTTCTACACCAGCAGGTAATTCTACAACACCTGTAACGTCAGTAGTTCTGAAATAGAATTGAGGTCTGTAGTTTGAGAAGAATGGAGTATGACGTCCGCCTTCTTCTTTACTTAATACATAAACTGTAGCTTTGAATTTTTTGTGTGGAGTAACACTTGCAGGTTTACATAATACTTGTCCACGTTCAACTTGATCACGTGAAATACCACGTAATAATACACCAGCGTTGTCTCCAGCTTCAGCGTAATCTAATGATTTTCTGAACATTTCAATTCCTGTAACAACTGTTTTTTGAGTATCTCTTAAACCAACGATTTCAACTTCGTCATTTAATTTTAATTGTCCACGTTCAACACGTCCTGTAACAACAGTACCACGTCCTGAAATAGTAAATACGTCTTCAACACTCATTAAGAATGGTTTTTCAGTATCTCTAACTGGATCTTCAATATAAGCATCTACAGAAGCCATTAAGTCTCTGATAGCTTGTTCATTAGTAGCATCTCCTTCAAGAGCTTTAAGAGCAGAACCTTTGTGGATTGGACATTCAGCATCGAATCCATATTCTCCTAATAATTCTCTGATTTCCATTTCTACTAATTCTAGTAATTCAGGATCATCAACTTGGTCAGTTTTGTTCATGAATACTACGATTTTTGGAACTCCAACTTGACGAGCAAGTAAGATATGTTCTCTTGTTTGAGGCATAGGACCATCTGCAGCTGAAACAACTAAGATAGCTCCATCCATTTGTGCAGCACCTGTGATCATGTTTTTAACATAGTCAGCATGTCCTGGGCAGTCTACGTGAGCATAATGTCTTTTTTCAGTTTCATACTCAACGTGAGCAGTATTAATTGTAATACCTCTTTCTCTTTCTTCTGGAGCGCTGTCGATAGCACTGTAATCCATGAAGTTTTTACTAAATAATTTTGAAATAGCAGCAGTTAATGTTGTTTTACCATGGTCAACGTGTCCGATAGTACCAATATTAACATGTGGCTTACTTCTATCATATTTTTCTCTTGCCATAAATTTTTTCCTTCCTTTTTTTATATAATTTATTACATTATATATTCTATCTAATTCTTGAATATAATTCAAGTATTATTTTTAGTTAGCGCTGTTTTTCTTTATAATTTCTTCAGCGATTGATTTAGGTACTTCTTCATAATGATCTAATACCATAACGAAGTTTCCTCTACCTTGTGTATTACTACGTAATGTTGTAGCATATCCAAACATTTCAGATAATGGTACCATTGCAGTAATTTGTAAAGCATTACCACGAGATTCTTGTCCCATTGGACGTCCTCTACGGCTTGTTAAGTCTCCCATAACATTACCCATATATTCATCTGGAGTTGTTACATCAACTTTCATTATTGGTTCTAATAGAACAGCTTTACATTTATTTTTAGCTTCTTTCAAAGCCATACTTGCAGCAATTTTGAATGCCATTTCAGATGAGTCAACATCATGATATGAACCATCAAATAATGTTGCTTTAACATCAACCATTGGGTAACCAGCTAAGATTCCACCAGCCATAGCTTCTTGTAATCCTTTGTCAGTTACTGGAATATATTCACGAGGAACAACTCCACCAACGATTTCGTCAACGAATTCATAACCTTTTTCTGGATTTGGTTCAAATCTAACCCAAACATGTCCATATTGTCCACGTCCACCAGATTGTTTAATATATTTACCTTCACATTCAGCCATTTGTGTAATTGTTTCTCTATAAGCAACTTGTGGTTTACCACTATTACATTCAACACTGAATTCTCTTCTTAGACGATCGATGATAACATCTAAGTGAAGTTCTCCCATACCAGAAAGTACAGTTTGTCCTGTTTCATGGTCTGTTTTAACTCTTAATGTTGGATCTTCTTCAACTAGTTTTTGAATAGCTAAAGCCATTTTATCTTGATCATTTTTAGATTTTGGTTCGATTGCTATATCAATAACTGGGTCTGGGAATTCCATACCTTTCATTATGCATGAATTTTTTTCATCACATAATGTATCTGCTGTAGTTGTATTTTTTAAACCAACTGCTGCAGCAATTTCTCCAGCATAAACTTCAGTAATTTCTTTTCTTTGGTTAGCATGCATTTGTAGGATACGTCCGATTCTTTCTTTTGTATTCTTAGTACTATTTAATACATATGAACCACTTGTTAAAACTCCTGAATATACACGGAAGAATGATAATCTACCAACAAATGGGTCAGTCATGATTTTAAATGCTAAAGCTGTGAATGGTTCTGAATCGCTTGGATGACGTTCAACGTCGTTTCCATCTTTATCAGTACAAATAATAGCTTCAACATCTGTTGGTGCTGGTAAATAATCTATAATTGCATCTAGTAAAGGTTTAATACCTTGGTTACTTAATGCATCAGCGCATAATACTGGGAAGAATTCTACAGATAATGTAGCAGTTCTGATTGCTTTCTTTAATTCATCAACTGTTATTTCTTCTCCTTCTAAATATTTCATCATTAATTCTTCATCATAATCAGCAACTGATTCAATTAATAATGTTCTATATTCTTCTGCTTTCTCTTTTAAATCTGCTGGAATTTCAATTTCTTCAGCATTTTCATGTTCGCTTCCATCAAATTTATAAGCTTTCATTGTTACTAAATTAACGATTCCGCAGAATTCATTTTCAGCCCCAATTGGAATTTCAATAGGTGCTGCTTTAGCTCCTAATCTATCAGCTATAGTTTTTAAACTATAATAGAAGTCTGCGCCAATTTTTCCCATTTTGTTTGCACAAATCATTCTTGGAACTTTATATTCGTTTGCTTGTCTCCAAACTGTTTCTGTTTGAGGTTCAACACCTGCTTGAGCATCTATTAATGCTACTGCACCGTCTAATACTCTTAAACTTCTTTGAACTTCTATTGTGAAGTCTACGTGTCCTGGAGTATCGATGATGTTAAGTCTATGTCCTTTCCAGTGTGCAGTTGTTGCAGCACTAGTTATAGTGATACCTCTTTCTTTTTCTTGTTCCATCCAGTCCATTTGAGATTCACCATCATGTGTTTCTCCAATTTTATGAGTGATACCTGTATGGAATAAAATTCTTTCTGTAGTTGTAGTTTTACCAGCATCTATGTGAGCCATGATACCGATATTTCTAATTTTATCTATAGAAACGTCTCTTGCCATTTGGTCCTCCTACCATCTATAGTGAGCAAATGCTTTATTTGCTTCAGCCATCTTGTGAGTATCTTCACGTTTTTTAACTGCTCCACCAACTCCGTTAGCAGCATCCATAATTTCATTAGCTAATTTGTTAGCCATTCCTCTACCACTTCTATTTTTAGCGTAGTTAACTAACCAACGTAATCCTAATGTTTGTCTTCTATCAGGTCTAACTTCGATAGGAACTTGATAGTTAGAACCACCTACACGACGAGATTTAACTTCTAGTAAAGGCATTATATTTTCCATAGCAGCATCAAATACTTCTACTGGATTTTTGCCAGTTTTTTCTTTAATAATATCAAATGCTTCATATATAATTTTTTCACTTGTACCTTTTTTACCATCAAGCATAACTGCATTGATTAATTTAGTAACAACTTTAGAGTTATATATTGCATCTGGTAATACATCACGCTTTTCAGCACGTCTTTTACGCATAATTGTCCTCCTTTAATTATTTTTATTTTTTAGGTCTTTTTGTACCATATTTACTTCTACTTTGTTTTCTATCATTAACTCCTTGAGTGTCTAATGCACCACGGATTACATGATAACGAACACCGATTAAGTCTTTAACACGTCCTCCACGGATTAGTACAACACTATGTTCTTGTAAGTTATGTCCTTCTCCAGGAATATATGTATCAACTTCTCTACCATTTGATAATCTAACACGAGCATATTTTCTTAAAGCTGAGTTTGGTTTCTTTGGAGTTTTTGTACCAACACGAGTACAAACACCTCTCATTTGAGGATGATCTGTATTAGTTGTTTTTCTGTCCTTACTATTGAAACCAATATTTAATACTGGGCTCTTGCTTTTCTTTTTCTTATCAGTTCTTTTTTTTCTTACCAATTGATTAATTGTAGGCATATATTTTCTTCCTTTCTACGTACACACATCCAGGTGTGTCATTTTATCTTTTAAAGATAAGTCCTATTAAAAAATAGAACTTATAATTAAACGCGATATTAATATAACATTTTAGTAAAACTATGTCAATATTTAATTATTAATTTTTATAATTTTTTGAGGTATAGTTTTCGCATTTAATATATGCTTTGTAACTGTGTGATACTTTTTGTCCAGTTACGATACCATAACCTTCACAAGTATCACCATTAATTATATTGTTAACATTTATACCAAATGATTCTAATTCACCTATTGTTACTTTATGAGTTTTATTTGTTTTAGGCAATTTTGTTAAATTAGTATCTTGTCCATAATACATTTTCATTGCTTCAACTATATCACTCTCTAGTGCTTTATAAGGTTTAGTTCTTTTTGATACATTAATTCCTATTATTCCTAATGTTGTTAATAATAAAATAATTAGTACAATCCATACTATTGTTAATTTCTTCATAATAAACTCACTTTCCTAATAATAATTGTAGATAATGATTTGCTATTAAAATCAATGATGAAAACATTGTTAATAACATAATAAAAATTCTATATCCCCATCCATTATTTCCTAACTTCATAATTATCCCTCTTCTTATTATTATATTAACACTTTTACAAATAATGTCAAAGTTTTAAAATAAAAAAATCATGTGTTTACATGATCTTTTTATTAAACTAATTCGATTGTTGCTCCAGCTTCTTCTAATTTAGCTTTTAATTCGTTAGCTTCATCAGCAGAAACGTTTTCTTTAATATTTCCACCATTGTCAGCTAAACCTTTAGCTTCAACTAATCCTAATCCAGTAATTTCTCTAATTACTTTGATTACAGATATTTTAGCAGCTCCAGCATCTTTTAATACTACAGTTTTTGTAGAAGCTTCTGCGCTTTCAGCAGCAGCTGGTGCAGCAGCTACAGCTACAGCACTTGGATCTACTCCAAATTCTTCTTTCATTGCGTCAACTAATTCTTTAACTTCAAGAATAGTCATTTCTTTTAATCCATTAATGAATTCTTCTTTTGTAAATTTTGCCATTTAAATCATTTCCTTTCTTAAATTAATTTTCTTCACCTAATTTTTCGGCATATAAATTAAGTCCAATAGATAGATTTTTTACGTGTTCTATCATACCACCTGCAAGCATAGTAAGTAATCCTTCCATAGATGGAATAGCAGCATATTCATTGATTGTATCAACAGTAACTACTTCGCCTTCGATAACTCCTGTTTGTATTGAAACAGCGTCATGGTCTTTTTTAAACTTACTAATTACTTTAATTGGTTCAAGAATAGACTTACCAAATATTATTGCGTTAGGTCCTTCTAAGAATGAATCAAGATTGATATTCTTACTATCTAAAGCTCTTTTTAATAAAGTATTCTTATAGATTTTAACTTCACTATCATTACTTCTTAATTCTTTTCTTAAGTCGGCTATATCAGCAACTGATAATCCTTGATAACTAAATAAGATAACACTTTTAGAATCGTCAAGTTTTTTAGTTATTTCTTCAACAACATTTTGTTTTTCTTGAAGTATTTTTGTACTTGCCATTTATATCCTCCTCTTTTATTTATAAAAAAACTTTCCGTGCAGGAAAGTATAAAGATTCTTTATAACCTTCCCTCGGTAGGATTATTAAGACGTATCCCCTACTGTCTTCGGTACTCGTTTTTTTAACAAAATTATTATATTATATTAATTCTTATTTGTCAAAAGAATTTTTATCTACTTTTATACCAGGACCCATTGTAGTAGTTACTGATATATTTTGGATATATGTTCCTTTAACAGCAGCTGGTTTAGCTTTAGCTATTGTATTATATAAATAGTTAAAGTTTTCTTTTAAAGCTTTTGCGTCAAAAGATACTTTTCCGATAACTGAATGAACATTTCCATAAGAATCTGCTCTATATTCAATCATACCTTTTTTAACGTCTTCAACAACTTTTTCTGGAGTCATTGTAACTGTTCCAGTCTTAGGATTTGGCATTAAACCTTTAGGTCCTAAGATTTTACCAATTTTACCTAAATGAGGCATCATTTCTGGAGTAGCGATGATTGTATCGAAATCAAACCAATTTTCTTTTTGAATTTTTTCGATTAAATCCATATCTCCAACATAATCAGCTCCAGCAGCTTTTGCAGCTTCAGCTTGAGCACCTTTTGCTAAAACTAAGATTTTTTTAGTTTTACCAGTACCATTAGGTAATACTAATGATCCACGTAATTGTTGATCAGCTTTTTTAGTATCTAAGTTTAGTTTGAATGCTACTTCAACAGTACTATCAAATTTAGTAGTTGATGTAGTTTTAACTAATTCGATTGCTTCATCTACAGTATAAAGTTTATTCTTTTCTACTTTACTAGAAGCTTCCACATATTTTTTTCCAAATTTTTTCATTCTAATTTCCCTCCAATCGTGGTAGATTTGCGGATATTTATTTTACTACTTATTATTTAATTAATTTTCTTCATTTACTGTTTCAGCATCTAAACCTTCAACAGCAACACCCATATTTCTAGCTGTACCTTCAATAATCTTCATTGCAGCATCAACATCATAAGCATTTAAGTCAGGTAATTTAGTTTCAGCAATTTCTTTAAGTTGTTCTTTAGAAATTGTAGCAACGATTTCACTTGAACCTTTTTTACTTCCTGAATTGATTTTTGCAGCTTTTTTGATTAAGAATGCAGCTGGTGCTGTTTTCAATACAAAATCAAATGTTCTGTCATCATAAAGTGAAATTTCAACAGGAACTATATCTCCCATTTTATCTTTAGATGCATCATTGAATTTTGTACAGAATTCTTGTAAATTGATTCCAGCAGGTCCTAAAACTGTTCCAACAGGTGGAGCAGGTGTAGCTTTTCCAGCAGGAATTTGTAATTTAATTTTCTTTACGACTTCTTTTGCCACGAAAAACACATCCTTTCATATTTTCGCTGTTGTGGTATGGGCAAATCCGCTATTCCCCTCCACAAA
>JAZLAK010000041.1:0-2152 GCA_045613165.1 Bacilli bacterium | reverse complement strand
AAGCCACACTATAAAGCAATACTACCTTTCAAGTACACTAACACTAAACACCATAGAAACACCACTCTACAAGCCCAAAAACGCACGAAAAAAGAACGCTACAAACGTAACGCTCTCTTGTTATAGAAATCGGTTGGTTCTTCTGAGTAGGTCTATAATGGCATGTTTAATACTCTGGTTTTCAAAGTATAGTGATGCATTCTGGTAATGTTTAGTTATATTTTGCATAAATACATTTTTTGATTTTAATAACAATGTTTTTTCATTATGACTTTTATAATCAAAAGTTATTGTTACATTATAATTCAAATTGTACTTGCGTGAAATAAACATATCCATCTGATCCATCCATACACCATACATTGTATTATTTAGGATAATATTACAGAATAATCTAGCTTTTGCTGTTTTCTTTTTAATAAAAGCGTTAGTATCATTAATAAATTTATTTTCTACTGCATAAGATTCATATTTAGTACCTGCAATAAGTTTTCCGAACTCAGTTTGTTTTTTAACTTCACGATATTTATTATTTTTGATATAAGCTACTAAAATTGTGTTGTTTTTAAATAACTGATATTCAGATTCATATGGTAAATGCACGTTGAAAAATTCAAAATAAGGATTTACTACAGATGTAGCGTTTCCTAATAATATAACACGAATTTTTCTCATACGTGCAATTGATTCAATTATTGATAATAGATACATTGGTTCATCCTTAATATAACGTGAACCACCATCACCTACTAAGAATTCATCTAATATAATTGTATCAACATCATTATACTGTGTACCTTTTAAGCTTTCAGCTGATTTCAAAGACATACCGTAACCGATGATCTTATCATCCATTAAACAATATTTTATTTTACCACGTTCATCATTTTCAGTTGTGAATGTATGAGTAGGAAACTTAACTTCTATATCTTTAAAAAATTTGTTAGGTTCTTTGGAATCGCCGAACGTTTCACCTAAGTCTGTTCCGTAACGTCTAATCCATGCAAATTTTTTCTTTTTCTTTATATAATGTTTTATGCAATATTGTTTACCACCAAAAGTTTTACCGATTCCACGATCTGCAATTAAAAATGTTAAAAAAGCATTATAAGATAATACTCTATCAAAATTCAGATAAATTGATTCATCCACCATAATGTTCACATCCTTTATATAATTATACCACAAAAAAGGATGGCATGAAACCATCCCTAGGAGTGAACATCATTATGCAAATAGGTAACATTTTTATATCGGTTTTATCAGAACATTATGTTTTCTAACAGTTCTTCACTGGGATAACAAGAAAACATGCAATATAATTTCAAACATTAATATCTACATTATCTGTTCGTTTAAATAATATCACATTTACACAATTGTGTCAAATTTAATAAAATGATAAAATTTTTAAAAAAATGTGTTGACTTATTATTTTGACGGTGGTATGTTTAGAATGTCAGAAGGGTACAAAAAGGAGTGAACGAAATGAGAAAATTAAAACCAGAATGGGAAGCTAGATTAACATTCCTATTTATTACAATAATAGGAATCATTGGAATCATATTATTGAATGCAAGAGTTGAGCAATTAGGACTAGTGATTAAATAATGAAGAAAGAAGATTATCAATTAATAATACGTGCAAGCAACATTGTTGAACTTGAATGTTTAATTAATGAATATTTTTATTCAAAATATTATGTTATTGCTGATGATCTAACAATTCATAATAATTTATTTAAAGCTAATTTACTTGGTAATTATTCTGAATGGTATAGTGATTTTAACAAAAAGTTTAAAATATTTAAAACTAAAAATGGATATAATTTTTATAGATATTATGGAGTGTGAAATTTTATGTTAAGTATGTTAAAAGGATTTTTTATCGGTTATATTATAGGTGGTATTGTAGGTGCATTTATAACAGCCTGCATTATAATAGCAAGTAGGTGTGATGACAAATGAAAATAGTAAATGCTAATCCAAAAATGACTAGAGAAGAACTATTAGATTTAATAGAAGAAATATATATTACAATAGATAGAAATAAAGGAAAGTACATATACCCAAAAGATGTATTTGAATATATAAGAAAAATAGATTTATTATGTCAAAAAGCATTAGGTTTAGGGCAAATAAAAAATGAAAAA
>JAZLAK010000040.1:0-18639 GCA_045613165.1 Bacilli bacterium | reverse complement strand
TATTATTAATGCTTTTGTATTAAAAATCTTTTTCATTCTTTTCTCCTTTCACTATATATATAGTGATATTTTTTGTATTTCCTTTTTATTTCATAAAAAAATAATCATAAATTATGATTGTTCTTCTTTTGTTTTAGGCTTTATAATAAGAATTGATTCTGTTTTATTCTTTAATTGTTTTGAAACTTCTTTTAATGTTTTAAAATTTATCCTATCATATAAGTCCATATAATTATCAATAAATTTATTATAACCAATTATATTATCTTGAATATTACTATTAACTGCTTCTATATCATCAAAGTGTAAAATATAATTTGATTTATATACTTTTAATTTTCTTAATAAGTCATCTTCTTCTATATTCATATTTTTTAGTTCTTCTCTTATCATTTTAATCAAAGTTTCTGGATATTCAGTTTCAGTTGTTAAACTTATTACAATATAATCTTTAGTAAAAGTTTTATTAATATTAATTCCATTTTGTATTATTTTTGATGATATAAGTTTATCTTGAATAAGACTTGTAGAATCATATAAAATATTAAATAAAATAGATATATATGTAGTTAATTCTAAATCAGTTAAATTTAATTTTTTAAAATTCTTTTTTGGTATTTTATATGAGACACTGACTTTATTTATTTCCACATTCATTTCTAATTCTTTATACTTTTCATTAACTTTTGACGGTTCTATAATTTGTTTATTTGTTATAGTAAGATTATTAAATTTTTTCTTCTTTTGATTTTCTTCTATAATAGCTAATGCTTCATACGGATTAACTTTTCCTGTAATAATTATGAACATATTAGAAGGATTATAGAAAGTATTATAACAAGTAAATATATCTTTAACTGTTATTTTATTTATATCTTCTTTAGTACCACTTATTAAATTTTTTCTATTGTCTTTTACAAATATATTTTTAAATGCACTATATGTTAATTCAGTGTTTGGGTTATTATCATACATTTTTATTTCTTCTGTTATTATTCCTCTTTCATTATCTACTAAATCTTCAGTAAAATATGGAGTTTGGACATAATCTAATAAATAATTTAAATTTTCTTTAAAGTATGTAGAAGAATAAACTTCATAACAAGTTAAATCATATGTTGTAAATGCATTTACACTTGCTCCTAATTTTGAAAAGTATTCGAAAGCTGAGCCATCTTCCATATTAAACATTAAATGCTCTAAGTAATGTGCTATACCATTAGGTACTTTTTTAAAGTTAGTTTCATTATTTGTTTTAAATTCTGTATTGTTTGAACCAAACCTTGTATTAAATGTTATATAGAAATTTTTTTGATTATTATTAGGAACTATATATATTTCTAATCCATTATCTAATTTTTCATAATATAAAGTTTCATTAGTATTTGATATATTAATTGTTTTCATTTTCACCATCTCTTACACATAGTATTGTGTTGATTTTGATTTTTTTTGCAAAATCTATTATTTCTTTTTTGGTAATGCTATTATATTTTTTTATTCTTACTTCTAAATCATCTAATCCATATAAATTTTTAAATATATAATTATCTATTATTCTACCAGGGACATCTTCTGCCATATTAAGTGTTGTCGTTATTAATTTTTTTGCATTTTCTATTTCTTCTTCTGTTATATTACCTTGTTCCATATCAAGGAGTGCTTTTTTCATTAGTTTGATAGCAAGGTTTTCATTTTCTTTTGAAATAGCAGTATGTAATATAAGTAAGTTATCAAATTTTTGATAAATACTTACACAGTTATAACATAAGGAGTTTTCATTTCTTAATCTATTATAAAGTTTTGTTTCTAAAGAACCTCCACCTAATATCATATTATAAATATGTCCTACATAATTTTTTTCAAATTGTGTCATATTTTCAATATTTAGACCTATACATAAGTTTTCTTGACTAAAGTTAAAGTTTTCAACAAGCTTTTTAGGTTTAGATACTGATTTATTATTTATTTCATAATCTATTTTGTGATTTTTAAATACATTTATTTTCAAATTATCTTTTATTATTTTAGAAACGTTATCCATATCTAGATTACCAATAATATAAATATCTATATAATCATGTTCTAACATACTTATATAGTATTCATATAAATTTGTTGGGGTTATTAAATCTAAATCTTCAATGTAACCATTAATATTTATACTACTTTCAGTATCAGGACACATATTAGATATAAGTTTATCTATACTATATTTTTTAGGATCTTCTATTAATGATTCTATATCATTTTTTACTCTGGTTTTTACATATTCAAAAGTTGTTATATCAAATTCATTATTATTTACATTAGGATTTAAAATAGTTTCTATAGGAAATTTTATAAATTGTTCTAAATCTTCATTAATAAGTTTAGGATCTATAAAGTCAAAACAAAAACTAGTAAGTATACTACTTCCTATTCTATTAGTAACTCCATAAAAGTAAGAATTATATAAGTTTTCTAATTCTATTATCATATCTCTTCTTGTTTTATATTTTTTAGAATTTTCTACTAACATTTCTGTAATTAAACTTCTTTTTGTTATATCATTTTTATTAATATTATTTCTAAATACTATTTCCATATGACAAGTTTTAAACTTATCTGTTTTTATCGTATAAATATTATAAGTTTTATTGTTATAAGTTTTATAAATCATTATTTACACCTCACAATTAGTATGTGTAAACATACTTAAAATTATAATGAAATTATAACACATTTGTTGATATAATTATACTAGGTGATAATATGAAACCAATACATATAGAAGCAAAAAAAGATGAAGTTGCTGAAGTTGTTTTAATGCCAGGTGATCCTTTGCGTGCAAAATATATTGCTGAAACTTTTTTAACTGAAGTTAAACTAATTAATGATGTTAGAAATATGCTTGGATATACTGGATACTATAAAGATAAACGAATTACTGTAATGGGAAGTGGTATGGGTATACCTAGTATTGGTATATACAGCTACGAGTTATATACATTTTATGATGTTAAGAAAATAATCAGAATTGGTTCTGGAGGAAGTTTAAAAAAAGATATTAAGTTAATGGATTTAGTATTAGCAAAAAATTCTTATTCTCCTTCTAGTTTTGCATATGTTTGGGGAAAAAATGTTAATAATCTTATAGAATCAAGCAAAAGTTTAAATAATAATATTTTAGAAACTGCTGATAAATTAAATTTAAAGGTTAATTATGGTACTATAATGACTGCTGATGTATTTACTGTTTATGCTGATGTAAATCATATTTTTGAAAAAATGCCTAAACATATTGATTTGTTAGCAAATGAAATGGAAGCATTTGGATTATTCCATGTAGCTAATTTGTGTGGTAAAGAAGCAGCTTGTTTAATGACTATAGTTGATAGTGCATACGATGAAAGAATTGTTAGTGAAGAAGATAAAGAAAAGAATTTGAATGACATGATATTACTAGCTCTAGAAAGTATTTAAAAAGTTCTATAAAAATATAGAACTTTTTTTATTCAATAATATCGTTATTTTCATCAAAATGAAAATGTATTTGTTTTCTACTAGCTAAATAATCACACATATGGATAAATTTTTGAGTAACTGTAGTTGGTAAAGGTAAAATAATATCCGAATAATTATTAGTATTATATTTACCCATATGACTACTTACATTAGTAGATATTTCTTTTATTTCATCTTCCGTTAATGTTAATTCATTTTTGATATTATTTAATAATTGTCCAATAAGTAATGGATGTTCAAATTTAGAATATTGTTCATATTCAAAACCATGTTTTAATCCATCATGTATCATTATACTTATTAAAATAATATCTTTAGTATGATCATCAAATTTATATATATTAAATAAGTTATTTGCTATACATACTGCTGCTTTAGTATGTCTTATTAAACCTTTTTCTCCTAAAGCATAAGAAGGATGATATTTTCCAGTAGAGGCTGCTTGTACTTGAAAGAAATAATCAGGTAGATTATTTAATATTATTTTTGCATTATTTTTTAAACGTTCATCTGTTATAAATTCTAATTCTTTATTAAAATTTTCGTACTTCATACTACCTCACTACTTATTTGTTTTCAATACTGAAAGGAATGCTTCAGGAGGTATTTCTACATTACCTACCATTTTCATTCTTTTCTTACCCTCTTTTTGTGCTTCTAATAATTTTCTTTTTCTAGATATATCTCCACCATAACATTTTGCAAGTACATTTTTTCTCATAGCACTAATATTTTCACGTGCAATTACTTTTGAACCTACACTCGCTTGTATTGGCACTTGGAATAGTTGTCTTGGTATAATTTCTTTTAAATTTTCTACTGTTTCTCTTCCTCTGTTATATGAAACGGATTTATGAACTATAGAACTTAATGCATCTATAACTTCTCCGTTTATTAGAATATCCATTTTTACTAAGTCACTTTCTTTATAATCACTTAATTCATAATCAAAAGAAGCATATCCTTTTGTATATGATTTTAATTTATCAAAGAAATCATATACTATTTCACTTAGTGGTAATTCATAGTGTATATTTACTCTAGTTTTATCTATATATTCTAACATTTTGTATATACCACGTTTTTCACTACATAAGTCCATTATTGGTCCAATGTAATCGCTTGGTACAAATATATTTGCACTTACATATGGTTCTTTTATAGAAGAAATAAGGGCTCTATCTGGTAATTCATTTGGAGCATGTATTTGTATCATTTCTCCATTTGTCTTTGTAACTTCATATACAACACTTGGACTTGTTGCTATAATTTCTATACCAAATTCTCTTTCTATTCTTTCTTCTATAATTTCCATATGTAATAGTCCTAAGAAACCTGTTCTAAATCCAAATCCTAATGCAATACTTGTAACTGGTTCATATGTTAATGCAGCATCATTTAATTTTAATTTTTCTAATGCTTCACGTAATGCTTCAAATTTATTTGGTTCAATTGGGAATAAACCACTATATACCATAGGTTTCATTGGTTTATATCCATCTAATGGTGTATCAGCTGGGTTATTCTCTAAAGTTATTGTGTCACCTACATTTACATCATCTATACTTTTTATTGACGCATTTATCCATCCTACTTGACCACTTGTTAACATATTAAGTTTCTTTTCTTTAGGTGTATTAACACCTAATTCTACAACTTCATAAACCGAGTCAGTAGCCATAAATTTTATTTTATCTTTTACTTTAATTGTTCCTGTATCTACTTTAACTGATAATATTACTCCTCTATATGGATCAAAGTATGAATCAAATATCAAAGCTTTCGTTTTTGCTTTTTCATCAATTGTTGGAGCTGGGATACGTTCTACAATTGCATCTAATAATTTATCTACTCCTACTCCAGTTTTTCCGCTACATAAAACTATTTCTTCACGTTTAAAACCTAAAACTGTTTCTAATTCATTTGTAACTTTTTCTATGTCAGCATTTGGTAAATCTATTTTGTTAATAACTGGTATAATTGTTAAGTTATTATTTAATGCTAAATAAAGATTTGCTAAAGTTTGAGCTTCTATACCTTGAGCGGCATCTACAATTAAAATTGCACCTTCACATGCAGCAAGACTACGTGATACTTCATAAGAAAAGTCTACATGCCCTGGGGTATCTATTAAATGTAAAGTATACTCTTCACCTTTATAATTATATAAAAGTTCTACAGCATTTAATTTAATTGTAATTCCTCTTTCTCTTTCAATATCCATAGAATCTAATAATTGTGCTTTCATATCATGTGAACTAACACTATTAGTAAGTTCTAATATTCTATCAGCTAAAGTACTTTTACCATGATCTATGTGAGCTATAATTGAAAAATTTCTTACTTTATTATTCATAAGTATCACCCATTCATTCATTAATTATTTTATCATAATTTATTATTGTTTTAAATTTATTTTACTCTCTTTATTAAAGTTCTAATATTAGGTGTTCTATTTATTGAACCTGAATTATATAAATCTAATTCACTGTTCTTTATACACCAACCATTATATTCATATATCATTTCAACATCATGAAAAGAATCACCAATAGTTATTATTTCGTTTGGTTTATTATCCATTTTTTCTAAAAGTAAATCTATTCCTTTTTTTTTATTTATTGCATTACTTATACCAAAACCAAATCTTTTATGTGATAAATGGTACTTACCTAAATCTATATTTAAACTTTTAAAAAATGCTATTGTATCCCTTACATTTCTAACTGTTAAACTTACTGATATCAGTTCATCTTTTAATTCTTTTTGTTTATTCCCATTTACATCATATATTGTTAAATTTTCTAATAAATTTGTCTTTTTAGACAATTCTTCTATCGCTTTTAACATTTCTTTTTCTAAATATTCTGCATAAATAAGTTTGTCATTTTTATCAAATGTAACTAAACCTCCATTTGCAGTTATATAACTATAAGGAACTTTATATTTTTCTATTTCTTCTCTTATTGATGTTATTGTTCTTTTAGATGAAATATTAAATAAGTTACCTTCTTCTATAAATTTCTTTATATATCTTAAGTCTAGTATTAGATCTATTTTTTGAATTGTATTTGGAATACCATAAAATCTTTTTATAGTATTATCATAATCGCTAACAATCATTTTCATAATTCTTTCTCCTTATTTAAGTAAAAGTATTATATATTAAATAAAAGATATAATCAATTATTAATTATATCTTCAATAACGTATTTTGCACAAAGTATTCCAGCAGTTGCTGGTACCATCATAAAACTTCCTAATGAATCACATTCTATTGGAACCTCATTAGATGATACCACTTTTATTTTTTTACTATTTATTTTTAAATCTTTAACTTTCTTTCTCATTACCTTTGCTAAAGGATCATAATTTGTCTTATCAAGTGTAGTTATATTTAATTTTGTTGGATCTATTTTTTTGGCAGTTCCCATACAAGATATAAGTTTAACTCTTTTTTCAATACTTTGTTTTATTAATTCTATTTTTGTATCTATAGAATCACATGCATCTATTATATAATCATATTTATTTGAAAGAATGTCATTAATATTATCTTTATTTAAAAATATTGGAAAAATGTTTACTATTGCGTTTGGATTAATCGATAATGCTCTTTTCTTCGCTTCTTCCACTTTTAAGTTTTCAACATTATTTTGATTAGTAATAATTTGTCTATTTAAGTTAGTAATATCTATTTTATCAAAATCTATAATATCAATGTTAAGAATTCCGCTTCTTACTAAAGTTTCTAGAGCATAACCACCAACTCCGCCACATCCAACAATCAATATTTTTTTATTTTGTAATTTACTAAATTTTTCTTTACCTATTAAATTTATAATTCTCTCAAACATATTAACACCCACAATAAAACCTAGAAATCAGTATATGTGATAAAATCCCGCTCTCTCGCAGGTGGGCATCACATAATAAGTTTTAGGATCCTAGTTCACTTAATGGACTAGTTTTCTACACCACTTATTAATTAGACTCCCAATAATCACACTTAGTCGGTTTTATATGATATACCAATCATCTAGGTAATTTAATTATAACATGAGTTAAAAAAAATGTATATATGAATACATTTTCTTTACACTAATTTACTTATTAAAGTTTCAAATTCATTTTTTATATCTTCTAATCGTTCTTCAGTTTTAGCCTCAAATCTCAAAGTTAAGTTAGGCCCAGTATTACTACATCTTATTAAAGCCCAACCATCTTTAAATATTACTCTTACTCCATCAATGTCTAAGTATTCATAATTTTTAGAGATAACATATTTTTTTACGTTATTCACTATATCCCATTTTTTTTCATCAGTAGTTTTTACTTTTATTTCAGGGGTATTAAAATAATGTGTATAACCTTCTAATAAATTAGAACATTTTACATTTGTATTAGATAATATTTCATATAATCTTAGACTTGCGTAAATACCATCATCAAAGCCATAAAATTTATCTCTAAAGAAGATATGTCCTGAGTATTCACCACCAATTAATATATCTCTTATATTTAATTCGTTTTCTATAAATGCACTTCCATTTTTAACCATTATAGGTTCAGCACCTAGACTTTTTATATCTTCTACTAGAGCATTAGAACATTTTACATCAATTAAAACTTTTTTATTTAATGTTTTAGGAATAATATCTCTTGAGAAAATCGCTATTAGTTTGTCACTTTCTATTGTGTTACCTAATTCATCAACTATTCCTACTCTATCTCCGTCGCCATCGTAAGCAATACCGAAATCACAATTTTGTTCTTTAACAACTTTTTTTAGTTCTTCTAAATTTTTATCGTTGTTTGGATCTGGGTTATGAATCGGAAAGTTTCCGTTACTTACTACATTTAAATATATTGGTTCTATATTAAATTTTGAAATTATATCTCTTATAAATAAACTTGTTGTTCCGTTACCAGTATCTATTGCTATTTTTAATCTTCTACTTCCTTTTAATATGTAAGTTTCTAGCATATTAATATATTTATCTATAATATTTATAAATTCTATACTACCTCTACCTTTAATTTGTGATGGAGTTTTTATATATTCATAAACTTTCTCTAATTCGCTTCTTTTTAAGTGCAGAAAATTTTCTCCAAATATTTTGAATCCGTTTTCATTAGCTGGATTATGACTAGCAGTTACCATTATACCTGCTTCAATATTTAATGAAATAGTAGCGTAGTTTAATATTGGAGTAGTTACCATTCCTATAAATTTTATATTAATACCAGTATTAACTAATCCTCTCATTAGATTTTCCACTAATTTTTCGCCACTTACTCTATTGTCATAACCTACAACACATTCGTTTTTTCCATTTTCAATTAAATAAGCTCCAAATGCAGTTCCTAATCTTGCTGCTAATTCTTCAGTTATATTTTTGCCATAAACTCCCCTTATATCATTTTCTCTTAAAACGCTAGTATCAATCATTTTTAATCCTCTCTTTTAAATAGTAATGGAGTTTCTACCATTTCTTCTGGTATTTTTATATCCATATATTTTAATAAAGTTGGTGCAATCATTGTAATGTCTCCATATTCCTTTAGTTTTATATTTTCATCACAAAAGATAAATGGAACCGGACTCATAGAATGTGTTGTAACAGGTATCCCATGAGAATCAATCATCGTATCTATATTACCATGATCGCTTGTAATTATTAAATTATAAAAATTTTCTTCAGCGTAGTTATAAATTTTCTTTAATGCAGCATCTACAAATTCTAATGATTTTACTGCAGCATCATAATTTCCTGTGTGTCCTACCATATCTGGATTCGCAAAGTTAACAAGTATAAAATCATAATCTTTATCTATACATTTTAAAACTTGTTTAGTAACTCCTTCTATACTCATTTCAGGTTTCAAATCATATGTTGCTACTTTGGGACTTTCTATTTTAAAATTATCACATAATTTTAATTTATCTTCTATACCTCCGTTAAAGAAATAAGTAACGTGCGCATATTTTTCAGTTTCAGCAACCCTAGCTTGTGTCATATTTAAGTCACTAAAGTATCTTCCAATACTATAAATATTGTATAATTCTTTTTTTAATAATGTTGGAGTGTCTACTTCAGGCACTTCAAACATTGTAGTAACTTTTAAGTTGTTTACATGACCTATAGGGTATTCGTCAAATGAGATATCAGTTAGACTTTTTAATATTTGTCTTGCTCTATCCGATCTAAAATTCAACCATAAAAGTCCATCATGTTCATTTATTTTAAATTCTGGATTTAATATAAGTGGAGGTAAGAATTCGTCAGTTAAGCCTCTTTTATAACAATTCTTTATTGCAACATCAGCATTTAATATTTTTAAGCCTTTTCCATTTACTAACATATCAGTATATACTCTTGTTCTTTCCCACTTATTATCTCTATCCATTGCATAAAATCTACCGCATACAGTACCAATATGCCCTAAGTTATTTTCATTTAGTACCTCATTCATCATATCGATATATTTTAATGCACACATAGAATCTGTATCCCTACCATCAGTTATTGCATGGAATATAACTTTTTCTATTCCTAATTCTTTTAATATAGGAATTATTTTTGACATATATTCAATATTAGAATGTACACCACCATCACTTAATAGTCCCATTAAATGTAATGTTGAGTTGTTTTCTTTAACATGTTCTATAAGTTTTAATAGTTCTTCGTTATTTTTTATTTTTCCATTATCTACTATTTCATTTATTATTGTTATATCTTGTTTGATTTTTTTACCTACACCAATAGCAGTATGACAAACTTCACTATTACCAAATTGTCCATCAGGTAGTCCTACATATGAGCCGCTAGCTTCTAAAATGCTATGGGGATATTTATTCCATAATTCGGTAAAAGTTTGCATGTGAGCATCTATAATTGCATTTCCGTGTGGTTCTTCTCTATATCCAAAACCATCCATAATTAATAAAATCATTTTTTTCATTTTATCACCTTTTTATATTAATATGTTTCATTACATGATAAGAAGGCATAAACTATGTCCTTACCAAAATTGTATGTTGTTGCATCATTTTTATTTTCATCTAAAGTAAATGCTTGTAATTTTAATTTTTCGTAATCATAAAATACTTGTATATAAACTTTTTTAGGAGTTTGACCAGTTAGATACTTATCTCCATTTATATCATTTTGAATATATTCTTTTGTATCACTATCACTAGATATTATTCCATTTTGAATTAAATAATCTACTGTAAAACATATTCTTTTTCCTTTATCATTAGGTCCATTATATACATTATTTTTCATGTACTTTTCAACATATGATAAGGTTTGTGCTTTGATTGAACTTTTTTTAGATTCATAGTTTCTAGTTTTTATATTAGCGCTAACTGTATCATACGCAGGAGTAGTTATTATTACAAGTAAAGCTAATATAACAATTACAGCTATAAGTTCAACTAGAGTAAAACCTTTATTCATATTATCACCTAGTATGATTTTATCATAAAAAAAGAAAAAAAAGTAGTATACTAACTACTTTTTGATATTTTAATATTAACTTTGCTTGTTGTAGATACTAATGTATATCTTGAATCATCAGTTTGTAATTTAACTTCCACTTCATAAGTACCTGATGTATAACCTGATAGATCAATATACGCTTTAATGTTAGATGCTTCTAAGTTTTCTAATGCACTACTAACACCTTTCGCTATAACTGTTATAGTTCTATCGTTTTCAGTTAGAGCTGAAACCGAGTATCCACTAGCAACGTTTTTAGATTCAATTACTATACCAGCAAATTCTTTACTAGATTCTTGATCTAATGTTACAGTTACACTAGTTGTTGTTTCACTCATATATCTAACCCCAGCTGGTTTTGTTAATGTTACTCCACTAAATGTTTTGTCAGTACTTAAGCCTGTTATATCTATAGGAGCTTCTATAGAAGTTAATGAGTCTAATACTGATTGATCACCATATACTGTAACTTTTGTTACTGATGAATTAATACTGTTTAATGCATAACCAGTTGTTATATTACCTGTTGTAATTACTTTAACTGGCAATTCAACTGAATATGATTCAACTTTTACCTTGGCACTTATATTGTTTGGCACCATTTCAACATTATTAACTTTATTTCCATTATGGTCATATGCAACTAATTTGATTGAATCAACTTCATATTCACCTTTATTTGTTAAACCGGCTGCTTCTACATCTACTAAAGCTTTTACATTTGAAATTGTATCTAATGTTTCTCTAGAACCTTTTACTATTACTTCACTCTTGTCTAGTTTTACACTACTAATATTTAATTTTTTGTCTAATTTATTTTCATTAACTAAATCATAAGATAAATTAAATATTTCACTTTCTTTTTCACTTATTTTTATTGATACTGTTCCTGGGTCTAATTTATAACTAACATTATTCATCGAATGATTATATTTTAACTTAACTTTATATGTTCCTGGATCATAATTTGTTAAATCTAAAACAACTTCATGATCTCCAATTTGTTTTGCTAAATATAAATTACTTTTAGATCCTATTAACGTTATATCAACAGTTTCTGGAACACCTTCAACAACATAATTTTCTTCGTTATATATTATATTTACTTTTTGGCCTGTTATAATCTCCGCTTCATTATCTACAAGAGATATAACTTTACTATCAGTTAAATAGAATACTGCTATAGCACATAATAATGATACGTATAACAATACTATTGGTCTATTAAGTATTCTTTCTAATTTACCATTATTATTTTTTCCTAATTTACTTATTCTATATATTAACTTACTTATTGGAGTTACAATCAATTTATCCAATATATTATATATAATTTTTAACAATGCGATAATAGGTTTTAATATCTTATTCATCTATTTCATCCTCCTCATCTGCATCATAGAATACTTCTGTTTTTGGTTTTAACTCTTCAAGTAATTTCATTTTAAATTCTTCTAATGTAAGATTGTAATGTAGATGGTTATCTACTGCGATTGATATTCTACCTGTTTCTTCAGATACTACTAGAGCAATTGCATCAGTTTCTTCAGCAACACCTAACGCTGCTCTATGTCTAGTTCCTAATTTTTTATTAACATTTGGATTCATACTAGTTTTAAATACTGCACCAGCACATGTTAATTTATCACCTTGAATAATAACTCCACCATCATGTAATGGGTTTGGCGGCAAGAATATTGCATCTAATAATGCTCCTGTAATATCAGAATATATTTTTTGAGCAGGTTCAATATATTCTTGTAATGACATATTTCTTTCTAATACTATTAATGCTCCTATTCTATTTTTCTTTAAATATTCTATTGCATTCATTATTTCAAATACAATCTTTTCTCTTTCGTCGACTGTTAAAACTTTATGTCTTCCCAATAATTGACTTCTTCCTATACTTTCAAGAACATTTCTTATCTCTGGTTGGAAAATTACTATCAATGCAATTGGTCCCCAAGATAATACATATTCTAATAACAATCCTATTGTATATAAATCAAGTATATTACTTATTATCTTAATTAATATAATTATTAATACTCCTTTAAATATAAGTACCATTTTTACATTATTTTTTATATTTTTAAATATAAAATAAAACATAACCCAAACTAAGCATATATCTATAATTTTAGTTATTACACTCCATATTGCTGTGAATGTCATTTTATCACTCCTTTATAATATATTCTATTATATCAAAAAAAACTTATTTAATCTATAAAAAGAAGATTATAAAATCTTCTTTACATTTTTTATTGTGTTTCTTTATCGTAATTTTCTAGTAATTCGTCTCCTGTATTTTGTTCTTTATTTTCACTTTGAATAGTTGGTATTTCTATATTTATTTCTTCTTTAGAATCAATCTTTGCTATTTCAACCGGTTTAATATTTGGAATATCTTCTTTTTTTTGTGTATTACTATTTCTTAACATGTCAATCAAATATCCAATAAGAGCAAAAACAAAGAATAATCCAACTAATACAATAATCAAATAATTCTCTAAAATTACATTCATTTTTTATCACCTTTTTATTCTATTACTAAATCTTTATTTGTTGGTTGTATTTGTATAAATGTGTTTCCATCATTTACATTTATTTCTTTACCATTTGTATATGTATAAACTGTTTGGCATTCTCTACAATCTTTTTTCCAATTTATTTTTATTGCATAACCGTTAGAGATATAGTATCCTGTTCCACTACCTATATTTTCCAACCCTTGACGTCCTTTATTTTCAGCGTCATTTAATGTATAATTTTTTACTTGATAAGTTATTATATTTTTTGCTGTATATTGTTTTTTAGTAACATAATCAGTATGTTCTTTATTATTTACAAATCTATAATAAACTTTTTCATCAGCATTATATTTATAAGAAGTTGTAGTATTATTTGAATATTGAATTTTAACTGAAGTAGCATTTAAACTGCCTTCCATTTCATTTAACTTAATTTCATCAGCTGAATAATTTAACAACAATTCTTTATTTCTTTCAGTTCTTTTATTTTTTAATCCTTTAGCAAGTTTTTCAGCACTTGTAAATAATGTATGTTCACTAGATACTTTTAAAGTTTTATCTCTCCAACCTGTGCTTGAAGTATTTACTTCAATTCTATCTATATTTAATTTTGAAAAATCACTTTTTGCTTGTGGAGAATTTCCATGGTGAACATAGATAGCATCATTTTCTAATGCATAATCTAAATAATAATGTCTTGCACTTCTAATAGAACCAATTCTTTCAGTATTTGTATCTTGGAACAATGCTAAGTATCTAGTAATTCCACCTTCTACAATCATTTCATATATTATAAAAGCATCTTGTAAACCACTTTGTAATGGTCTAGCTGTACTAACATTATTTATCATTACTGCATAAGGTCTAGTTTTAGAATTTAGATTAACAATTTTCACTTCTTTTGTTTCTTCTACTTTTTTTGTTGTTGTAGTTGTTTTAATATTTGAGGTTTCTAATTTTTCTTTATTTCCTGTTAATAAAAATAACGTCAATAAAACTAGTAGTAAAGCTCCTGCTATAATAAATAATTTTTTATGTTTCAATTTTAATTTTTGAATTTTTGTTTTTGGCATTTTTATTTCTTCTTTTTTATTTTTTGTTTTTGTCGTAAGTTTTTTCACATTATCACATCCTATATAAATAATATCATAATTATAAAAATAATCAAATAGTTATCATTCAATTATTGAAATAAAAAGTATCACATGCTATACTTTTTCTAGGAGTTGATTTAATGGATGAGAAATTAAAAAAGATTATATTCATAGTATTAGGTTGCTTTATTATATTATTTTTATTTTTAATTATGATGTCATCTTGTTCTAAAAAGTATGAACCATCTAAATTAGAATTAGTTATAGTTGATAAGGCTAAAAGTTACTATTCAGTTAATAAGGATGAGTTACCTAATAAAGGTGGAGTTACAACTATTTCTTTAGTTGATTTAGTTAATAAAGGTATAATCAAAGATTTAGATAAGTTATTAGATAAAAATACTACATGTTCAGGAACTTTAACTATAGAAAATAATAACGATTATTATATGTATTCACCAAGCTTGAGTTGTACAATGCCTAATAAATCTTATATCTCAGGAAATTTAAGAGAAATATTATTAGAAAATGTTGTTACAAGTGGTAATGGTTTATATGTTGTTGGTGATTCTCATTATTTTAGAGGTGATAAAGTTAATAATTATTTAGTTATGGACGGAATCTTATGGAGAATAACTAAAATTAACAATGATAATTCTATAAGATTAATAGAAGCTGAACGTAGAGACCCAGTTGTATGGGATGATAGATATAATGCTGATAAATTAGCAACTACTGGTATTAATAATTATTATGATAATAATTTAAATAGTAGAATTAAAGACGAATTAGAAAACATTTATAATAGTGAAAATGTAATTAGTAATAATATCAAAGGATTTATAAAAGAAACATCATTATGTATTGGTAAACGTGATACTGAAAGTTCAGTAAATGATGGTAGTATAGAATGTGCTACTAAATTAGATAATCAATACTTAGGTTTATTACAATTAAATGAATATATGATAGCAAGTTTAGATAGCAATTGTTTGAATACAAAATCTATTGCTTGTAGAAATTATAATTATCTAGCAGAGTTCCCTAATTCTTATTGGACAATAACTGCAAATAGTGAAAATACAAATCAAGTTTACAAAATTAATACAACAGTATTACCTACCTCAGCTAGTAATGCTGGAATGGCAAAATTAGTTATAAATATTAGTGAAAACACTAATGTTACCGGTACTGGTACAGAAGAAGACCCTTATGTAATAGTAGGACTTAAAGGTAAAACAAAATAAAGCATCAAAAGATGCTTTTTTTATGCAATAAAAAAGAAAGTATTTTCTACTTTCTAATTATCTATAATATTGATATTGCCATGTAACTTTGTATACGATACCATATCCACAGTTGTTATAAGAAACATCACCATTAGGTCCAGTTACATTAAATGTATTTCTACATTGAGAAGTTATACGATCAGCATACCAAGTAACGTTAAATCCTTCATCTATTGCATCTTCAATTTCTACATATCTAGTTGTTTCTGGAATTATATCAACATAACTTGTATTTACTTTTGCTAAATTAGAAGTTAATAAATTTCTAGCTTCCCATCCATTACGTTTATAAATAAATGTATCATTGAATTTATTTCTATAAGAATTTAATTGTGTACTACTAGTTAATGCACTACTTACAGATACACTTTTAATTTTTACTTTTACAGTATCTCTTTCTTCAATTATTTCTGGAACTCTTAAAGTATGAGAAACTTCAATATCATCACTACCATATTTATCCCATGCTAATGAATAAATTGTACTACTAGTTGTTGTTGTTAATAATTCATCTCTATCATAATTGTAATCATAATCATAATCATAGTCATAGTCATAATCATAATCGTAATTTTTTGTAAATTTAGCTGTTAATGTTATATTACTTGTTACTGGAGTACTAAAATCATATCTATATCCATTTAAGTACCATCCATCAAATGTATAACCAGTTCTTGTTGTTGAACCTGGATTGTAAGCTTTACCATTTTTAATAACTGTTTGTGGAGCATATTCTCTATTTCCACCATTACTATCAAAACTTACAGTGTAATATTTATTTACTACGTTATTAGTATTATTATTTGTAGCATTTGATGAAGTATTTCCACTTGGTTTTTTGTCACTATTAATAGTTACTTTTTGTGAAACATTAGTATTAACACTAACGCTTGGTGTACCACAAGTTGTTTTAGAACAAGTTGTAGTAGTTTTTTTACTTGAACTACTTGTTGTAGTTGTTGAACCATTATTTGTAGTTGTAGTAGTTGTTTCTTCTTTAGTTTCAGCATCATTTTCACCCATATAAACTAAAGAGTAACTTGAAGCACTTCCACAAACTAAGTTAGCCTTAATCTTAGTTTTTTCTCCTTCTTTAACAGCTGTTACATAACTACTTTCTCCATCACATGTTTTACCATCTTCATCAGATAGTGTTGTAATAACTCCTGAATTAATTAATTCATTTAAAGTTACCATAGTTGTATTACCTTCACTTACAGGTAATTTATCTTTATTAGTTGTATAATATTTTTCTCCAGCATCTCTTAATTTTTCAATATTTGCTGTGAATGTTGATGAACTTTTAGATTCAGCAGTTGTTTCCGTAGTAGTTTTAATAGTTTGTTTATTATCACCTTTTAATGTTGTATAACCTTTTACAGCTATTAAAACTATTAAAAATGCAATAATAACCTTTAAAAATATTCCTTTCCAATCAATAGAACTTTTTGTTTCTTCGTACATATTTCATATCCCCCTTCTAGAATAAATCTGCACTTTTTTTGAAAGTTGTAAGTATTCTAACACTGTTTTATATTTTTGTCAATGTTAAAAAACTCCACAATGGAGTTTTATTTTGTCATTATATTCTATTGTCCAACCCCCATTGGTATTTACATTTTAACATATTCTAGTAATAATGTCAAATTCACAAAATTAATCAACTGTTTAGATAAAAGTTTTTTTATCTAAACTTTTATTTCTTATTTCATAATTTATTATGTTATCATTATTTTTATTATATATATCTTCTATATTTTCTATATATGAAAGTATATGTTCTAAATATTCTTTATCCCCTGCTGATATGTTTTCTCTATAGTCCATCCATAAATTATCATTACTCTTAGTTGTCTCATCAAAATCCACATTATTCCCATAACACATTTTAAAAGTATTGATTATATTTCCATAACCATAATTATACATTTGTATTGCTACTGTTAAATTGTAATTTGAATTTTTCAAACATTGTTGAAATATCATGCAAGCCGTTCTTATATTAAATTCTAAATCCTTTAATTTTTCTTCTGTTATAAAAACTGTTTCTTCTTGATTTTTAGAATAATTGTACGCAGTTAAACTTTGATTATTCCAAACTGATTTTTCTATTTGCATTAAACCTATAGCTGGTCCGCTCCTATCTATATCGTGAATTCCACTTTCTTGAGTAGCTATAGCCAAAATAATTTGAGGATCTATGCCATATTCTAAAGCAATATTAGTAATTATATCTTTATAATAAGCTTTAGTAACTTGAAATTTTTCTGTTTCCACTCTTGAATCAAATGTAACTTCAATTATATTTTTGTCTTCAATATCTCTAGAATCAATTTCTTTTTCTTCGTTTGGGATATATTCTACATTTGTTGCTACTAAGTCATTATCTCGAGAATAATTTATCTCTATATTGTGATTATTATGCAAAATATCATTTTTAATTTCTGATGATTTAGCATTAGAGAAACTGGAAAATAAAGTTGATAAAGTAATTGCACCTAAAATTAGCGTACATGCTACTCTTTTATTTCTATTAATTTTTTTCTTTCTTAAATATTCTTTTCGTTTTAGTATTTTTTCTTTAATTAAACGTTCTATTATTTCATTTAATTCTATATCTTTATTATTTCTATAATTCTTTATTACAACTATATTATTATTTGTTCTAAATTCTATATTATTATTTATAATAGTTAAATCT
>JAZLAK010000039.1:0-6781 GCA_045613165.1 Bacilli bacterium | reverse complement strand
AATATTTAGAATAGTTTTAAGACTCCTATTATTAGTTTAATATGTATAATATATTAAGACATATTTATATTAAAATTAAATTCTTTTTATTACGTTTTTAGAAGGAGGATAATATGTGGCGTATAATAGCAAAGATTATAGTTTATGCTTTAAGTTTATTTTTATAGAATAAATAATTTAATTTATTAATATAATGTAATAGTTATTGGAGGAATAATATGATAAATAAACAAAGTTTATGGTTTTTAACTCTATTTAGCATTATTTTGGTTTTAAGCGTATATTACGTTGCTATGCCAAATAATACATTAGCAACTATAAAGGAAAATAATACAGAGGTGCAAACTATTAATATAGATAATAGTGATTCTTTAACCGCCTTAAGAGTTCAAAATGATGAAGAGATAGAAAGTACTATGCAAGAACTTCAATCTATTCTTTTAAATGAAAAAACTACTTTAGAAGAAAAAAACACTGCCTATGAAAAAATTCAAAATATTAATTCTAATAAAGGAAAAGAAGAAAGTATAGAAAAGTTAATAGAAAAAGATTTTAGTTATAAAAGTTTTGTTAAGATAGATAAAGATAAAATATCTGTAACAATATCTAATAAAACACACGATGTAAAGTTAGCGAATGATATTATAAGAAAAATACAAGAACAATATACTAATAAAATGTATATAACTGTTAAATTTCAATAACATCAAATATTTTTTCTCATAAAATATATTGAGTAATATTATAGGGAGTGTTAATATGAAAAATATAATAACTAAGAGAGAAAAAGAAATATTTCAGTTGCTAATCGAAAATAAAAGTACTAAAGAAATAAGTGCAATATTAAATATTAGTGAAAAAACTGTACGTAATCATATTTCTAATGTAATGCAAAAATTAGATGTAATTAATAGATCTAATGCTATTATTGAATTAATAAAATTAAATGAGATAAACATAAAAAAATCGTAATTAATTTTACGATTTTTAATTTATTATATAAGGATTATCGATTGTTCCATTTCCTTCTGTGATTACTATACCTGATATTAAGGAAATTGCGGGACGTAAACCGAAACTAAGAAGCATAAAACCTTCTTTACTAATATATCCATCCTCTGAAATTATAAATGCATTATCTCCTCCAATATTATTAGAAAAATTTGATAAAGATATTGTCCACCAATAGTTCGATGAAGCGTTTTCTCTTAAAAAGTAACTATAGTTGCTATCACTTATACTACCTCCTGCAAATACTACTTCATCTACTGTTAATGGGAAAATTTGTGCATTAATTGTTCTTTGTCCATTTGCATTGCATATCAGCGATGCTATTTTATCATTTTTAAGTCTTTTATACGATTCGTAATTCCAATATCCTAAGTCTTCTCCTTGTAACACATTTCCATTGTCATCATATTTTATTGTTGTATCTCCTATACATACTTGTGTTGTCTTTAATTTATTTGATACTTTTGATAGATTAGTTGTAAACCATTCATCAAGTTTATATTTCATACTTGATGTACTATTGTCGCTATTTTCATAATCCGCTAAATATTGAGTACTATATTCACCATAATTTATTATATAACCATAATTCCCATCACCAATAAATGCACTCCCTATATCTTCGGTTGTTATTGCACCACATAATTTTTGAGCTGCTAATGTAATTTTGATTGAACCATCACCTTCGATACGTACGATCCTCCAACACATTTTATTAAATTCTAAATAATTATTTTTCACAGACCCTCTATAATAATAACTTGTTCCATATTCATCAGCTGTTGTTGTTAGTGTGCTTTCTACACTATAAGATGTTTTATTTATTTTTTTTGTTTTCATTGTAATTGTTGCAGAAGGCGTTGCGCTGCTTGCTGGCGCTGTTGTTACTTTATATATTGACGTTACATTTGTTGTATTTTGGGGTTCATCTGCAACATTGGAATTGTTTGTAGCAGATGAACCCACTATATATTTACCCACCAAAGTTTCATGACATGTTCCATCATTATATTTACATGTACTTACTCCACTTAATGAGAATTTTCCCGTTATAGGATCTATTGTATATCCAGTCCCATAAGTCCAATAATAGTTTTGTTGGTACGAAAATATTGTTATGATACTTTCAGCAGTTGATTCTTCTCCGATTTTATTATATTTAATAGATGCTCTCCCAGCAGGTGTAGTTAAAGGCATTGCTCTATATTCTGCATATCCAGCCTCTTTTTCTGCACTTGTTGCTGTTACTGCATTATTTATTATTGTATATGCTAAACTTCCTTTTTCTCCTGCATATGGATTGAAACTATTTGGATCTGCTATATTTACTTTCGCTTCCAATATTTTATTCATATCTGCACTTTGATCTATTCCTGTGTCTTTATATGTTACTGTTAATGCATATGTATGTGTTTTTCCTACTTCTACACTATTCCCTATTAATATTCCGTTATTTATTGGGAATGTTGCTTCTGTGTCTACTCCATTACATGCTTCACCATCACTTGTACATGTTAATGTATATACGAAATCATTACTTTCAAATGTTGTTGTCGTTCCCGATACTGTAGTTACTTTTACATCTTCTATTACTACTACATATTCTGTAGTATCATTACCATTATTTTTTACAGTGAATGTTTTTGAATCTAATGTTGTTCCAGGAATAATTTCTTCTTCTGGCGCTATGATTCCATTACCATCACTATATACTAACGCTAAATTAGCAGTACTAACTGAAATAGATTTATCTTTATTATTACCAGTTATGTTAGTTAAGAAGTATGCATATGTTAATCCCACTAGTAATAATAGTACTAAAAATATTCCTGTTACACTAGCTATTATTTTTTGTCTTCTATTCATAGACAAATTCACTCCTATTCTCTATTATTTTTCTATAATTTCATGTTAACATAACTAAAACATAATTAACATGAAGCATGAGTTTTAGTATAATTTTAGAGTACGAAAAGTGATTATTTTGTCGTTTTACATACAAAAAAATTATATAATTATTAACCCCCCCCCCGACTAAAATCGAAGAGACGAAGGACGATTATATAATTTTTAGAACTTTTATAAATTAATTAAGTAGTCTTACTACTCTAATAAAAGTATACAATTAAAAAAGTACTTTTTCAAGTACTATTTTTCATAATCACAATTATTACATTTTATAATATTATTCTTCTCTACTAATAAATTTTTACATTCAGGACATAATTCTCCAGTTGGTAGATCCCATGCTGCAGTTTTACACTTTGGATAATTATTACATCCATAGAAAATCTTATTTCTTCTTGTTGTTTTTTCTACAATTTCACCCTTTTTACATATAGGACAAGTACAAATTGTAGTTATTTCTTTTTCTTCCTTTTTTATAAATTTACATTCAGGATAATTACTACATGCAGTAAACTCTCCATAACGACCTTTTCTAATAACTAAGTCATTTCCACAATCTGGACATTTTTCACCAGTTAAAGTTGGTGCTTTCTTTTCCATATTAGAAAAAGCATTCTCTACTAATGGTTCAAATTCATTATAAAATGTTGTTAAAACTTTTATATTATCTAATTTATCTTCTGCTATTTCATCTAGTTCATTTTCCATATTAGCAGTATATTCAACATTTATAATATTAGAGAAAAATTCTTGTAATTTATCAGTTGTTTCTACACCAACTTCGGTTGGATGAAACTTTTTATCCTCAATTGTAACATATGCTCTTTCTTTCAATGTTTCCATTGTTTTAGCATAAGTACTAGGTCTCCCTATACCTAAACTTTCCATTTCTTTAATTAATGATGCTTCAGTATAACGTGGAAGTGGTTTAGTAAAATGTTGTTCTTTTATTATATCTTCAGTCTCTAATATATCTCCTTCATTTATAACTGGTAATTCGATATCCTCACTACTCATGTAATCTTTATAAACTTTCATAAAACCATCAAATACAGTTTTTTGACCAGTTGTTTTAAATTGATAATTATTATTATCTAATACTATACTAGTTTGTAATACCTTAGCATCTTTCATCAAACTAGCTAGCGCTCTATAATATATAATACTATATACCTTATATTCATCATTAGTTAAATATTTTTTAACGCTTTCAGGAGTTCTTTTAATACTTGTAGGTCGTATTGCTTCATGAGCATCTTGTACATTATCCTTCTTTTTTGCAACTTTTACATTCCCTACATACTTTTCTCCATAAACTTCTTTTATATATTCTAAGGCATCTCCAACAAATACATTTGATAATCTTGTAGAATCTGTTCTCATATAACTAATTAAACCTACTGTTTCACTACCAATATCTTTACCTTCATATAGTTTTTGAGCAACACTCATAGTTTTACTTGAACCAAAATTAAATTTAGTAGAACAAGCTTGTTGTAACGTAGATGTTGTAAATGGCATAACACCTTTTTTATTTTTTTCTTTACTTTCTACACTTACAACATTAAATTTATTAGACAAATTAGATAATATTTCAATAGCTTCTTCTTCAGTTTTAATTTCTATCTTTTTATTATTATACTTTTCCAAATTAGATTTTAAATCTTCAAATTTTGCCTCTATTGTCCAATACTCTTCAGGAATAAATGCTTCAATCTCTCTTTCTCTATCAACTATAAGTTTTAGAGCAACTGATTGAACACGTCCAGCTGATTTTCCACCAGTTTTAGATTGCATTAATTTCGATAATCTAAAACCAATTATTCTATCTAATATTCTTCTTGTTTCTTGACTCTTAACTAAATTATAATCTATCTTTCTTGGACTTTTCATAGCCTCTTTAACTGCTGTTTCAGTTATTTCATTAAATAAAACTCTTTGGTAACAATCTTCTTTTATTCCCATAGCATCAAATAAATGCCAACTTATAGCTTCACCTTCTCTATCAGGGTCGGTTGCTAAGTAAACTATATCAGCACTTTTCGCTTCTTTTTTTAATTCTGTAATAATTTTCTTTTTACCTGTGATAGCGATATAGTTTGGAGCAAAATCATTTTCTACATCTACACCTAATCCAAATTTTCCACTAGTAGCTAAGTCTCTAACATGTCCTTTACTAGAAACTACTTTGTAATTACTACCCAAATACTTTCCAATAGCTTTAGTTTTGCTTGGAGATTCCACTATTACTAAGTTCATAATATCCCTCTTCCTCAACTTATTTAATAATATAACTTAAAACAAAAAAAATCAACAATTTATTTTTAACTAAAAAAATTAGACGTTACACACATCTAATTTTATATCTATTCTTCAATAGTTTCTTCAACTTCACTAGTTGTTTCATCTTTTACTTCAACTACTTTGTACTTTTCTAAACCATTACTTAAATATTTAAAATAATTATTTTTTATTGCTAAAGAACTCATTTTTTGTTTTGTAGTTATATCTTTATTAATCTCTAATATCTCTTCAGTAGTATAAGTTTTTCCTTCATCATTAGTACTCGTAAATTTACCATTTGTCGCTCTATAAAAACCTATACTATCTTGCCAAGACCCATCAACAAATTGTACTCTACCAAAATAATTTTCATCCATTATATCATTACCCAAATAAAGTCTAGGATCATAATTAATATCAAACATATTTAATAACGTTGGTAATAAATCTACTACACTTGTATATTTTTCTACTTTTAATGGCTCTATTGTAGAATTATATATAACCATAGGAGTCCTATCAACTTCTTGTCTAATATTTACATCATAATCTAATACAGTATTAATTTGAGCGTTAGTTAAACCATATGGATAATGATCAGCAAACATTGCTATAACAGTATCTTCTAATTTACCTTGACGTTCTAACTCTTCTAACATATATCCTAAAGCTTTATCTAATTCAATCATCTTAGATAAATATCTCTTTGTTGTTTTACTATACTCAGTATTTTCAAATAAATCTAAATATTTATCACCTAAAGTACTAGGTACATTATAAGTTTGGTGTGTAGTAACAGTTGTCATAAATGCCATAAACTTATCCTCTTTAACATAATACGGCATTGCAGTTTGAAAGAATGTTAAATCACTTGGCCATTCTTCATAAACTGTACTATATTCCATTCCTAAATCTTCTACCCCATAAAATTTAGTTGATCCCATATTTGGATGTATTGTATGTCTAGAATAATACTTATCAGTATAACTATGGTAACTAGTAGTTGTATAACCATGATTTTTAAACATATTAAATATAGCTTGAAAATATTCATTTCTCTTATATTTATTAGTAGTACAAGTATTATTAATACTATATAAACTTGTCATAGCAGTCATTTCATTATTACCAGTACTACAATTATTACGAGGAGTATAATTATTTCTAAAACTTATACCTTCATTATATATTTTCCAAATGTTGGGGAAATATTCTTTATTAATAGCTATTTCATTAACACTTTCTAATAATATAACTATTAAATTTTTATCTTTAAAAATACCTGTATATTCATTTTTACTAGTTATTTCTCTATTAATAAAATAATTATTTAATTTATTATACGTACTATTCTTTTCATTATCTATCAATTTATTCCAAGCAGTATCATCTATAATTCTTGTATAATCAGTAATAACACTATTATTATTTTTATTAGTGCTTACATAATCAATTTCATCTCCAGTAATATTAAATACATATGAATTAATATCACTTATACCATATACCAAAACTCCAAATTGACTAACAGATAAATTTGAATTTTCAGGATACTTTAATAAAGAAGTATTTTTTACAG
>JAZLAK010000038.1:0-17306 GCA_045613165.1 Bacilli bacterium | reverse complement strand
TCATACTAAAATATTATAAAATTTTTAACCCGCCCCCCGGCTATATTCAGGAGACGAAGGATGATTATATAATTTTTGAACTTCTATAAATAAATTATTTAAGTAGACTTACTACTCTATATATAGAGTATCAAAAAAAGTAATATTTGTCTATTACTTTTCTATATAAAATGCATAATATTCATCATAAGTTATACCTTCTTGATAAACTTTAGTAGCAGTTTCTACACCTAAATATCTATAATGCCAAGATTCATAATTATATCCTGTTAAATATTCTTTGCCTTTTGGATATCTTAGAATAAACCCATATTTATGAGCGTTTGTACTTAACCACTTAAATGCATCACTTTCTTCAAAATTACTTGTAGTTGAATTACCTGTTGTAAATATATCTATTGCTAAACCAGTTTGATGTTCTGAATATCCTGCTCTAGCTGCATATTTATCAGCATAACTTATACCTTTTGAATAATAGAAATCTTTATATATATCATCTTGTCTTTTATATGTTCTATACGTACTATTGGCCATTAATTGAATTCCTTCTTCTTTTGCAGCCTTAGCCATTTCTATATATGCATCATTAGTATCTTTACTAACTTTATTATTACCATATGAATAGTTTAAACTAATACTAGTTATTTCATTTGGTTCGTAATCCTCTTTAAGATAATTAAATTTATTAACTATCATTAAATTATCTTTACTTAGGTCAGTTTCTTTAATACTTTTAGGATCATACCAATCTTTATTAGCACCCACGTTTACTATAGCAACTATGTCGTAGTAACTTTTCTTTTTGTTATCTTGCTTATACTCTAAATATTCATATAAATTCCTTTCTAAAAAATATTTTTCATTTAATAAATCTATAATATAATTATTTTTTTTATTTTCTACAAAGTAAGTTTCATTTTCGTTATTTAATTTTTTTATAATAAATTTACTTTCTTCTAAAGTATAACCAACAGTCGTTAATTTATATTCATTAGTTTGTTTATATTTATATTCTTTATACTTATCTATTCCTATTATGATAGCAACTACTAGAATTACAAATAATACAAAACTATTTCTTGCTTTCTTTTTTAACTTCAACTTCTTTTTTGCCATTTTATACTCCTTGAGATAAAAAATATCCTATAACTATACCTATAACTACTATTATTAAAAATACTATTATTGCAATTAATACATCTAATTTTTTATCCATATTTATACACCCTATTCTATGTATTTATTATATACTTTATTGTTATCTTTTTCAAGAATATAAATTAATATAAAACATAATATTAATTAAGGTGTAATTATGTTAAAGAGAAAAGCTTTAAGTAAAATAATAATTAGTTTATCTTGTTTAGCTATACTTGGTATACTTTATATATTTCCTGATAAAAATGAAAGTATAAACACACGTATTAGTAAATCAAATGAAGATAATAATATAATTTATTTAATAGATGAAAATAATTATATATCAAGAGTTAGTACTATTTTAACTAGTAAAACTACTATTGATAAAATTAAAGAAATCATTAGTTTTTTAACGATAGATTCCAATAAATATATTAGAGATGGTTTTTCTAAAGTTATTCCTAAGAATACAAAAGTATTAAGTGTAAGTATTCAAGATAAGTTAGTTAAAATTAATTTTAGTAAAGAGTTATTAAATATAGATTTAAAAAATGAAGAAAAGATGTTAGAAGCAATAGTATATTCTCTAACTAGTTTAGATAATATTGAATATGTTTCTATATATGTTGAAGGCGAAATATTAAATAAGTTACCTAATTCTAAAAAACGATTAAATACTATTTTAGATAGAAGTATAGGCATTAATAAAGAATTTAATATTACAGATATAAATAATATAACTAAAACTACTATTTATTATTTATCTAAGTATGAAGATTATTATTACTATGTACCTGTTACTAAAGTTTCTAATGAAAATATTAGTAAAATAGAAGTTATAATTAGAGAACTAAGTGGTAGTAAACTACTTAATACTAATTTAATTAGTTATTTAAATAGTAATACAGAACTGTTGAGTTATAATGAAACAGATAAGGCATTGTTATTAAACTTTAATGAAAGCATATTAAGTGATATAACAACTAATAACATTCTAGAAGAAGTTACATATTCTATTAATCTGTCTATTAAAGATAATTATGATATCGATGAAGTTCTTTATTATGTTAATGATAAAATAGTTAGTACCTTTAGTATAAAATAAAAAAATATCTAAATATATTTTAGATATTTTTTCTATATTTTTATATTTGTTATTTATGTAAAATATTATATAATATTTTTAGAGACATTTAATCGCTAGGTGTTAACCTCAGTCCATTTATTTTATATTTGGAAGGAAGTGGTCCTATGAGAGGATATATTCTTGGAGTATTTAATACTTCTTCTCTTACTACTTTTGGTAATAGAAAGAATAATGAATTTCAGGGGATAAAAATAAGACACCTACTTGATAATGTAGGTGTCACACCAAATTATTGGACTGAAGACACCTAACTACCCAAAAGATTAAATGTCTCTTTTTTGTCCTATTAAATATTATGAAGAAAACCATAACATTTATTACAATTAAATTATATCATAAGTTAATATTTTGTCAAATATGCTACTTAACTAATGATTTTAAATCTTGAAGTTCAAATCTATATTTTTGTTTAACGTTTGGATATTTTTCATGATCTACTTCACTCAAAAACATCTCTTTTGGTCTAACATATCTTATACATTCTTTATATAAAGCTCTATATAAAACCATTTCTTCTTTAGTTTCAGAATCTATAACAATTCCTTCAACTAAATAATAATTTCCTTTAAAATGTTTGTAAATTCCATTAATTTTTAATTCATTCATTATTTAACTCGCATTCTATACTTTTTTCTTTTATACATGTATCATTATCAAATTCACTGCAATATTTACAACTATATAAATTATTTTCTTTTTTCACACATTCATAAGCTTCTAAACATTTATTCACTTTATAATTTGGAACTTTAAAATATGGATATATAAGCATTATAATAAATAAAGTTATAATTATTATACAAATTGAAATTAAAATATAATATTTCCCTTTTAAATTTTTATTATTTCTAATTTCCATTTTATTTTTCCTTACTATCTATTATTATTGTAACTGGACCATCATTAATTAAACTAACTTTCATATCAGCACCAAATATACCTGTTTTAGTTGGTACTATTTCATTTAATTTTTTATTAAATTCATCATAAAGTTTAGTAGATAACTCACCTTTTAAAGCATCTATATAACTTGGTCTGTTTCCTTTTTTTGTATTAGCATATAGTGTGAATTGGCTTATAGAAAGTATAGTACCATTTGTATCTAATATACTTTTATTCATAACACCATTTTCATCATCAAATATTCGTAAATTAACGATCTTTTTTACAATATAGTCAATATCTAAAGAATTATCTCCTTCAGTAAAACCTACTAAAACCATAAATCCATTATTTATTGAATTATATACTTTGTTATCAATAGTTACACTAGCATCACTAACTCTTTGTATTACTACTCTCATTTTATCCCTCTAGTTCAATATTTATTACAAAAGGTAATATTCTTATACTTTCTATGAAATTTTCTTGCATTTCTTTATCTTTTACTTTAATTGTCACATTATATCCTTGAGTATTATTTTTATTAAATTCAGTTATTGATGTTACTGTTATATTTTTTAAACTAGCCTTAGTTATAATACTTATCATATTGTTATCCGTATCATTAGTATAAACTTTAATTTTTGATATATAAGTATTATCACTTTCAGTATTCCATTTAACACTAATTAATCTTGTACTAATACCTTTTAGGTTATTACAATTCTTTTTATGTACTGTAACACCATTACCTTTAGTTATAAACCCTACTATATCATCACCTTTTACTGGATAACAACATTCGGCTAAATTAACTAATATATCATCACAACCATCTACTATAATATCTTTTTTATATATGTTTTTTTGGTTACTTAATTTACTATTTAATACTTTATCAAGTAATATATCTTGAACATTTTTCTTATCTTCATATATTAAATTTATTATATATGTTGGAGTATATCTTAAGGAACCGACATTCAAATAAATTTCATTTAAGTTTTTAACTTTTAAATCTTTACATAATTTTTCTACGTTTTCATTACTAAATACTTCTTTAAATGATAACTTTTGTTTTCTAATTTCTTTTTCTAATAGTTCTTGTCCTAAATTAGTATATTTTTCTCTATCAATTTTAGAAAAGTAAGATTTGATTTTATTTTTTGCTTGTGTAGTTTTTACAATATTTAACCAATCTTTATTTGGAGTTGAATTAGGATCGGTTTTTATTTTAACTATATCTCCATCTTGTAATTTATAATCTATTGGTACTATGTTTTCATTAACTATAGCACCTACCATTTTTTCTCCAACATTAGTATGTACTCTATATGCAAAATCTATAGGTGTTGCTCCAACTGGCATTTCCATTACGTCACCTTTAGGTGTAAATACATAAATTAAATCAGATAATAATTCTTCTTCCATTGATTTAGCAAATATTTCATCACTTTCATCGGTTGCGTGACTATCAATTAAGTTTTTATACATTTCTAATTTTTGATCCATTAAGTTCTTTATGTTACCAGCAGTATGCTCTTTATAAGACCAATGTGATGCAATACCATTTTCTGCTATTTCATCCATATCTTTAGTTCTTAATTGTATTTCAAATATATGACCGTCATCTCCAAATACAGAAGTATGTAAAGATTGATACATATTTGCTTTAGGCATTGCAATATAATCTTTAAATCGTTTTGGAATTGGCCTAAATTTCGAATGTATTAAACCGGCTGCTAAATAACAATCACTAACATCTTCTACTATCGCGCGCATAGCTAATATGTCGTATATATCACTCCATTTACGTCCTGTACATAATTTAGTATAAATACTATATACACTCTTTACTCTACCTTTTATTTTAAATTTTATATTATGACTACTAAGTATATCACTTACACTTTCAATCATATCGTTTAATACTTTATTTAATTCTTCTCTAGTACCATCTAATTTTTCTAAAATACTTTCATATACTTCAGGTTTTGAATATCTTAAAGATAAATCTTCTAATTCACTTTTAATACTATTTATTCCTAAACGATGTGCAATTGGTATTAAAACATTCATAGTTTCCGTAGCTTTTTGTTTTTGTTTTTCCGGTGGTAAACTAGATAAAGTTCTCATATTATGTAATCTATCAGCTAATTTAATAATTAAAACTCTAGCATCTTCGGATAATCCAACTAATATTTTTCTTAAATAAATACTACTTGATTCGCTATCGTCACTTAATTTTAAGCGATTTATTTTTGTCAAACTATCTACTATAACTTTTACATCAGTACCAAAATTACTCTCTAATTCTTCTAAAGTAGCATCACTTTCACTTATAGTTTCATGCACTAAAGCAGCTATAATTGTTGTATCATCTACATTAATATCACATAATATTTTTGCGACTGATAAAGGATGATTTATAAAATCTTCACCTGATTTGCGTTTTTTATCTTTATGTTTTCCTAAAGCAAAATTATAGGCTTCAGTGATTTTATTTAAACGTTCTTCACTTGCTCCTTCATCTCTATATTTTTCTAAAATATATTCTATTATATTCATTTTAACGTACACCACCTAGTATATCTTTCATTTTATTTTTCATATACTTCTTATATTCTTCATCGCTTGTATTTAAAATATCATCTACACAGTCACTTAAAGTTAAGTTACTCCCTTTAGACCATTTATATTTTTTTAAATAATTCCATATATCATCTATAGTAATAAAATTTATACCATTTAATTTTAATTCTCTTACCTTAGTTTCCATCGCTGGAACTAATCTATTGTATAACTCATTTAAAGAACTAAATTTTATATCTTCCATATATGATCGCCTCAATATAATTATATTATAATTTATACTAAATTAAAAGTTAAAAAAAGATAAATAATAATGCTATTACCTATCTTTTAAATTAATTTATAACATCAACATTATATGTCGCTAAATTTATTTGATTTTCTGGAACAGAGATTGGTACAGGTTCCCCTGTTAAATTTCCTTTTTTATCATAAAATTGTAAATTTATACTTTTGATTATAGTGTAATTCATACCAGATGGATTAGCTTCGTTTATATCTGGAGAATTAAATTTAATGGCATATTTTTCATTTTGCAACAATGATTGAACTTGATCTTCTATAGTTTTACCACAAATTAATTTTATTTTTTCTGTTTTTATATTTCTATTGCCAATTGTTGTATAATAGAAATTTTCACCTAACTCTATTGATAATTGAATATAACCATAAGTTGTACAAGTAATTGTATTACTTATTATTGATAAAAATGAATTATATACTTTAGTTATATCATCATCCGTGTCAACATCATAATAACAATTTCCATTACTATTACAATTGCAACTGGACATAGTTTCTAAATTACTACTACTATAGTCATATCCCACAGTTATTAATTTACCATATTCAACATCATCATTATTTTCTTTTAATTCATTATTTGTTAAATTAGTACAATCACTTTTGTAGCTTAAATTCTTATTATACTTTGGTCTTAGAAATGATTTTAATGTATTCATCTCAGAAGTGTATCCAGAATCTACACCATCTGTTAAAAATATTATAAAAAATCTATTATATGTATCATTTTTTATATCATTTGGTGTTATATCTTTAATCCCCTTATATGCACTTGTTAAGGCACTTGCATAATTTGTTCCTCCACCTGAGTAAGAAAAATACTTATCTAATATTGAATTTGCAAATTTTGCTTTTGAAAGATTTTTTGTTTCTTCATTTATTCTATATACATTACTTGCAAATGAAATAACAGAATAATATTTGGTATTACTAGATAGACTAGTATCATTTTTCATATTATTATATAAAGAATTTACAGCTTGTTTTACTTTTTTATATCCTGAACTCCCCATAGAACCAGAGCCATCTAATATAAATATTGTATATATATTTGTATTAATTTTTTTTGATGAAGCTTTTCCTACATTAAATTTAAAACTTTCAATTTCTAAATTATATACGTTAGCTTCTGGTTCTGGAGTTAAAGAGTGTTCTAAATAATACCCATTCTCTTTGAAAGTTCCATCTGGATTTTTAGTATTATCAATAGGACCACTTTCATAACCAGCATCTGCAGTAGTTACTTTACTTTCTAAATATGAACATTTTTCTTTACTAGCATTTGTATCAATTATAAAATTGCCTATTTGATCTTTTTCTACATAAATATACTTGTCATCTTCTATATTTTTAATGATTTCATTATCTTCTGTAATTATACCTTCTTTGATAAGCGTTTCTTTTTTAAAACAATAAAAAGAAGTAATAGAAGATTCAGCAGAAGATTCTACAAAACTTTTTAAAGATGAACTTGATTCTAATTTACTTCCTACTATATCTACAGCTGTTTCTAATTCTTCTTGAGTTTTATCAGTAGTATCTGTATCATCTTTCTTTAAACTTACTATAGTTATCGTACTAATTAATATAATTAATACTAATGATATAATTACTTCAACTAATGTAAATCCTTTTTTCTTCATTATTTCACCTACATTTTTACTAGAAAATTTACTTCTAGTTTACCTATAATAATATTAACAAAAAAAGAATGTTTTGGCAACACTCTTAGATTTTATTTACTATAATAGTTTATTATATCTTGTATTAAATTATCATTAAATTGTTTATTTTTTATCATCTCTATTTCATGCTTATACGGAGGATATTCTTTCTTTTCTCCAACATATGGTGTTTCTAAAATTTTTGGAATATCTTTTAAACGTTCATTATAGATTACATTTATTAAGTTATTAAAACCTATTGTTCCTAATCCAAAGTTTTCATGTCTATCTTTATGCATACCAATTTCATTTTTCGAATCATTTATATGTATACATTTAATTTTATCTATCCCAATTATTTTATCAAACTCATTTAAATAATCATCAAATTTACTTATATCTACTCCACTATCGTTTAAATGACATGTATCTAAACAAACTCCAATACATTCTTTTATTTGAACTGCATCTATTATAGTTTTTAATTCATATAAGTTTATACCACATTCAGTTCCTTTACCCGCCATAGTTTCTAAAAGAATAGTTATTGGACAACCTGGATATAAAATCTTATTTAATCCGTTTGATATATTATAAAGTGCTTGATTTCTTTCTATACCTACACTACTACCTGGGTGTAACACTAAATATTTAATACCTAGTTGTTCTAATCTATATACTTCAGCTTTTAAGAAATTAATACTAAAATCATATTTGCTAGGATCTAAATCATTAGCTAAATTAACTATGTATGGAGCATGACATATAACTTTATCAAGTGCTACACCATTTTCTTTCATTAATTCATATGCTTTATATGTTAAACTATCATCTATTATACAACGATTAGTATTTTGAGGAGCACCTGTATAAAACATAAATGTATTCGCTCCATAACTAATACTTTCTTTAACACTTTTTAATAATTGTTCTTTACTATCAAAAGAAACATGACTTCCTAAATACATCTTTACCACCTTAGATTTATTATACAAAAAAATGTTATATCTATCTAGATTTATTTGTTTTTTTATATTTGTTATGTTAAAATTTTATTGGTGATAATATGAAGAAGATATGGAATAATAATTCAAAACTTTTAATAGTTATAACTGTATTAGAATTGATTTTATCTACATATTTTTTAATTTATTTTGGTTATGTGGATAGATTAAATTATATTGAAAGTCAAACAACTACTATGAGTGATTTAGCACTTTTAATACAAAATATGTATACATCTACTTGGTGGGCTTTAATAATAGTTTCTATTATATTAATTAGTGTATTTTCTTTAACTAGTATAATATATAAAAAACGTGAATTTCATTTTATATCTATACTTATATGGTGTATGTTATTTATACTGGCATTAGATTTTACAAAAAGTTTTACATATAATTTATCAAATATTGCTATATTTATTCCAATAATGCTCATAAATATTAAAGCTTATTTTAATCAAAGAATATTTTTAAAGAACACTAAATAGATTGTGTTTTTTTTATGTCCTTTCACATCACTAGACAAAATCACAAAAATATATTATAATTATTTGTATGTGAGAGCTTTGTAATTAATATTTTTTAAGGAGGAAAATTATGAAAAATGTAGACGCAAGTACGTCTGTATTTGCATTGGGTGGTTTAGGTGAAATCGGAAAAAATATGTATGTTATTGAAACTAACCAAGATTTAATTTTAATAGATGCTGGAGTGATGTTTCCAGAAGATGATTTATTAGGAATAGATTATGTTATTCAAGATATAACTTATTTAAAACAAAAAGAAAATAAAATTAGAGCTCTATTTATAACTCATGGACATGAAGATCATATTGGTGGTATAACATTTTTATTACAAAGCATAAATATACCAAAAATATATGCTCCTCAAATTGCTCGTGATTTAATAGAGAAAAAGTTAGAAGATAAAAATATTAGATATGATAATTTAGAAACAGTTACTAAAGATTCAGTAATTAAATTTAAAAGTATGTTTGTAGAATTCGTAAATACTACACACTCTATTCCCGATTCTTTTGCTATCGTAGTTCATACACCAGTTGGTGTTATTATGACTACAGGAGACTTTAAATTTGACCTTACTCCTATTGGACCTATGGCTGATATACATAAAATGGCTGAATTAGGAAGAAAAGGAGTTAAATTATTATTATCAGATAGTACTAATGCTTTGTCTGAAGGTTTTTCAAAAAGTGAAAGTACAGTTGATGAAGCTTTAGGGGATATTTTTAGCAAAGTAAGATCAAGAATAATAATTGCTACTTTTGCATCTAATATTTATAGAATTAAACATATAGTAGAAACTTGTAGAAAAAATAATAGAAAAATAATTACTTTTGGTAGAAGTATGGAAAATGCAAAAGAAATTGCATTAAAGAATAATTTAATAACTGATAGCAATATATTTATAGATGCTAATGAAGCTAAGAATTTAAAAAAGGATGAAATTTGTATTTTATGTACTGGTTCTCAAGGTGAACCTTTAGCTGCTTTATCAAGAATAGCAAATGGCACTCACAAACAAATTCAACTTTTACCAGATGATATTGTAGTATTCTCTTCTAGCCCTATTCCAGGTAATAGTGCGAGTATAAATAGAATAATTAATAAATTATATTTAAAAGGTGTTAGAGTTTATACTAACACTGAACTTAAAGACATACATACTTCAGGACATGCTAAACAAGAAGAATTAAAATGGATGTTAAGAATAATTAATCCTGAATATTTTATGCCAGTTCATGGTGAATATAGAATGTTAAAGAAACATAGAGATTTAGCAATCGCTTGTGATATTAAACCTGAAAATGTATTTATTATGAGAAATGGTGATGTTTTAGAACTTAAAAAACATGAAGCAGTTATGAATAAAAAAGTTCCTGCTGGTGATGTATATGTAGATGGTTCTAGAATTGGTGATATTGGTTCAGTAGTTATTAAAGATAGAAAATTAATGAGTAATGACGGTATTTTAGTTACTATAATCAATATAGACCCTAAAACTAGAGAATTATTAATCAAACCAAATATTACTACTAGAGGTTTTATACTAGTAAATGAAAATGTTGAATTAATTCATGAAATTGAAAATAAAGTAAGTGATATAGTTAGAAATTCTCTATCAAACGGATATAATTATATTAATCTAAAAAATCAAATTATATTAGAATTAAATCCATTTATTAATAATTTAACTGGTAGAAGACCTATAATACTTCCAGTTATAATGGAAGTTAAAAGATAACAGATTTCAAAATCTGTTTTTTATTTGAACATTTTTAAATTTTGTTCATTAAATATCATAGGGTGATAAATTAATGATTAGTTTTTTTTATGAACTACATCCTGCTATACAAGCATTTATCGCAGGTATATTTACATTTATAATTACTTCTTTTGGTTCAGCAAGTGTATTTTTATTTAAAAAATTTAATAAAACTTTATTAGATGGATTTTTAAGTATAAGTGCTGGAGTTATGATTGCAGCAAGTTTCTTTTCTTTAATTAATCCAGCAATTGATATGGCTGAAAATTTAAATTTAATTCCTATAATAGTTTTATTAGTCGGAATATTAGGAGGAACAATTTTATTATTTGTTGGAGATAAAATATTTGAAACTAAAATGAAATTATCAAAAGACAAAAAAAGAACGAGTATGTTATTTTTCTCAATATTACTTCATAATATTCCAGAAGGAATGGCTATAGGAGTTGCTTTTGGTTCAGTTATTTATGGATTAGATGGTGCAACAATTGGCGCTGCAATGACTTTAGCAATAGGTATAGGAATACAAAACTTCCCAGAAGGTAGTGCAATAAGTTTACCACTTTTGGCTGCAGGCGCATCAAAAAAGAAAGCTTTCTTAGTAGGTTGTTTATCAGCATTGGTTGAACCTATTGCAGCTGCTGTTGGTGCATTATTAGTATTAAAAGTAAATATAGTTCTTCCATATTTACTTGCATTTGCAGCAGGAGCTATGTTATATGTTGTAGTCGAAGAAATAATACCTGAAAGTCAAAATACTGAAAAAAAAGACCTAATGGCCTTAATTACTATAATTGGTTTTTCTATTATGATGGTTTTAGACATTGTTTTAGGATAAACTATTATAGTTTTTTTATACAAGAAAAAAGTTCATTTAAGAACTTTAAAATTCATTATCTAAGTAAATTTCAATATAACCCGAGAATGTTTTTCCTTGGTCATAGTTTTGTCTTCCACCTACTCCTTGAAGTTTAAAATTAACTTCATATTCTTGAGATGAATAAGGTGGTATTATTATTTCAGTAGCTACTGGAGAAGTTGTTTTTGGTGCAGTTCTAAAGTCAAAATTTGCTCCATTTCCAGTACTAGATATTTTATATTTAAAATTTTCTGATTCATAATCATTTAATGACACAACCCATCTTAAGTTATACATTATATATAAGCTAGATTTATTTGTTACTCTAAATTTCTTAGATGGAATGTTTTGTACATAATTTGGTTGATCATCTGGATATACATCAGTTATAAATACTTTATTAGTATCTTCATATTCTAAAATTAATTCTCCTGCTTTAATTGATACTTCTTTATTTCCTACAGTAGAACTTGTTCCACTATTTACAGGGTCCATATTTTCCAATTCTTCGCTTTTTAAACAATATTTATCACATTTATTATCGTGATTTATATCACAATGTAAATCACATTTCATATCTCTATTCATATCAAAGTTTAAATCCGCTTTTTTATCTCCGTCACTATCTATTAATAAATCAGGTTTATCATTTCCATTCATAGATAAATTTAAATCTGGCCAACCATCTCCATTTATATCACAATTTAAATCACATTTTCCGTCATTATTTAAATCTTGATTCATTTTATTATGATCAGCTATTCCATTATGATTATGGTCTACATTAAATATTGGTGCACGATTTCCCATATAATCTATATTTAAATTAGGTTTGTCATCATTGTTAGTATCAATATTTACTTCTGCTTTTTTATCCCCATTCAAATCTAAGTTTAATTCTGGTATTCCGTCGCCATCTATGTCTTTATTAAGATTTTTTATAATTGAATAATTTACACTTGAATAACTCGCTCCAAGTATTGCTAAAAATAATATAGTTATAAATAATAAATATAAAAACCAGGGTCTATTATTATATATTTTTATATATAGCTTATTAGATTTTTTTTGTACCATTACTCCGTATGGTAAATGTATTTTATTATCTTTAGGATCACAAGTTAATTTGATACATCTTAGAGCATATTTTCTTAATGATTCAATTTCTTCACCAGAGTATATTTTATCAAATACGTCTTCAAAGTATTTTTCTTGTTTTTCTACACTTAATTTTTCTAATTCTTCTAACTCTATTATTTGAGTTCTAACTTTAGATTTATCAAGTCTTTTTTTTCTTAATTTTTTATCTTCTTTATCATTCTTCATAAATATACTCTCCTTATTATTAATTATACAAAAGTATCAAAAAAAACTCAATATAAAAAGTATGCAAATTGCATACTAATTTAATAAATTTTCAATTTCTTTTAAACTATTTTTATGTTTTTGAATAAATGTATTATATATATTTGTAATTTCTTTTTCTCGTTTTTGTTTTTCTTCTAAAGCAACTTTATAATAATTTTGAGTTTTATTTAAGAATTCATCTATATTATGTTTATCTTCATAAATATAATCATTTAATAACTTATTCAATTTAGCATCTATATCTCTATATTGCATTAAATTATCAGATTTTTCATCTATTGCATTACAATCTATAAAGTAAGCTAAAGTAAATTCATCTCTAGTTTCTTTACTAGTATTTGTAATTTTCTCATAATTAACAACTTTTGGATCTTTAAATTCAAAATTATCTAAATATTGCCATAAAACAAACGCTTTTTGGAAATTTGGTTCTCTTAGTATTAAATTTGTTTTTCTAATTGGATTTCTAACTAAAGAACAACCAACTAATTCTTTTATCATTTCAGTTGTTCTAAAACCACGAATAACTTCATAACAAGCAAGAATACGATTTTTATAGTCGCTACCATCCTCCGTCAAATCTATTTCATCTTGTTCTTCCATTTTCAAATCTATTTTTACTTTTTTTCCATCTAAATTAGTAACTGCCTTATAAGAAACTTCTTTATTTATTTCTTTTTTAGATGTTAATTCTAAGTCTTCTAATTGTCTATTAATAAAGTTTTCTAATCTAGTTGCTAAAGTATAAATAAATCTATTTTCATATAAATCACTTGTATCTTCTTTATGCACGTTAAGTAATTTTTTTGGAACTATATCACCATTCTCATCTAAGTCCTGTATATTTTCAGAATGTTGCGCTAAATGTTTAATCGTTTCTTGAGATACTCTTTTTGTTTTCTCTACAATTACTACATCTTCTTCTTGAACGATAAATCTTCTTGGATTTCTAACTATTTTATCTATATTTGGTAAACTATCTTCTAATACAGTTAACCAACTATAATCAATTTTTGTTTCTTTAATGTCCGAAGAAGCAACAAAAGTTGCTTCTGTTTTAGACATAAATGTATCAAGTTTATTAGTATTAATATTATTCATTACATCTGTTATATTCTTTAACATAACTCACCTATTACATTGATTTCTTTAATCTTATAATGAAATCCTTACATTTATTCATGTTTTCTTTACCAAAATGAACATTTAAGTAATTTACAAATTCATCTAATTCATTTTTAATAAATGCTAAATTTAGTTGTTCAAATTTTCTAAGTATTTTACTTGCGATTAAATAATCTATTGCATCTACTTCAGTACCACCACATGCTACATAAGCTGGTACGAAATCTTCAATTTGTCTCATAATACGATTACCAAATGAAATTCTAAAGTGTTCAATTATATATTGATCTAATTCATCTAATTTAGTTAACATTTCAGCACTTACAGGATGTTTTCTATAAGCTTCATCGAATAGACTTTCAAAATAACTATCACTAATATTTATTCCTTCAGTTTTAGGAGCATCGAATTTAGCACATTTTTCATTTATATCAATTGGCATTGCTCTGTCATAAACCTTATCTGTAACCATGAATGTTGAGTCATCGTTATTGATTGTTCCAATATACCACATGTTACCTGGTAATGTAAAATTACCACCAACTATCTTTTTAGGATCATTTTCCCATGGAGTTGCAACTAAATTAACAACCCATTCATCTTTACTTGGCATTTCCATTATAGATAACATTTCAGCAAAATAATATTCAACACGTGCTATATTCATTTCATCTAATATAGTTACGTATATTTTTTCGTTATATGTAGCTTCATACATTTTACTTAATAATTCAGTTTCATTAAATCTTTTTGTAAATTCATTGAAATAGCCAAATAACTCAGTTCTATCTCTCCATGATGGTTGAACTGGTGCAATTACTGAATCATTTCCTAAAAAGTGTCCAAATGCATATGCTAAAGATGTTTTACCTGTACCAGATATACCTTGTAAAATTAATATTCTACTTGCTCCAAATGAAGAAATAAATAATCTTATTAATTCAAGAGTATAATATAAACCTAATTCACTTGCAGCATAATTTCTAAATCTTTCACAAATTTGTTCTAATGACAAAGTATTATCAAATGGTTTTTCAGGGGTATAATTAGCCCATTCTTCATCAATTTTAGTAAGTTTATAAAATCTGCTTTCTCCTTTACCAATTTTAGTAATTGGATTACCATTTTCATCTAATTCATTTCCTAAATTTTCAGCCATTGTTATTAATTTATCATTTTCTTGTCTTAATTTAATCATATCATAATTAAGTTTTTCTACTTCTTCAAGTAATGCATCTTGTTCATGACTTTTTCTAACAACTTTTATAATTTTCTTAACTATGAAATAAACTATAAAAGCAAACAATGCTAACAAAAGAACTAAACATATTATTGCGATTATAACAAATACGATATTCACACTTTCTTGATAATCTTTTATTGTTTCATAATATTTAACTATATTTAGCATATCAATTACACCACTAAATATAGATTTAAAAATTGAAACTAAACCATCAAAGAAAGGTGTTAAAAAATCTACAAAAAACTTTCCATAATTATTCATATCCTATACCTCTTACTTTCTTGATATTAACCTTTTTTCAGTTAATCTATTTCCTAAATTTTTTGTTATGAAATTCATATTCATATCTTTCCATATTTCAACATATTTTTCATTTATACTTATGAATTCTTCTGTAACTACTATATTTTGTACATCCATAAACATATTATAGTTGCTAGTTTCTCTACTATCATTAACTTCTATAAATATATCGATATCATTAAATTTCATCATATTTATAAATTCATAATCACTTTCTATTTCATCATAATCTACTAAAAATTTAATTTTATTAACTATATTTTTATTTCTATTTACCATGAAATTTCTAATAGTGTCATTCATTAAATTTTTCTTACTTATTGGAAATAATATCGTATAATCCAATCCGTTTTTTAATAGTTTGAACATTGTATAATATGCAATATCATAAGATATACCTGTAAGTATACTATTTATATTTATTTTATCGTTTACTATCGTTATATCTCTTTCGTCATAATCATCAAGTTCACTTATTTTACATTCGTATATAGATTTATAATAATTTTTATCTTTGTTTATACTCATATAGATATTATGACTTTCTTTAGTATTTAAACTATCTAGATAATCATTAAATTTATTGTTTTCTTCTACTACTTCTTTAATATTAGAAATTAAAGTTACTAAATCTTTTTCTTTTTTAAATCTTATACGAGCAAAGTTATCTATAATATTATTTATAACTTTTTCTATTTTCTTAGGACTATCAATTGTTATGAATTCTTTGTCATATAAAGTTAAGGCTACATATATCAGTATTGTTAAATATAATATAGAACCCTCTTTATTCTTTATTGTTTCTTCTTCATTTATATTTTCATAATAATCTATTATTGATAGTAAAATAGTTTTTAACTTTCTATTAATTTTGTTACTGAACTTTATATATTTATCTATTTTAGAGAAGTCTTTTGAAACATATAAATAATATTTGTCATAATATATGTCAACTATATTATTTATTTTATCTTTTATTTCATCATATGAATTCCAAAGTTCATTATCTAAAAATTCTATATTAGTTTCTAAACTTTCAATAATAGTATTAAGATTCTTTTTTGATTTATTTAAATATTTTTCAATACTATCATTCATTTTGAGCCTCTTTTCTATTCTATAACGATTATATCAAATAAAGTTAGAGATAGCAATTATATTTTTTATTATTTTACCATTAAAAACACACACATTTTAAATTGATTTGTAAATATTACTTAATAAAAAAGAGTATCGATAAAAAATACTCTCTCTATAAAATTATAAAATAAAATACCATTAAATTTAGCACAAAGCTAATGAATATTATCAAAAAATCACACCTTTCGATATTTCATCTTATTTTTCAAACCTCATTACTCCCTAATTATACGATATCATTAGTGTC
>JAZLAK010000037.1:0-15392 GCA_045613165.1 Bacilli bacterium | reverse complement strand
TACATATACATCTGAGAAGTGTTTTAAGATATCTATAACGCACGTTTAACGTTCGATAGTATAAATATACCAAACATAAAAAAAGACGTCTAAAAACGTCTAAAAACAAGTACATAAAAAAAGAGTAGTTTTTTACTCTACTCTTAATTTTTTATTGTGGATCATCACCGAAATCTTTAACCCAGATTAATTCTCCGAAGAATAATAATCCGTAAGATTTACCAGTTTCCATAGTTGGTAAATTGATTTCAAGATCTCCATTAGTTTTAAATGTAATATCTACTCTTGATATTTCTCTTGTAGCTGTATCAGTTATGTTGTATAATCCAGCAGCTATAACTGTAAATTCTGAAGTTGGAGTTAAACCAGTATTATGAATAACTAATTTACCTGCAGTTGATTGAGTGCTATTTACATAGAAACCAATTTGTCCGTAGAATTTACATAAACTTCCGTCAGAATTTTTAGCTAAATTCAAATTATGTCCGCCAGCAACAGCGTTTGTGATAGTATAATCAGTAGATTCGAATCTTTTAAAAGAAGTCATATTGAAATTTGATAATCTTGTTAGAACTTCATTGATAGCACCTACTGTTGAAGTTTTTTCTGTTGTAGATAAACTTGATAAAGTACCTACATTGCCATTTACTTCATTGATAGCACCTACTAAGTTAGTCTTAGAAGTAGTTGTTAAATTTGCTAAAGTACCAATAGCAGTTGCATTAGTGTCAGCTTTTCCGTCAGCTTGAACTGCTGTTGAATTTGCAGTTGAAGCTTCTGAATCTACTTCATTGATAGCTGATACTAAATCAGATTTATCAGTTGTTGTTAAACTTGATAAAGTTCCGATAGCAGTTGCGTTAGTGTCAGCTTCAGATTTAGCAGCATGAATTCCAAGATCAATTCTACTCATATCTTGATTATAATCATTTAAGTATGAAGGCTTATCACTTCCAACGTATTGTGATAATTCATAATTTGTTGTTTTATTTGTTGATGCCATAAAAACGCACCGTCCTTTCTATAATTAAATTATAATATTTATTCTTCAGTTAGTAAAGTTTTTGAATATCTATCAAAATTAAATGCAGTAATTTCTTTATTATCATACCAAGTAGCAGTTAAATCTTCTAGTGAATCAAATTCAGTACATGTAATAGCTTCATCTCTAGTTTCATCATAAATATTATTTAAAACTGTTTGAAGTGGTGATAATAATCCAGTAGTAGGATCATACACTCTGATATTTTCTGGTGCAAAATGATCTATTTGATATTGAAGATTTTCATCAGCTGCGTCAACGTAATTTTTTAATACAGTATAATTATTAGAAATAAGTCCTTCAAGTTCTTCTTTTAAAGCATTAATTGAAGCATTTAAAGTTTCTAAATCAACTTTATTTTCTAAAGAATCATTAATTACATCTAGTTCTGCATTAATATTGTCAATTTCTTGTTGAATTTTTTCATATTCATCTTCATAATTATTTATCCACTCAGTATTTTTATTTACTTGAACGATAGTTTCATTTAATTTAGATAAAATAGCACATAATTGTTCTAAATAGGATAAAGATTCGTCAAAAGCTAATGGAATAGCTTTTATATTTTGACATTTACATATATTTAAAGTATTTAATGCCATATTTCAGCACCTTCCTTTCTAAAATATACCCATAAACAAGTCAGATAAATCATTTATAATCATTTCATCAATGTTTAGTAAACTTGTTTCAACTTTTTGTAACAATTCATAGTTATAATATTTTCCGTTATTTCCGACAATAGATTTTACATATTCATTAGATCCAGTTCCAGTAGTATTAGAAGTATCATCAATAGTATTAGAATTATCTGTTTGATTTAATGTGTATGAAGTAGCATAAACTTGATTTAGTGGATCTAAATCAGCAATAGTGATTCTTCCTTGTGGTGTATCTTGAAAAAGATTTCTATTTCTAGAATTACCACTTGAAGAAGAATTTGAAGAAGATGTTCCAGAAGTTTCATTATTTCCAGTAAATGTTTCTTGTAAATCTACATTGTGGAATAGATTAGAGACATTTTCAAGCACTTTTCTTTGTGCTAAGTATAAATTATTGTACTTGCTCATAATTAAGCTCATACGATTATTTAAAAGCTTTTTAAAAAGTGCTGGTGTTTCAACACCGATTTCAGATTCAAAATAGTAATTTAAAATATTATTATTTAAGACATTTCTATAATTTTCATCAAATATAGGATAATCTCTTAAACCGAAATCGAAGCCATTGTCTTGAAGTGTTCTGATTGTAATAGTATATTGTGCCATTATTCTTCACCACCTTCATTATTTTGTACTTCTATATCAATTATATCATTTTTTGTATTATTTAAAAGTTCAATCATTTCTTTATTTAAAGCAAGCTTAATATTTAGATCATATTTTTTATTGATTAAATCACACGCTTGTTTTCTAGTTCTATAAAAGCAATTTAAATAATAATTAATTAAATCATTATTTGCATTTACTTCATCTGTGATTAAACGTTCTCTTTTTTGAGTGTTAGCATTATTGATTCCAAGAAAAGTCATGCAATCATTTTGAAGTTCATGTTTATAGTTTTCTAATTTATCAATAACAAATGGTGCGTTTGTATTTAGCACATTTAATTTAGAATCAAGATTGAATTCTTTATTTCCATAGATAACTGGAACATTTCCGTCAAATTGCATATACGCATTTTTTAAAGTAAGCATTGTATTTTTGTTGCCTTCAATTAATATCGGTGTACGTTGTGCATGTAGATTGACATCAATCGTGCGTTCAGTTTCATATAACCTTTTACTGAATAAAGCTATTGATGATGATGTAGGCTTTTGAAGTTCATTATTCATTATATAAACGCAGTCATCTAAATCAAAAGTTTTATTATAATCTATCGAATAAGCATTTACTTTAATCGGTAAATAATAAGAATTTAATTTATCAGAAGGCGTTGCGTTCATAACTTTATATCCGATTTCATCATCTTTAATAAATACAGCTTTACCATATCTGAATAGTGATTGTTCTAGGAATCTAGAAGCACCGAAACCAGCAACTTCGTCTAGTCCTTCCCAAGTAAATATGGAAATTGCTAACATCATTAAACGATCATAAATATCAGAAGCAGTAGCATTATTTAAAAGCATAGCTTCAGTTTGTTTGTCTATTTTACTCATAATTTATTTTCCTTTCTATGAAATAATACTATTTGTTTGTGAATAATCTAACATAGTAGCTGGATTATGCCAAAAAGTTATTCCAGCACGTAATATTTCTTTTAATTTATTTAAATCAGTATCTGGAATTTCACCAGTGATATTTGATTCAGTACATTTTACATAATTCCAGTTTGTACGTCCTGTTATGTTTGGAACTTTTAATGCGTTTGTCTTATACCCTACAACTGAAAAATAATCATCTATTTTTCTAGCGTACTCTGGTTTAATTGTCATTTCATAAAATTTAAATCTTAAATTTCCAGTAGAAACAGCAATATTTCCAGAAGAAATGTTTCCACGTGTAGTGTTTGATTCATAAGAGTGCATTTTTATTTGTTGATTTAAATTATGTAAAGTATCAAAAGTATTTCCAGCACCTTGCATAGCACCACTTAAACCACCAACGAAACCACCAGTCATAGCACCACCGATTGTTTGTGTTATAGGTGAAACAAGTGATCCAACAGCTTGATATGAAATATTTTCTTGATTTTGTAATAACCAAGTTAAATAATTGTCAGAAGTCCAATTTATAGAAGGTAATTTACCAAGATTCATAGCAAATTGATTTGCTTCTTCATTAGTTAAACTAGATTTATAATTGTTTGGAAATAATCTTATATTGCACCCTTCACATAAAATGCCTTGCATATTAAATGATAGTGAAGCAGGATTTGAAAAATCTTCATAATTAAATTTAGAAGTACCACCAGCACCATTATCAATAAGTAAATATCTATATTCACCAGTATATAATTTATTGTTTTTAGGTGTATATGTTCCATAAAGAGAATTCCCTATTTGTTGAACTGGTGAAATAGTAAAACTAACTGAAGCTGGAACTAAACTTTGACTGATATCCCAGAACGCATTTTGAACTGGTGATAAACTTTCACCACATACCCAGTATGGAGCAACAAACATAAATTTAATATTATCAAGTTCAATTCCTTCAGTAGTGATTGCTGAAATCATATCATTTAAAACACTTGCTGAATTAGTATAGTAATAATATACAGATGAATAAACACCATTAAATATTTTACCATAGTTAGATTTTGTTACGTGCCAACCGTTAGTGTCTCTCGTAATATTTAAAGAAGCAGCTACAATATAACCCCATTTAACAGCCTTATCATTAGTAGTTATTTTTTCAAGATTATATGGATCAGCAGAAACTTTATTTATTATATATTCCCCAGTTTCTAAACCTTCTGGAATAGTATTTGCACCTATAGTGTCATTATTAGTATGTTCTCTTTCGACATAACAAGTTCCGAACGTAATGTCAAATTGATATGTTTGAAAAACATCAGTTTCAATATAGACATCAGTGCAGTTTTCGTTTATATATTCCATGTTAGTAATAAAACAATAATATCTTTTATCAGTAGGAAAATTATTCTCATAATATAAATAATTATAATTAATAATATCATCAATATTTGCTTCTACTCTTATCTTTGAATCCTTTTTAACATAAGTATATTCAGTAAATGAAACACTTGTTAAACCTTCAAAATAAGAAGTTTGTGCTTGCTTATTTGCAAATGTTAATTGATTTTTATAGTCATTTTCTAACTTAGTCTTAACCAGATTTATATTTGTTGCTGGTGTAACAGTTATACTCATTTTTATTTCCTTCTTTCTATAAAATAAAACTAGAATTGCTATTTAATAGCAATAGCGAATTCTAGTTATTATTTATATTTTAATTAAATTTTAAGCGTTTGAAGCTGAAACAGTAACAGTTATTTCATCAGTCTTACCAGTATCAGTTGTAGCAGTTAAAGTAGCTTCACCAACATCAACTGAAGTTAAAGTAATAGATTTATTTGAATTTTTAGTTACTGTGAATACATCTTCATCAGATGAAACATAATCAATGTCTGAAGTAGCGTTTTCTGGTGTAGTAGTAACGCTTATACTTTCAGTATCACCAGTACCAGTCATAGAAACATCTGAACCTAAGCTAACAGCAGTTGCTGGAACAACGGCTTCAGTTGCTAAAATAACAGCGTTTGCAAATGGTGAAATTGCAAATGTATCCCAAGCATGTAAGTAGAAGTTCCAACTCATAGTTCTTGCATTGTAGAATTCATCGAATCTGAATTGATTTTGATAAATTTGTAAGAAAGCTTCATCACAAATAACACCAACTATTTCATCATCAGCTGAACCGAAATCATCAACTTCAATTAATCTTCCCATGAAGTTAGCTTTATCCATATTAAATGAAGCAGCTAATACATCAACATCAATGTTAGCAATTACGTCAGCTTTCATTATAACAACGATTCTTGATTCATCAGTCCATGTAGTAACAGGTTTATCTGAACCACTCATTTTTGAATAAGCATTGTAATTAGTTGAAGGGAATCTCATCTTTGAGAATAAACCTCTTAAAGTTTTTACAAATGCTTTTCCAGTTTGTTCAGTAGTTGGTGCTGTTACAGTTTGAATAATTGCTTTATTATTGTTGTAAGCACCCTTGATTAATTCTTTAGTATATCTGAATTCATCAATATAATCACCAGAGTATAAAGAATTAATTAATGAAGAAATATAATCTTCGAATTTTTCCCAAGAAACAAATGCACCTTGTAAACCTTCTCTTGATACAGTTACAGTGTAAATGTCTTTTCTATTTCTTCTATAGTATGCAACATGAGTGTCTGGATCAGTTATAGTTAATAACTTACTCATTGCAGTGTCAGAATATTCATAATCTTCAGCTTGTGCTGGATTTGTGAATATATCTTGAATGTCAGTACCTAGTGGAACTGAACCTTTCTTAAATATTGCAAGTGGATTATTATATACCTTGTTTGAAATCATTGTAAAACCAATACGATTAATTAAATTTGAAACAAATTCATTTAATTGTGGTTGGTATGATTGATCAAATAAAATATTAGATAAAGCTGCAATATTTTCAGAAGTAGCAGTTGGAACAATATCTCTAAATTGTGAGCTGCTATTCTCTCTTACGTAATTAAATACGCTTACGCCCGATCTTGTCATTTTAAATCAGATCTCCTTTCTCATTAATTAAAGTAGAAATATCAATTTTCTTAACTTCTTGACTTTCATCAGCATTATTATTTTGAAAACTAACTTCTTGATTTTGTTCTTTACCAATTTTTAAATATAATGAACCATTTACTTTTAAAAGTTCGTCATTGCTTGCTTTTAATTTAGATATTTCATCATTTAAAGAATCAATCTTATCAAGTGATTCAGAATAAGCACCTTGAATTCCAAGAAATTTTTCAGAATTTAGTGCTGATGTTTCACTTCCAATATTATTTCTAATATCTTCAATTAGTGAATTAAATTCTTCTTTATTCATTAATATTCTCCTTTCTAGTTTTATTATATAAATACATAAAAAAAATGTCAATATTATGTATATTGACATTTAATTTACATTATGTTAGAATTTCGTTTTTTTAATCTATTCATTTCAACTTTTTTCATTAATAGAATATCTATAGCTGATTTACGTTCTGTTGGTGTTGGTGGAACTGGTGTTCCGTCATATATCCATTGAGTTTCATCAATGTTATCAATTCCCATATATGCGGTAGGATCTAAATAGTCTGATTTTGTATAACTCCAGTGCCACGTGTCATTCCAACGATTTAAATCTTGCATTTCAACATGTAAGTGTATTCCAGTTGAGTGTCCCGTTGTTCCTTCTATTCCTATTTGTTGCCCCTTAACAACTGGATCACCAACATTAACTGAAGCTGAATTATGAAGGTGCATATATAAAGTTGCATAACCATATGTAGTTGAATTAACATTATTATCTTTTATAATAATCCAATTTCCTAGTTCTTCTGCGTCATATCCTTTAGAGTGAACTATTCCGTCTAACATTGAATAAACTGGATCATTTCCACCCGTGGTAATATCAAGTCCACGGTGAATCCTTCCCCAGCGTTCAGTCCACCATGGTGAAGTTATAGTAAATACATCATTAATAAATGGTGCAATGTTTCGAACTCTTTGAACTGCCATATTAATTAGTATAAACCTTTGCTTTTGCTAAATCGTTCTTGCCGAAAAGCCCATTGTCTTTATTATTTACAGTTCGTTCGTAACGTTTGATAGCGGAAAACGTGATATTGCCTAGGTGTCCGTCCGTTTGTAGTTTTATACTTAACGCCCAATTTAAGAATCTTTGTAAGTTTTCAACTTCTTTTCCTTTATCACCTTTTTTGAAATATCCCCTAGAAGGTAATTTTGGTAAAGTACCAAGATATGTACTTTGTGAATAAGCTACATTGCAGAATAATAAACCTTTTTTAGTTTTTGAATTATAACCGATTTTTCTTTTATTTCTTTTTACTTTATCAGATAAATTTCCTTCAATAGTGTGAACGTAACCACTTTTTATATATTCAACTATAAATATATGCTTAGCACCACCGTCCATAACTAAACCAAGATCACCAACATGCGGTTCAGCTGATAATAATCCTTTTTTCTCATACCATTTACGAGTGTCCCCACAGTTGCAATATTTCGGAATTATCTTTGTTGATATACCACTTTTATTTGCACAGTATGAAGTGAACATATTGCACCACGCACCTGGATTGACACCGTACCATTCACCATATTTAGTGTAATTGTTTCCAGTTTCTTTATAACCAATTTGTGTTATTGCATAATTAATTAAATCCATTTTCATAAACTATTCATCTTCTTTCTTTTTACTAGATTTTAATTTGATACCTAGTTTTTCATTTATCAAAATTAAATTTTGATACATTTCATTTAATAGTTTAGTGTTTTCTTCATTTTGTTTTTGTTGTTTAAAGATGTAAACTATAAAAGCCACGCACATAGCAGCTGAAACACCATTATCAACTATTATTTTAATAATATCTTCCATGTCTCATCTTCCTTTCATTAATTTTATTATAAATATTAAAAAAATAAGTGTCAATAAAACACCTATTTTATAAAATTAATGCGTTTTCCCATTTCTATATTTTTGTAAAACTTTAATGCTATTTTCATAATCTTCTACTAGAAATCTTCTTAAATTAATTAATAGTTCAATTTTATCTTCTGGAGATATATTTGCTTTTTCAATTATGTTTGTTATTTCATTAAATATTATTTCTAAACTCTCTTTATTCATCTGAATCACCTTTTAATATAGATAATAATAATTCTAATATTGCTTTTAAACCAATATCTATATTTTTATCTTTTAATTCTTGTTTTATACATTCTATTGCTTTTCTTCTTTTTTCTTGACTATTTAACCATAATTGAGTTAGTTTTTCGTTTTCAAGTTTTAATTCTTCGTTTTCTTCTTGTAATTTTTGAATTTCCTTTTTTAACTTATTAAATTCATGATAAGTTTTACCCGCATTTTTACCACCATATACAAAATGTATTGTAGAAGGTATTTCATTATTATAATATTTACTCATTTTCTTCACCTTTTACAATAGTTAGTTTTTCTAATTGTTCCATAGTTCCTTCAAAAAATGGTATTTCTCTAAATTCAGTTTTATCGTCTAATTCTTTTAATATTAAATTGCACTGTGCAAGTATTCTTTCATCATCTGTGTATGTTTGTATTAATTGAACGTGTTCTTTAATTGATTCTTTTATTATTCTATTCATATTTATTTCCTTCTTTCATATAGCCATTTCATTAATATTATTAATAAAGTTCCTACTATTAATGAAACAATTAATGTGATTGTATAAAAAATCATAAAGTCTTTCATTTTAATCACCTATCCTTTAATGTGAATTTTCCTTCTTTAAGAATAATTCCACCTTTAACATATTCTGGTGTTCTTTTTCCTTCATATGAAGCACCTATTTTAAAATTATCAAACGTTACTTGATCTGCTAAATATTTTGGTAGTCCAGAAATAGTTGTATTAATACTGCCGTCTTCCCATTTTTCAATGTATGTTTTAGCACGTAAGAATTTTGCTTTTATAAATTCAGATTCAATTTTAAATGATCCAATTTTATATTCATCTATTTCTATTAAGCTCTTTAATTCTTCGATATTTGTTAACCCTATATGAAGTGAATCAGTATCAGAATAATAATATAAGTTTTTACCATATTTTAAGATAGAATAATCTTTTATTTTTTGTGCTGAATTAATTATTATTTCCCTTGCGTATGAAGTTGTAAATGCACTGACTGGAACATATACTGAATCACGTATTTCGGTGTCATAATAATCAAACATTAAAATGCCGTCTTCATCAAATTTTGGATATTTTCTCATTGATTCAGTTGCAGCAGCAAATTTGCCATAAAGAGATGTTAACATCATCTTTGCAATAGCTTGTTTAGATTTATTTCCTTCTTTTTTTCCGTTAGTTTTTTCATTGTACCATATATCAACATATTCTTTGAAAAATCCATTGTATGATTTAAACTTCCAACCACAGTGAAATTCTAAATCATATACTTTGTAATGTTCCATAAATAATTCAAAATCCACGTTTGTCAGTGTAAGTGTAACATATTCACCAAGTGAAGATTCAACATATTCACGTGGATTAAAGTTGTATATATTCCCCTTTATTTGCACTGTTGGTATTTTATTAATCTTTATATCAAATGCACATGTGAATTGAATTATATATAATGGATATAATGGATCGAACTTGTATTCACCTTCAAAAAATAAAGGTTCTCCATATGGTAGCTCTTTTTCTTTTAATACATATGGAAATAATGAATTTACATCTAATACTAAACCACGTCCAACAATCTTTTCTTTGATATCTGGTGAAACGTATGTGAAACCACCTTTATATGCTTTTCTTAACTCTTTATCTATTTCATATGGTAGAGACGGAAAATAATGCTGAAAATGTTTAAAAATGTCTTTATAATAATGCAATGCGTCTGAACCAATAGTCATTTTAGTTAAGTTCTTTTCAAATAATGTTTTTAAAGCTCTTGCTGGTATTAATACATCATTTTTTATATATTCGATTTCTTCTTCAGTTGGTGTATAGTCTTTATCACGTTTTTTTGTATAGTTAATTTCACCTTTTTTAAGTTCAGTTCCAAAATCAATAGCAATTTCTTCTATTGATTCATTTATTATGTTTAATGAATCATATATCGTGCATTTATTTACCTTTTTATTCTTTAAATGTGTTTCAAAATATATTTCAATAGAATAGTATGCGTTTGTATCAGATATTAAACATAAAAATGTTTTATCAGCAATTTCAGTTTTATCTTTTATACATCTATATCCATGTGATAATAAATAGTTGAATATAAAAGCTGAATCAAATCTTAAATTATGAAAATATAAAATTAAGTTTTCTTTCTTCTTTTGTAATAGTTCAAAAAATTCTTCAATAGTATTTCCAATTATATATTCATCATTATTATTTATATTGCATAAAGCAAATAACCATACACGACAATCTTTTGGATCTGTTGTTGTTTCAAAGTCGGCTGTGTACCTGTGTAATGTTTTATTTCTTTGCGTTTTCAACTATTTTGTCCATTTTTGAATATAATGAATCCAATAAATTAAATGTATCTGTTCTTGCTTTTTTTAAATCTATTTTAGAATTATCTAGTAAATAATAATAATCTAATAAGTTCTTAATTGCCCTATCTTGCGTGAATATCTTTTCAAATTGATTCGGTGTTATTCCGCGTAATTTATCTTGCATTTCAACTATTTTTCCGGCGTCATAGCCGTATTCATAACCAGTTGAAAATAACATGTCAATATAATTGTCTTGAAGAATTTCATTTCTTGAACTTGCTAATGTACGATCAAAACTTCTTTTTGCATATTCTAATTGCTCAGTTGACATCTTTTTTAAATCTTTATATGTAGATTTTAATTTTGTTTTTAAGTTTTTATAGTGATCGTCTCCCATTGAAGGATAGTTGAAACCTTGATATTCCCCAGCTACATAAACTGGTGATTCTTCTAACTTTTTTAATTGTCTTTGAATTTTTGCTCTAGCTCTTACTTGCCTACTTCTTAATAAATCATATTCATATTTTGAAATAGTTCCAGATTCTATTTCCATAGTTCTAGCTGATTCTTTTTTAAATAATTCTAATTCTCTTAATTTAGTTCTTAATTCTCTTTTACTTGAAACACTTGATTTTATTTCTTTTGTAGTTATCTTTTGTGGTAGTAATAATTCTCTTTCATCAGTTGCTAATTCTTTTATAGTTCTATTAAATCTTGCAACAGCTTGATATATTTTTTTATTTAATTCTTTTGTATATTTAATAGAATTATTCATTTTTTTTCACCACCTTTATTAATATAATATCAAAAATATGTAAAATTAAAATAGGATATTAAAACTTATAAAATCCTATTTTAATTTAACACTTCTAATATCTAGATTTTTATTCAGATAAATATTTTAATGATAGTTTAGTTTTTCCGTCTTTTGTAGGAACTTTAACAACTTCAACTTTTAAACCTTCTGTATGAAGTAAATCTTCACCAAACATATTTACTAGTTTTACAATAGAATTATAAATTCCATAACTTCCAGTTGCATATGTAGTTCCTTTGTTATCGAATAAAATAGTTCTGTATTTAGTTGTAGTTCTTACTTCACCAGTTTTTTCGTCAACTTCTTCTTTTGGAATTGCTTCAATATATACATCATGAACATCTATTGTCTTACCAACTATATCATTAATTAATACATCAGCATTTTCAGTTCCGTTGTATAATTTTACTCTTGATTCCTTTGAATCAAGGTTCATTGTAGTTCCAACCTTTCTAGATACTTCTTCGTTTACGATTGCTAAATTATTCATATTTTTTACCTTCCTTTCATAGCAATAGTTTTTTTCTTCCAACCAACAAACAACCATCTATTAAACTTGCAAAATGAGTGTAGTTAAGGGAGAGTGATTTCACTTCCTTTCCATAATTATTATTTTGCAAGTAATATATATATTATTTCAGTTAATAATGGTATTAAACCAATTATTATTGCAACAATTAATATTAATTTAAATGTTTTATTATCCATTTTCTATTTTACCTTATTTAATTCATTTAAAGCTTCTACTATTTTGTTGTAAACTGCTGTTGCTGTTCTTTTTTCTTCAATAGGTGCTTTTTCAGAATCTTTATAATTAATTTTTACATCAATGTTTTCTTTGTTTTCTTTCTTTGCTTTACATGTAATTTCAATTTTAATCATAATTATCAAATCCTTTCTCTTTTTCTCTGCTTTTACTATATTTTATTAAATATGGAACTAAATCATCAAACACGTCTTGTACTAGCATATTGTAATTATTTCCTTCAACTGGAATAAACTTTGCTGTTATGTTTTCAAATGAATCCCAGATCGTAACATTTACAAATTTACTCATATCTTCTGATACTTGTTCGATATTTAATATAACATCATTTTTAAAATATATATTTATAAAATTATTTCCTATTAATATCTTCATTTATAACCTTATTTAATATAAAATTTTAATAAATCATTTTTTATTGAACTAAATTCTTTTTCATATTTTCTACTACTTATATAATAGTTTTTAGCATAACTAGATGTGATTATATTAATCTTTATCACGAAACCTTTTCCAGCTTTATAAAATATGTTTGTATTTGCTTTTAATTCTCTGAAGCTCTTTTCTAATTCTTTTAATTTCGGCTTTATTTCATCAACTAACACTTCTACTACTTCTGAATCACTCATGTCATCACCTTCTTATTAATTCAATCCTAGTTCTGATACAGAATATTTTTTCCAGTTTTTTAATTTATTAAATTTTAATGTAGTATTTTTTAGATCTATTGTTATTCTTGATTTTTTTCTAAATATTTCAAGAAAATCAGTTGTTCTTTGAATATAATCTATGTCATCTCTAAATGGTGCTATTAATCTACTTAAATATATATAATCTGAATCGTCTAATATATCATAGTAGTAATTTATATCATGATTTAATTCAGTAAATGATATATTGTAGATTATATCCTTATCATTTATTATGTTTTCAAATCTCTTTGATAATGCGTTATAATAATATTCGTTATCGTTTATTATTATATTTGGAACTAATTCTTCAGAATTAATTATTGCAATTAAATCTAATTTCGTCATAACTGCATACTTCATTATTTATCACCCTTTCCATATTCGAATTATGCACTGTAACCATTGCAGCAATTACAACATCAATTACTAATATTGCTATTATTAATGTTATAATTAAAAAATAGTTTTCTTCTTTCATCTCTATCTTTGTCCTTTCTGATTATAGTTTAAAACATAAAAAAATAAATTTCAATATCTTTTTGAATTTATATACATCTGTATTTACAATTTGACACTTTTTGTGTAAAATAATATTTGTGAATGTTTAATTCACACCATATTTTTGAAAAATAGTTTTTTTCTTAAAAAGCTGTTTTTGTCCAAACTTTTAGAATAGACACTTCTAATTTAATATTTAATAATAATAGTACGAAATCACATCTGAAGAAGGTGCGTATTATTAAAGCTGGTGATTCAGTGTTAAATAATTAGTTGCTGCTCTATTCTTTTTTTTGTAGGTGATATTTATGAAATCAAATTTCTTTTACAATTTTAATAATATACTGTCATATAATGCTATGTTTAATTTTATTATCGGTGAACGTGGTGTTGGTAAAACTTTTGGTGCTAAAAAATTTTGCATTAATAGATTCTTAAAAAATAAAGAACAGTTTATTTATTTAAGAAGATATAAAACAGAATTAAAAGAATCAGCTGGTGATACGAATAGATTTTTTCCAGCTGATTTAATAAATATGTTTCCAGATAAGAAGTTTTCAGTTAAAGGTGAAAAAATAATGTGTGATAAACAAGTCATGGGATATGTTCTAGCTTTATCCACTGCAAATATTCTGAAGTCAACTTCTTTTGATAAAGTTAAATATATTATCTTTGATGAATATATTATTGATAAAGGCTGTTATAGATACCTTGCTAATGAAGTAGAACAGTTTCTTGATTTCGTTGAAACGATTGCCCGTTTACGTGATGTTAAAGTTTTCTTCCTAGGAAATGCAATTTCTTCAACAAATCCATATTTCACCTATTTTAATTTGACACTTCCTTATAATTCAGATGTTAAACGATTTAAAGACGGCTTAATTTTAGTTAATTATATTAAAAATGAAGCATATAGAAAAGTTAAACATGAATCGAACTTTGGAAAAATTATTGAAGGAACTCAATATTCTAAATATGCTATCGACAATGAATTCTTACGTGATTCTAAATCATTTATTAAACATAAATCTAAAAATGCTAAACACTTCTTTATACTTAGATATAAACAAAAAAACTATGGTATCTGGAACGATTACATTGAAGGTGTCTTATATATTTCATATGATTATGATCCAAACTGTCCCGTTATATTTACAGTTGATACTGATGATCATGATGAACAAACTAAACTTCTGAAATTGAATTCTTCTATATTCTTTAAAGCTGTAATTAATCATTTCCGTGAAGGCTGTCTATGTTTCGAGAATCAACAAATTAAAAATAATATTATGAATTTATTGTCAAGACACTTGACGTACTGATTTATTTATTTTATATTTAAGTTGTCAAAGAATTGTGCTGAATTCTTTGATACAATATTTTATTTTTTTGAAACATTAAAGAAAAGATTCATATTAGTCAAATTTACCATAAATCCTTTTTTGTTTCTAACTCACGGAAAACTTTTTATTCTATTTACATATAAAAACTTATTCTTATAACTGCAGCACCAGTTATGCCCTTAATGTTTGAATCATTAGTTCTTATATCAACCCTGCTGATGATTCGTTGTTCTGAACTACTCTTTTAGATCTTGAGTAGTTCTTTTTTTATGTACTTGTTTTTAGACGTTTTTAGACGTCTTTTTTTATGTTTGGTATATTTATACTATCGAACGTTAAACGTGCGTTATAGATATCTTAAAACACTTCTCAGATGTATATGTATATATTATTGTAAACTTAATTTTTGATTTTACACTTTACATGTCTTGGATTTTGGATTTACATGTCAACTATGGGAATATGTATAGGTTTACAGAGCGGAAATATTTAAGTCGGAGGCCAAGCGGTCTTAG
>JAZLAK010000036.1:0-14180 GCA_045613165.1 Bacilli bacterium | reverse complement strand
CTTTTTTCGCCTTCCTGATGTTTTACCCGCTCCCCCTTCAAAACCTTCTAAAATGACCGATTTTGAGCCAATCTGAAGGGCTCGCTCCCTCTATCCTTCCCCCCTTTGTTCCTTGTTATGCTTCTTACTCCCTTAAAAAAACTTTTTGGTTACAAACATAAATATAGTGTTAGGCGTGGTTCCATTCTATATAGTATATTACTACATTGCTGTGTGTGAGCCGCAGAGGTATCAGCGTGTATGTTTCCACAAATCGATTTACAAGATGGGTAGGCCCTTGAAACTAACATAATAATAACTGGGTATCGTTCAATGGTAGGATGTGGGCTTTGGAAGCTCAGAATGAATGTTCGAATCATTCTACCCAGACCATATAAGGAGGTGCAATTATGGGAAGACCAAAAGGATCTAAAAATAAACCAAAAACTGATATTAATAAATTAGATATTGAGAATTTAACATCTGAACAGTTAGAAGGGATGTCTAATACTGATTTAGATAAACTTGTTAAACGTATTGATAAAGAAGAAAAACTCAAAAAGAAAGTTAAACAAATAGTTGAAAGTTATGACGAACAAATGCGTAAATGGAATAAAATTGACGAAGATGTTTCATTAACTAAAAAACTAAAAGCAAGACTTAAATTTGAACATAAAGAATGGTGGAATATTAGAGCATTACTTGGTAATCATTGGGCTCACTGGTTTATAGTAATTGGTGCTCGTGAACGTGGTAAATCATACGCTATATATGCGTTTGCAGTTGCTCAACGTATTAATAAAGGTGTTCCATTTTATTGGGTTAGATTAAATGATCCGTCTGTTCAAGAAATGCTACAAAATAACGGTGCTAAATTCGGCGAAAGCTTAGTTAATTTGGCTTGGAATTTACATTTTAAAACAGTTGGTAATTTAGTTTATATAGATGATGGAACTAAACATCCTGAGAAAAATCCTGATAATCTATTGTGTCAATGTTTAGCTTTGAGTACTGCACATACGCTTAAAGGTTCTAGTATATATCAAGCTGATAAATGGGTAGGATGTAATATTATAATTGATGAATTCCAATTTGAAACATACCAAAAGAAAACATTTAGTCCATATACTCAACTTAAAATATTGTTAGAATGTATTTGTCGTTCTAATTATGAAGGAGTTAGAATATTCCTAATCGGTAATGCCACAGAAGATTGTAATGAGATTTTAGCCTCAATTTGGAACTTTTTACCTATGGAACCAGGTATATTTAAGCTTCGTTATAAAAACCCTGCTAAATGTGCTGTAATTGATAATATTCCTAATAGTGCAGCTTATGAAGCAAGAAGAGAGAAATCATTCTTAACAGCTATGCAACGTAAAGAAGGAGATGGAAATACTACTAACCGTATTAAACGTGATACTTCTCAAGTATATAAAGGAAGATTATTCAAACCACAATACATTATTAAATTTACTAACTTTACTGATGACTGGTTCACTGTATGGGATAATGGAGTAATAGCTAAATGGAATGGAGAAAAGAAACCTGGCTTCGCTATGGTTCGTTATCTAGATGAACGTAGAGATCCTGACTTCGTTAATTCGGTATTCGAGAGAATTGATACTCGTTCATATAAATTCAAAAATCTAATAACTCAAGTAAGATTTAAAGAATATTTATCCAAAATCAAAAAGAGTTAAAATTTAATTTAATTTAAAAAACATAATAATATTGCACTTTAGAAAGTGTATTGATTTTCATATTTACTCTCCTTAATTTAGGGGGTGCTAGAGATGTCGGTATCCCCTACTCCTTACAAATTAAGTAGAGTACTGCAAAAATTGATAAATTAAGGATGGTGATAATATGGCAGATGAAATCAAAGAAACAATTGAAACTAAAACTGTTGAAACTAATTACATTGAGACAATTGAAAAATTGAAAGCTGAAAAGGCTTCTATGGTTAGTAGAGAGGAATATAATAAAGCAGTATCTGATAATGCTAAATTACTAGATGCACTTACAACAGGTCAAACTATAGCTAGTAAAGCTCAAGAAAATGAATATAAATATACTGATGAGGACATTGAAAAAAGTGCACGTGTGATGTGTGATCAAAATGTGTCAGATCTAGAAAGATTTAAAGCTACTAATGATTATCATAAAGCGGTATTACAAAAATACGGCGTTGATACTTACTTACCTAGAGGAAATAAACTTAATCAAGTTGGAAATAAAATTATTGATACAGGAAAATCAGCTATTACTGAGGAAAATTTAGAAAGAGCTAAACGAACAAATGAATTTATAGAAACAGCAGCATCTTTCAACAATATGAAGGATTTAAAACGTTTCTTAGAAGATCACTTAGAATAACTAATATGGCTTTAAGGGTTGAGCCATTAATCAATCCTAAATTAATGAAAGGAAGTGTCGTCGATGACAGCATTTACAGGCGTATTAAACGCAAACGAATTACGTACAAGTTTATTTAACCAAATTATAAGTATTGATGTTTATGCTTCAAATATTAAACATAATTATGATGAATTAAGAGCTATGAATGCAGTTGATGGTTCTCTATATGGTGATACTAAAGTGTATACTTATGGAGATCTTAAAACAACTTATGAATGGGGTAAAATTGCTGAGGCTTCAAGATTACTTGAAACTGATGTAAACCAAAAGTTCACTCAAAAGAAAATTACACTTAACAAATGGAGAATGATTGTAGATACTACTCAACCTTATATGGACAAGAGAGCTTGGTTAGGTGAAGGCGGATATGGTCAATTTATCACTTTAGCTAATCAGTTAGTAGCTGATACTAAACGTGTTTTCTTAGCAGAATTATATAACGCTTATATCGGTACTCACGAAGCAACAAGTGCAAATGTTCATACATTAACTGTTACAGTGCCTTATACTGCTGACTTAGAAGCTAGAAATAGATTAGAAGCTCAAGCAATTGCAATGGCATTAGCTAACTTATATGATGAAGGTTTAAAAGATGTTACTCGTGATTATAATGAAATGGGATACAGAATGTCTTTCAATGAAAGTGATTTAATTACTGTAGTAAATCCTAAATTTGCTAACAAAATCACAAAGATGGATATTCCTACAATTTTCAATAACGGTGGTCTAGCTCCAAATGCAGTTAAATTACCTTCTCGTTTCTTAGGTTCAGTTAACGCTTCTACTGCAACTGGTGATGGTTCTACTATCCGTGCTTTAGTTCCTATGGAATTTACAGCTTCTGGTTCTATCACTTATGAAGGTACTACTTATTCTGCTAGTGATACAATTCCTGTTCAACCAGGTGCATTAGTTCCAACAGGTTATACTGCTAAAGCTGGTGAATCTTATACTGTTGATGCTTCTATCGCATTCAAAATCATCGCTAAAGGTAATGTTCCATTTATGACTGGTATGAATGTTGAGGAAGATTTCCATAACCCTCGTTCTCAATCTGATACTAAATTCGTAATTTTTGGTTATAATGATCTTGATACTTTAGGTTTACCTTATATCACAATTAAGGTAGCTTATGAAGATGCTCCTGCTGATCCTGAAACTCCAGGTGAAGGAGAATAATTTGGTTTATTAATTAAGCTTAGTAAACAATCGAAACTTAGGCTGGCTGGAAAATTCCAGCTGGCCATTTTAAATTTATAGGGAGGTGCAAAATATGCGCTATGAATTATATCTATTAAATTATAACAACTTTCTAGAACATAAATCATATATTAATCATTCAACAGCTTACTTGTTAAGTATTGCTACTAAATATAGTGAGGATATTAACTTTAAGTTTAATGATGGTGTTAACACTTCATTGAATTTTAGAATTAATGATAATGAAAGTAATACATTAAATTATAATTATGTTCTAGTTTATGATAAAGATACTGAAACTTATTCTAGATGGTTTATTATTCCTGGTTCTTCTAAAATATCAGGCGTTAATTTCTCGTGTAATTTAAACAGAGATACTATAGCTGAAAACCACGTAGAAATCGCAAATTCTAAAGGATATATTGAGAGAGGTATATTGACTGATAGTTCTCCATTATCATTGATTAAGGAGAATTTTAGCTGTAATAAAATTAAGGTTAAACAATTTCCTATAGTAGATTTTACTAAAACTGCCGGTTATCCTTGGTTAAAACGTAGAGAACATATACTTTGTTTTATAGACCGCAAACAATTAACACAGGATATAACAGTATCTGTAAGCGGATTTCCTGATCACACTATAGAAGTAAGCTCATTAAGTGATTATGAATATTACAGTTTTGTAGGTAATATGACTACTACTAATGATGAATATTTCCAATGCAAAGATCAAGATTTAACTATAATTAAACATACTTATATTGATAATGACAACAATACAGTAAGCGACTATTATCAAGTTACATTTGAAGATTACTCTGATTATGATAATCATATTCAAGGTCAATTGAAATTATACAAAATAAGAAGTGGTGCTAGTATATCATTTACAATAGGTATGTCGTGGATGTCTGATGTTTTACTTAATTCACGTAATCCTTATGTAATTATAGCTATTCCATTATGGGATGATGTAAACCCTCCTGTAATTGGTTCTTCTAAACTTAGAATTTATGGCTATATGATACTTAATGAATTACAAAATAAACTCGGAGATTCTATGTTTGATGTTCAATTAACTCCTTATTCTAGTACTGAAATAACTAAATGTAAGGAAGTTCCTGGTTCTTTAAGTTATCATACATTACGTTTAATTAATGATACATTCTATACTACTGCAACTATCAATTATACTGAAAACATAGCAGATAATAATAATCAAAACAAAACACTAATAAACACTAAGGACTATTATGTAAAGTCTCCTAATGGTTCTAATTCCTATAACTTCAATATAGCTTACTACAATAGAACAATTACTAAGGCTTATATATCAGCAACCTATAAACCTTTCCAAAGTATAATTAATATTAAATTTGATAAAGGAAGCTCTCCTTATGTTGCTAATGTAGGATTTAATGATAATATTGAGTTAAGTTTCCCATTGATGCATTTAACACGCTATAATGATGCTTGGACACAATATCAATTAAACAACAAAAACTATAAAGAAATATTTGAAACCGGTTTATCTAAACAATGGGTAGATCAAAGTGTAGGTGCTTTAGGTTCCGTTGTTGGTGGTGCTGCTTCTGGTGCTGCTATGGGTTCTATAGTTCCTGGTATTGGTACTGCTGTAGGTGCTGCAGTCGGTGCTATTGGAGGTGCTGTATCAGGTGCAATGTCATTAATTGGTACTGGTGTAGGTCAAAGCTACGAAAAACGTAATTTCGAAATGCAAATAGGTAATATCAAAGCTCAGCCTAGATCATTAAGTTCAGTATCTGAAATGGATTTCTCATATAAAGGATTTGCTTATATAGAGGTTTATGATACTACTGATGCTGAAAAGTCATTATTCCTAGCGTTCTATAGTAGAGTTTCATACTCAGTTAACACTTATGAAGGTTTATACAATTATATAACTAATTACTGGGGAAATAACCTAGATAAACCTGTATATTTCAAAGGATATATAATGCAACTTAATGATGGTTATTATATTTCTCCAAATGAATTACTAGATATAAATGCTAAATTATCTAATGGTTATTACATCGTTCATAGTAATGACCCCGAATAAAGAAATAGATTACAAAACATAAATAAATTACTGGGGTTGGGTTGATCCCTTCCCTATGTTTTCACAGTCAATAGTTTAACACGGCAAAACACCTAGGAGGCTAGGAAGTTGAAGGTTCGACTCCTTCTTGACTGACAAACTTAAACTAATGAAAGGAAGTGCATAAATATGCAAGGATTTGATAAATTAGGAAATGCATTATCAAGCTTAGTTAACTCACCAATTCAGGTTTCTCGTAATAAAGCAATTGCTGAATATTATGAAACAATGAGAACTAAACAATTACAAGCAGACGCTGAAGCAGCTGAACAAAAACAATTGGAAGATACACAACTTCAAGCTATGCAAGAAGATTTCCAAACAGATATGAAACAAATGAATGAAAGTTTATCAAATGATAATTCACATTCTAAAGCTTATATGGATATTCAAGCTAGTAAAAATGCCGATAAAGCAGAACTTGCTCGTAAAATGGCTAATATATCACGTTTACAAGCAACTATTGAGCAAATGCAAGCTAAGGATGATTTAAACTCTCATAAGAAACTTATGGAAGATGCAAATCAAGCTATGAATGTTCAATTTGAAGACAATGTGCCTACGAAAGGAGGTAAACACTAATGAGTAAATTAAAGTCAAATATGATGTTTATGAATGATAATATTTTAAGAGGTAGTGGTATGCAATTTGATTTAGCTACAGGTCAACTTGTTCCTGATAAAGCTACTCCTTTCCATTATGATGATATTGTAGCAAATTTTCAATCACTAGATTTAACTGATGCTTTAGCACGTTATAGATGGTATAATTTACCTTCTGGCTTAACTGGTGATTTAATTGAACGTATCCTATACTTTAGATACAAAGGAATATTTATATATATTAAAGAGATAGGAAAGTTGTTCTTCTTACCTTATACTTTAGGTGAAAAAGATGGTTTAACTGGTATAGATGTTTATGGACAATATCAAGTTGCTACACCTATTCCATTTAATGGTAAATCTGATCCTGAAGACTTTAAAGGAATGGAACAACAAAAGGCTGTATTAGCTACTCAAACACGTAAAATTTTGAGAAGTATTACTGAACTTGCAGAAAGACTAGAAGCTAATGGAGATGATCCTTTAGAAACTATGACTTATTACTGTGTAGAACTTAAAGACTATGTAAATGGTATTCCTCAAGTAGAAAGATCTAGATATCAATTACAACGTCCATTTTGTTTAATGCAAGCTAATGCTTTATGTTATGCAGATACTGCAGCACTTAATAAATCAGGTGTAAAAGCTATTCGTGTTCAATCTGAAGATGAACAATCTCAAGTATGGACATTTAGTAATACACTTAGAGGAGCTGCATTAAGTGGTAGAACATTTATCCCTGTTGTTGGTGCTACTGAAATGCAAGAATTAAGTTCTGAAAACTCTGATTTACAAGCACAATTAATGTATTTAGAAGCAATTAATAATCAAAGACTTAGAAATTATGGATTACCTACAGCTGGTATAGCTACTAAATCAACTTATAGAAGTAATGATGAATTAGGAGCTTCTGCTAATGCTGTTGCTAATGCTTACGATAAAGGCTTAGAATTACGTCAAAATGCTTGTAATTTACTTAATGCTTTAATGGGAACTAGTATTTACTGCTTACCTAATGAAAACTGTATAGAACAAGATTTAAACGGCGATGGCGCTTTATTTAGCGACAAGGATCAATCTGGTCAAGCTGATAACAGTTCTAATACAGCTGTTGAAACTGATGAAGGAGGCGAATAATTATGTATGATTTATATGATATCCCTAAAAATTTAACAATGACATTTTCAGAATATTATGATAGTATTGATACATTTAAGGCTAAATATAATGAATTGCCTTCTAATATGAAATTACTTACTGATGCTCAAGTAGGCTTGGTTTATTGCTTATTACTTGGAGAATATGCAAACTCTAGATTTGCTAACTTATCAATAGATCAAGCCAATATGAGAATATTTACTACATTATATAGTTATGGCCCTGCATACTTTAAGAAGAAAGAAATTCAGACAGCTATTACTAATTTAGATTTAACTAGAGATTTAGATATCATTCTAGCGGGAACTACTGCTATTTATAATAGTGCTGCTAATGATGGTGGATTACCTACTACTCAAACTAGTGAAGAATTAGGATTCGTAGATAGTCAAAACACTACTAAATATCGTAGATCTAAACTTGAAGGTTATGCAAATTATTATGAATTAATTAGCAATGACCCTACTAAGGATTTTTTAGCTAAGTTTAAATCTATATTTGCTAAATATATAACTAACAATCTATTTATTTAATGAAAGGACGTGAAATTATGGATAACAAATTATCTATTTTGACAAATGTTTCTGGTGGAATTGGCTTAGCTTATGGCTTATCAGAAATAACAACTTTAATAGGCCAAATTGCAGCTTTAATTTCAGGTATTGCAATCCTTCTAAATATCGTTCTTAAAATTGTTGAACGTATAAGAGGTGTAGATACAAATAAAGACGGCAAAATTACTAAAGATGAATTAATTTCAATGATTAATGACATTAAAGAAGATGCTTCAGAACTAAAAGATGCAGCTGATAATGTCAAAGAAACTTATGATAAACTTAAATCAAATGACAAGGATGGTGATTAATTATGGCTGATAACAAATTTAAATTAGGCTTGAGTTATCAAGAAAACCTTTTATGGTGTATTGAACAAATTAGTAAAGGAACTGTAGATGTTGAAGAATTAACTGAACAAGTTGAAACTAACAAGGGTGATATTGAAGATTTACAAGAAACTGATACTTCTTTAGATGAAAGAATTACAGCCTTAGAAGAGGCTCCAGCTCCTACTGGTGGATTAGAAATAATTAATGTATCTGTAGGTGAAGCATCTGAAATGGGTGAAGGATATTATGAATTAGTTATTTCTCCAGAGGATAAAGCTAAAGTGTTAGCAAATCCTCAGAATTATGTGTTAGTATTTGCTGAAAATCACGTAGGAACAGCATACGCTCATTTTATAGGTTCTATGAGTGCAGAACTAATGGGAATGAATGAAAATGTTTATGATTTCACTTTCTTAGGAACTTTCCCATCAATTTATGATATACAACTTTTTGTTGGTGATATAGATATATATTTTGAGAAACGCTATGAAACTATAGATGCTAACGATGTTCCATATGTTATAGGTAAAACTATTGAAACTAGTCCAGGTGGTTCTAGTGATTTAAATTTAACTAGTGATCAAATTGCTGAAATTTATAACACTGCTGATGTAGAACAAATTACACTTAAAGTTATAGATGCAAGTTATACTGTATATTTACATTATGATGGTTTCGCTAATAATACTGTTTTCTTCTCAGGAACTAAGCCTGTTTCAGGTGGAACTGGTAAAGCTACATTCACTATTGTAAATGTTATGGGAACATTAACTCAACACTATAATTACTAAACAACAATTAAAAAGCCTACTAGTTTAACTGGTAGGCGATTTCATTTGGGTGTTTATTTATGGTAATTCTACTAAGCTTTAATTTGAAATTAATTTATATAGAAATGGAACTCCTTTCGTTTATTTATTGGAAAGCTTGATAGAATGTATTTTATCATTCATTATTTCCTCATAAGTAATATCAAACCTGTTAAGTAATAAATCAAATTGCTTACGACTTAAAGGTCGCATATAACCTCCTCTATGTTTTGTAGATATATTGTCATTATGTGTTAGATACCTTAAATTATCTATGTTATAGTTGAACACGTTGCCATCTATATGATCAACTACTACATTTTGTTTAGTTCGTTTCATTATCTCGTATTTCTGTTTATAGCCTTTAATTGAGTAATTTACTAGTAAATGACAGAATTGTTCTCCGTGTTTAGGTATATTAACTATTGGATACATAAGTGTTTTGGAGGCTCTCAAATATGGAAGAAGAAGCCTATTATGATAGGTTATAATTGGAAGGGCTAGTTCAGGACTAACCCAAATTTCCACATCATATCCTTTGTTGTAGTATACATCACATTTATATTCATTGTGAGTTGTTTTCCAAGTGTCTTTTCTAATTGGTTTATTCATTATCTATTTCCTCCTATTCTGGACTTCCATAAAATGTTTCATATAAATCAGTTACTTCTAAATCAATTTCTCCAATTCTAGCATTATAGTCATCAATTTCTTTAGCTGTAGCATTTGACTTTAATAATTTAAGTTCCTTTCTTTCCTCAAAAAGCTCATTTAATTTTTGTTGACTTGCATTTTTAAAATCCTTAGTACGTTTATCTTCGGCTATTTGATATTTAGTAGAACCATACATAATATCACTGATAGTTATTGTTGAATCATACTTTCTTAAATGTTTGATTTGAGCTTCAGCATATTTTCTAGAACGTGTAGAGCTTCTATTTTCATCGTATGCAAATTGTCCTAAAATCTTTTGTTTTAGTATTTTACTTACGCTTGAATATTCGGTATCACGTCCTCTATGATACTTTATTGCTGAGTTTTGTGCTTGTTTCTTTGTAGTGTTGAATTTTGCTTCACTCCACATTTTAACTTCAGAAGCATTAACATTATATTTCATTGCTCTAGTTTTATTTCGCTTAAATTCCTTTTGATATGTTTCATATGTAAAGTCTTTTTGTTTAATGTAAGTTGATTTAGCTTTAGTGCTACTAGATTTTGCTAATGTGCTGATATCAATTCCTTTTGATACTTCTCTCAATACTGTTGAAGGAGCATAAACCTTTGGAGTAAATTTAATACCCTTTCTTCTAGCAATGATTTGTTGATTTCTAGTTTTTGATAGATATTGTTGATATATAGGATTATCATAACCCTTTTTATTTTTGTATTTTGTGATAGTTCTTGACATAATGTGTCCTCCTTAGTATTTGATTAAATTTTCATTGTAAATGTATCCTTTAGCATCGCTTCTAAATGATATTATGTTTTGAGCATTCTCTTGATATATATCACCCCAACCCCATTCACTACGAGGTTTGATTAAATCTAATTTAGTTTGTCCCCTGACTACTGGATGATAATTCCATTTTTCATAATTTTGTCCATTGACATTCACTATTTCTTTTTCCATAAATTCATAAGAACCGGCACTTTTAAATCTAAATCTACAATATTTGTGGTCGTTTTTATACTGACCTAATTGTGTACCTTGTTCTTCATCTTCATAAGGTCGTCCATCATCTGAAGTATACCATATACCATCGGTGTTAAATGTTAATATTATTTTACCTGCTTCTATTAATTTAGTTGCTAGTTTTTTAATCATTTCATTGTTAAATTCTATACCGGCTTTTGCAATATGAGCCCATTTAGCACCGCAACAACTTAATGACTGCATATAACCTTGTAAATGGGTTAAAACGCTTTTATAGACAGGATTTACCTTTCTATTATTGTATAATTCTTCCATAACTGGAGCTAACTCTGGAAAGGCTTTTGCTATTCCTGAACAATAACTAGAATTAAGGTCAATATGAAAAGCTGGACTAATTTCTTGATCTTTTAATTCTTCACTAAAAACCATAATTGGAACTTTAGGAATGCTTGCTTTAACTTCAGGGCCATTTTCAATAGCCATAGCATCTATATTAACTCCGTGTTTAACACATAATTTACGGAATATTTTAAAGGCTTTAGAACCTGTCATTACATCTGAATTTTCATCTTTTTGAACTGATTCTTTAGATCTGAATTGTATTCTATACATTCCTTCCATTCCTAAATATGTTATTTCAATACAGTTTGTGGTTTTACGAACATCAAATGCTGGTAATGGAGTATTCCAGGATATACCACCACTAGTAGTTCGTTTAATTCTCTCTAAATCTTTGTTGTTGTATAAACTATCAAGTATTGAATTCCATTTCTTAGCTCCCTCAGGATTGATATTAATTAAATTAGTAGGTATTAATTTATAATTGATATCAAATATTATTGGTGTTCCTTTAAATTCACTAAACATTATAATAACCTCCTTACTTGCCATTATTACGTTTATTTAAATTTATGTTTTATCATTAATTAATTAGTTTGTAGTACGCTACGCTAAATAGCGTACCACAGATAATTGATAAGATCCAAATCATTTATAATATACCTACTATAATATGTTCTATTATTTTTTCAGTTAAATCTTCTTCTTTATTTTTAGTATCTTCTAATTTAATTGTTCCATAAGTTATTTCTTTGAAATCATCTCTCATATCAGTAATATATTTTGCTTGTTCTGTAAGTTTAGATAATTCATAATTTAGAAGCTCTGGAATTGCATTTTCACATAACATAAATGTTTCACTTTCATTAATTTCTTTTCCATTTTCTAATTTTTCAATAGTGGCTTTTAAAAATTTTAAATATTCTAAATATGCATAATCATCTTCACTTGCTTCATCTAATATTCTTTTAATGTTTTGTAATTCTTTTTTTGTAATTATGTTTGTTGTTAATGTTTTCATATTATTCACCATCCTTATATTTTTTAATTAAATTTTCGAGTTCGGCTATACCTGAACAACTTTCTATAACGTGATCAGGTATCCATAATTCATACTTTGTAGCTATGTGCCATCTTGCTACATCATTATAACTTGAGTATTTAGTGTTTTTGAACTCTTGAACCCATTTCTTGTGTTTTAAGTAGTCATTGTGCCATTCATTAATTATTGATGTTTTAATTTCTGTATAATTTGGAGAATTTTCCATTGAAACTTCATAATTATCAATGAATTTTACTAAGTTGTAATCACCATTTAATAAATCTTTGAATTCATCTTTGGTAATATAGCCTTTATAATTAAGTATTTGTTCAATCGTATCCGGTTTCATACCTTTAGGTAAATTATACCATTTATATTTAATATTATCCATAATTAATCATCCTCCTTATTCTATATAATCATCATAAATTTGAACATAATAATAATTAGTTTTATAACTTTTTCCAATTACTAATGCTTTTCCTGTTTCTTCACTTAGTTTGATTAGTTCTTCTACTGAATTAATATCTATTGTCCATATCACTTCTTGAGTAGTATTTGTAATTTCTACACCACTTTTACCATAAAGCTTTTTTTCTTCTATTGTTTTGATTTCAGGAATTGCCTTTTCATAAGGTTTTTGAGAATTCCAACAACTTGCTCTTGTTATTTCAAATTTCATAATTTCACCCCCCTAGAATTGGTATACATCAAATTCATAACCACGATCTGTTTTGTCGTAATCTACGATTGAATTTCTATAATGTGCTTGTAAGTAGTCTTTAAATGATTGGCGGTAGTTTACTTGTTTGTTAAGCATTGCCCACTCGTCATTAAATACTATGTTGATATTAGCATCTAAGAAATAGAAAACATCATCTAGATTATCAAATCTATAATATCTGTAATCTTCATAATTTCCTTGATTTAGATTTTTAAATTCATATCTAAAGTTGTAATCAGGTTTAAGTTTGCTATAACCTATAAAATATTGATGTGTTTTGCGATTTAACGCTAAGTAGTAAGTTTTAATTTGTGTGTTTGTCATAATTTGTACCTTCTTTCATTTATTGATATTTATTTTCCATTTGTAAGGTTTTGACAACTACCCCTTTCAAATGTTCTAATTATATTATGTTTTTTTTAAATTTATTTTTTTTGGCCCCATTATATAGAAACTGGAGCTCATTATTCTAGTTCCTTATTCATTGAGTACCTGGTTGTTCTGATCTCTAAATTTTAGACACCTAACGAAAAAGACGCAGAATCCCATTTTTTGGAACTCTGCGCCCTTGCGGTTGCGGTTTACCTAGTCAATTATATAAATTTTTTCTTGTATGTGTTCATTTGCTTTTCCTTCAATGAACATTTCGATCTTTTTTTCTAAGTATTTAGCTATTAAATGAGTGTATAATTTCCAAGCTTCAGGGCCTGTGTACTCTCTGCCTCGCTTGTCAACTCTTGTACCTGTCCATCTTGCTACTTCTTTGATCACATCATCATAGTAGACCAAGAAGCTGCCGCCTTGTACGTACGCTTTCGCCTTGTTATATATTATATCATTACGGTACCCAGAGTGTGAAATTTCTTCAATCAATTCTTGTATTGTTGCCATATTTTCCAAATAGTCTAGTACGTGATCTTCTACCTTTGTCATAACTGTTTTACTGTTTGTTCTCATTTTTGACTCTCCTTTATCCTGTGCAAGTTGTCAAGGCTTGCAAGGTCTGCCCTATTACCCGGTCGGGGTTAATTTGATTGTATCTTTTTTGATACATTGTTATTATGTTTTTTTGAAAATAAATTTTTTTAGCCTTTTTTTAAATTTTTTTTTAAGGGAGTAAGAAGCATAACAAGGAACAAAGGGGGGAAGGATAGAGGGAGCGAGCCCTTCAGATTGGCTCAAAATCGGTCATTTTAGAAGGTTTTGAAGGGGGAGCGGGTAAAACATCAGGAAGGCGAAAAAAG
>JAZLAK010000035.1:0-15874 GCA_045613165.1 Bacilli bacterium | reverse complement strand
CGCCTCTTACACGCCTTAAAACAAGTCTAACACAAAACGCACCCAAAAACAACCCCTCAAAAACGCCCTCAAAAAAATGACTCTCAAAACCACCCTGGCGTGTCGCGAGCGTACAAACAAAGGTACAAAAAAGAAAAGACCTCCAAAGAGATCTAATTTAGCACTTACTTTCATAAGCACCATACTGACAATAAATAAGAAGAAGTAATGCTCCGAGGAGGATACAATCAATCTATTGTCAGTATGCTACCTACAAAGGTAGCAGCGTAAGTAATACCTTCCAGTAGAAAGGTTTGGTATCTATTAGAGTAGGAAAGGCATTTCAACTCCTTCCTTATAGATACCACTAGAATAGATAAGATAGTTAGAAGTCATGACACTATTAACAACTTTGATAAAGGAAATATATTTGTTTTAAAACTTATCTATCCTAGTGCTACCTATAGGTAGCTTAGGGGTGAAACAACTACTCATATTAGATAACATAATAATTATATAATAATTTTATTAAAAAGTCAAATATTTAGAAAGCTCATTAATAATTACATTTTTAGTTTTTTGATTTTCAAAACATAATCTAGCAAGTCTATAATGGTCAATTACTGAACGAATCAAAGGACTATTTCTAACTCTAATCAATATAGATGATTCGTTATGGTCTTTAGTATTAAGAGCATATCTAACAGGACAATTTGGATCATAGTCCTCACTTATATACATAACTCCGTTTTTATAATCGTTCCAAACTCCATAGTATTTACCATTTATAATAAGAATAAAGTAAAACTTACAATGTTTTTCTTTTTTCTTTATAAAACTTTTAGAATCACGAAGGAACTCATTATCAATAGCGTATTTTCCATATTCTGTTCCATCAATTAACTTACCAAAGCGTGAAGCTCTTTTTATTTCTCTATAATTTTCATTTTTAATATAGTTGACTAAGATAGAACCATCTTTAAAAAGAGCAACATCAGAGTTATATGGAAGTGATAAATTAAAATATGTAAAATATGGATTCGTAATTGAAATAGCGTTACCAAGCATAAAAACTTTTATATCACGAAGTCTAGCAACTGTTTCTATAATATCAAGAAAAGTTTCAACTTCATTTAAAAGATACCTATAGCAACCTTTATCAATTATAAACTCATCAAACACTATTGCTTTTACTTTAGCAAAACTTGTTGATTTTAAAATATTAGCAGTAGATAAAGGAAGAGCATAACCTGCTACTTTATCATTAATATAGAAAAGATTACCTTTTACCTTAAAGTTTACTCCTGGAAAAATATTTTTTTCTACTATATCATCAAAGAAGTGTGGTACACTAGTTTTAAGTTCAGTTTTATATCTTCTTAAATAAACGAACTCTTCACCTTTTTTAATAAATCTATTTATAACGTGCTGTTTACATGAAAATGATTTACCGACACCACGTTCACCTATTATAATATTAATAAGAGCATTAAAAGAAAGAACACGTTGCAAAGAATACCAAAAGCTTTGTTGCATAAAATCGCCTCCAATAAAAAATGAAGTAATATTATTATATTTTGAATCACTCAACCACGAGATAATCTAAAGGATACGCTCTTCACGTTGGTTACACCTTTAGTATTAATTCAAATTAAATATAATATATCACTTCAAAAAATTAGATGATAAAAGATTTAACTTTTATCCATATAAATTATATCATACATTTGTTATTATTTCAATATATTTACATTTTTAAAAACTTTTTTAAAAAATGTATTGACTTTTGTATATATAGTGATATAATGAGATTGTAAGTTAAAGAGATAAAGGAGGTCTAATGTATTATATTGAAATTCTAAACACAGAGAACAACAAAGAGTGGACAGAACATTTTGATTCATATTACTTTTTTAGAAAAAGAGTAATGAAATTAAGATATAGTAAAAAACTTATGATCATAAGCATGAGTAATTTGGAGGATTGATAAAATGAATGCAAGTATAGTTAAATATATTGAAAAACATAATACAAAGAAACAAAGTAAATGTAAAGGAAAAAGGAGAAAATAAATGAAAAACTTAATATTGAACACACTTATAGTAATAGCTTTATTAATATTTATAAGTGATTGTTCTAATTTATTAGCTTTTGTTGCTAGTAAACTTATTAGCTTAATTATGATATTAATTATAATTAAAATAAAAGGAGTAACTAATGAAGATTAATTTTAAAAAGTTATTTAAGAAGGGGATTAAGGTAGTAGAACTAAATAGTTTAGTTAAAAAACAAAAGAAACAAATTGAAAGTTTAGAAGATTTTATAGAAGACCTCAAGATTCAAAACGATAATTTACAACTACAACTAGATAAAGACAACAAGATAAGACAAATAAAATATTTAGAAAAGAGAATAGAAGAAATGTACTTAATTAAAAATGATTTAATTAAAGACAAGAAGGAACTACAAATAGAAAATAAAAAATTGAAAGGCAAGAAATAGAAAGTGAAGTGAATTAGATTGTGAAAAAATATAGAGTTGATGATATTATATGCAGTTTTGGAATATTTCTTGATGAAGAAGTAGAAGCAAATAGTCAAAGTGAAGCAAAAGAAATAGTGATGTACGAAATTGTGGATAATATAGGAAATTATATTGATATTGTTTTAGAAAAAATTGAAGATGAAGATTTTGAAAGTGAAGTGAATTAGATTATGGAATTTGAAATAAGTAGAACATCTATGTGGAATGATAAAAAACCTTGTGAAGAAGCAGACAATGGAATTGGTTGGGTAGAAATGAGAACAGAAGATTATTTTGAAGAATGTAATGATTTATTAAATATATTACAAGGTGGTGATGATAATGAATAATGATTTTGATGAAGTAACAGAAGATTTAATATGGTGGCTTTATAGAAGAAATTATAAAGACAAAAATAAAGAGTGGACAAGACTTAAAATAATGTATTTTATATTTAAAGTATGTTCTAGTGAAGAAAATTTTGATAGAATTGTAAGACTAGTAGAAAAGGATAGAGAAGAACAAGAAAGTAAAAAATTAGTAAAATAAAGGTAGGTGATTAAATCATGAAAATAGTAGAGATTATAGTAGGTATAATATTAATGGCTTTATGTTTACTATTTACTTATGCTTTCTGTGTGATTGCAAATGAAGACTTTGAAGAGAAGAAAAAGAGAAAAGGTAAGAAATGAAACATGATGTTAGTAGAAAAGCACTTGAACTTTATACTGCTTCTAAGACAAAATGTACACACTGTGGACACACTATGAACTTAGGAAGAGCTGAAAAACTTATATGTACTGGCTGTGGCTACTTTATTTATAAGAATAAAAAGGTAGAGTTTATAAATGAATTAAAGAAATCAATAAACAAATTAAAAAGATATAATTTGCAATAGGAAACTTTATATAAGTTTTCTAATGCTGATTATGGTCAGTAGAAAGGAGGAGAAAATGCTCAAAATAGTAGTTCAAGTAAAAGAAAAAGAAAAAGACAAAGTATTTGTTGGTATTAAACAAATAAGCGAAAAAGAGTTTAATAATTCTACACAAAATGAAAAAGTCGCAGCAAGTCAAATAAGAAATGCTATTGAAGCTATGATTTTCGGTATGAATACTGAAAACAAGAAAGAAGGAGAGTAATATGAGAAAAAAAGAAAATAACGAAACAAAAGAATTTAATTTAGAAGAAGCTTTTGCTTTATGGAAACAAGATGGAAAAAATGGAGAATATTTAAAGGGAAAAACTACTAGTGAGTGTGGAGATACCGAAATATGGGGATTCTACAAAAAAGAAAAAGTAAATGAAAAGCAACCTGATATTACTATTTGTAAGAAACTAGAAAATGGTAAAATGGAAGAAATCTGTGTTTTATGGGAAACTAAAAACAAAGATGGAAAAGGTAAACACTTATATGGTAGAACTGCAGAAAAGGAAAATATTGTTGCTTTCTATGGAGATGAAACTAACAATAGACCTTATATAAAAGGATATTTCCAAGATTAAGGAATTAAGAAGATGAAAAGCGAAAGAGGAATATATTATAATTTGGAAGAGAGTGAATATGAATACTCAATAGATAACTTTATATTTGTTTTTTCATCTTTATTTTATCTAAATTCATTTAAGACTAATTTAGAAAGTATTATATGTTTTGAACAAAACAAAATAAATAATAAATTAAAATGTAAGGTAGATATAAGAGATTTAGTACTTCTAAATCGATACAAACAAATTGAAAAAAGAGGGTTTTTGGTATATTATAATAATAAAAGATTAAGTGATTATAGTTTTAAATTAAAACTAGAAGAGAGGTAACAATATGGCTATTAGATATACAAAACAGCTTAATACTAGCATAAATAATATAGTTAGAAACTTTAATGCAAAAATAGCAAGACTAGAAAAAGTAGAGGAAGAATTATATCTTCCTGAAAAGACTAGTGTTGCTGCAATAAAAGAATCCGTTAAAAATAGAAGAGAATTAAATAAAATGTTAAGAGATCTAAAGAAATATAGTGAAAGAGGTATGGAGCAAACAGTTAGATTTTCTTCTGGAGTAGAAATGAGTAAATATCAAAGCGAATTATTAAAAAGAAACCTAAGAATAGCAAAAGCAAAAGTAACTAGGGACATTAAATCTTTTCAAAGTACTCCTATAAAAGTTTTTGGTATTCCTCAAAATACTCCTCACGAATATGATGAAGCTTTTCTTAACTTAAAAGCTCAAAGAGAAAGTTTACAAAAAGATATTTCTAAACTTTCTAAGAAAGAGCTTCAAAGACTACAAAGCAATATTAATGATTTGTTATCATCTTATGATATGGAAAATCAATATAAAGAAAATTGGGTAGATATGATAGAAAAACTTTCATATTACGGAAATATTGATGATGACAAACGTATGATTATAGTAGAAAGAATAAAAAAACTTAGTCCATCTAATTTTACTAAACTTTATAGAAATGAAAAGTCAATCAAAGCTATTCAAGAACTTTATAAAGATGTAGTAAGAAACAAAGGTAATGTTGATGAAGAAACTGAAAGTGATATTCAAGATGTTATAACTAACTTCTATTCAAATCTTAACATTATTTTAAAAGACTATGAATAAAAGAGAAAGTAAGAAGTTTACTGCTGACTTTGAAACTTCTACTCCTAGTTGGTATGAAATAGATGGTGAAGCTAGAGTTTGGGCTTGGGCTATATGTGAAATTGGAAATCCTAATAACTTTATTTATGGTACTAACATAGATGATTTTATGAAGTTTTGCTCTGGTAGAACTAATTATACAATGCTTTTCCATAATTTAAAGTTTGATGGACAATATATAATAGATTGGTTATTTAAAAATGGTTTTACACTTGCAAAAATTAAAGAAGAAATAAAAGACAAAACTTTTACAACTTTAATAAGTGATATGGGACAATTTTATAATATAGTAGTTTATTTTACTGTATCAGGACATCATACGAACAAAGTAACTTTTGAAGATTCTTTAAAACTCCTTAACTTTAGTGTTGATAAAATAGCAAAAGATTTTGATCTACCTATTAGAAAATTAGAGCTTGATTATGACCAATATAGGGAGGTAGGACACGAACTAACTTCTCATGAAGTTGATTATATTAGAAATGATGTAACCGTCATGGCAATGGCTCTTAAAATATTATATGATGAAGGGCTTGATAGATTAACAATCGGAAGCTGTGCACTAAATAACTTTAAAGATAATACAAAAGACTTTAGAACACTTTTTCCAGTACTTCCAACAGATGTACACAATGCAATTAAAAACTCATATAAAGGTGGTTTTACATATCTTAATGAAGTACACAAAGATGAGATACTAGAAAATTTAATGGTACTTGATGTAAATAGTTTATATCCTAGTGTTCAAAGAAATGAACGCCTTCCATATGGTAATCCTATAGAATACAAAGGAAAATATAAAAAGGACATCTTATATCCTTTATATGTTCAGATTATAAGTTGTTCTTTTGATATAAGAGAGGGTAAAATACCAACTATTCAACTTAAAAATAATCTTTCATTTATGCCTAACGTATATCTAAAAAGCAGTAATGGAAAGATTGTTACACTTACGCTAACTAATATAGATTTAGAACTTTTCTTAAAACATTATAGAGTACATGATTTAACATATCACTATGGATTTAAGTTTAAAAGTTTAAAAGGTATATTTAGTAACTATATAGACTTTTGGACAGAGCAAAAGATAAATAGTAAAAAACTAGGTAATAAAAGTAAATATTTAATAGCTAAATTAATGATGAATAGCTTATATGGAAAATTTGGAACTTCTAACTATGTAAGAAGTAAATATCCTTTTTATGAAAACGGAATAGTACACTATGAAATGGGAGAACTAGAAGAAAGAGAACCTGTTTATATTCCAATAGCGTCTTTTATCACTTCATACGCTAGGAAGAAAACAATAACAACCTCTCAAGCAATAAAAGACTATTCTATCGAAAAATATGGTATAGACTACTACATATATTCAGATACTGATTCAATTCACATGATAAGACTACCTGATGATGAACTTAAAAAGTTTGTTGATGTAGACGACTATAGACTAGGAGCTTGGAAAATAGAAGGATATCCAAAAAGAGGAAAGTTTATAAGACAAAAATGTTACATAGAAGAAGGAGAAGAAGGTATAGAAGCTACTATAGCAGGACTACCTAAACAACTTGGAAAATACATTAATTTTGAAAACTTCAAAGAAGGATTTTCCATTAAAGCTGATGACCTAGAAAAAGAACATAAACTAGGTTATAAAAAAGTAAAAGGAGGGGTACTTTTGGTAAATACTGATTTTACTATTAAGTAACCTTCTTTTATTTTTAAGAAAATGATATAATATAAATGAAGATTGAAAAATCTTTAAAATATGATATAATAAAGGAGGTAAGATATTATGCAAGATAACGACTTACAAGCTATTATTGATTCTATTAGTGAAAAGGTAGGAAAAGAGGGCTCAGCTTTAATCGCAGATGATATTGGAAAACTCATAACTATTAATAGTAGCGTAGTAGATGAGATCAAAAAGAAAGATTCTGAAATCTCTAAACTAAATACCACTAATGAAAAACTAGTAATAGCTAACGGAAATCTTCTTCAATCTATTCCTATGGGTAAAGAAGTAGAAAAGAAAAAAGAAGATGAAGGCGAAGAAAAGCGTAAATCTACTAGTTTAAGAGATTGCTTTGATTCTAAAGGCAATTTCAAAAAATAAGGAGGAATGAAAAATGAATGACGGACTTGTAACTAGTCTTAACAGAATAAGAGAAATATCTAGTGAAATCTATCATCAATATGTACCAATCATCGATGATGCTACTGATATTTCAAAATTCGCAGAACCTATACTAAGCGTTCCTGAAGTTTATAACGAATTCTGCAACGCTTTAGTAAATAGAATTGTTTATACTCAATTCGAAATTAAATCATTTAGAAATCCACTTGTTGTTCTAGAAGGAGATAGAATCCCTCTAGGATACGCTGGTCAAGAAGTTTATGTAAATCCTGCTAAAGGAAGAACTTACAATGCTGATGACTTTGCTGGATTACTAGTAAAATATGAAGCTGATGTAAAAGTACAATATATGGCAATCAATAGTGATGTTCAATATCCTGTTACTTTCTCAAGACAACAACTTAAAAAAGCTTTTGTTTCTTGGGGTGACTTAGAAACATTTATTGATGGACTATCTAATGCTTTATATAACGGAGCATTTATTGATGAATTTAGATTCACTAAATTAATCGTAACTGACGCTTACAAAGATAACAAAGCTCAAATAATAAGCAATTTATCAGCTATAACTACTGCTGATACTGCTAAAGCTTTCGTTGAAAAATGTAGAGAACTTTACTTAAACTTCCAACTACCTTCTACTCAATATAATGCTTGGGCTAAAGTTGGTGGTGCTGGAAAACCTATTACTACTTGGTCTAATCCTGAAGATATAGTTCTTCTAGTTAGAAACGACATAAGAGCTTACTTAGACGTTGAAGTACTAGCTAGTGCTTTCAATATGGACAAAACAACTCTTATGGGTAACATTATAACTGTTGATAACTTCAACGCTTATGATGATGACGGAACTCAAGTATTCGATGGATCTGCTATCTTAGGTGGTATCTTCGATAAATCTTGGTTCAGAATCAAACGTCAAGATATGTTCATGGATAGCTTCTACAATCCAAATAACAGAAGTATTCAATATTACTTAAACGTTGTTAAAATGTATAACTACAGCTTATTTGCTAACGGAGTTATCTTAGCTACTGCAGCTCCAACTAGTAAAACTACTGCTTTAGAGTTTGTAGAAACTAGTGCTGAAGTAACTACTGGAGGAGATCCTATAACACTTCACGTTAAAGCAACTCCTTTCTATAGTAACTCAACAGTAACATTTACTTCTTCTAGTGCTAAAGCAACTGTTACTAAAGTTGATGACAGAACTGTTACTGTAACTCCACAAGCTACAGGAACTGCTGGAAGTGCAACTATTACTGCTAGTGCTGAATCTGGTGCTGTTACTGATACTATAAGTGTAACTGTTAACGCAGCTGCTGGTGCTTAATTTATAAGGGAGGGACTTTTCCCTTCCTTATTTTAAATATAAGGAGGTAAAATTAAATGGAAGAAAGATATACAAATATAAGACTTGTAAAAGTACCTCTTGAAATAGATGATAAAAATCAACTAGACTTTTCAAGTGCTACTACTCAATATAATTATTTTAATTCATGTGATTATATCGAGCTTGATGATTCTAGTTATCAAAGAAAAGATAATACTTGTAGATATCCTGGTCATATTGATGACTTAATAGGATATAACTATTGTATGTATAAAAATACTACTTATAACGATAAATGGTTTTATGCTTTTATAACTGATATGCAGTATATAAATGATTCAATGACTTTAGTATCAATTAAAACAGATGTTTGGCAAACATGGCAGTTTGACATAAATTATAAAAAATGTTTTATTGAAAGAGAACACGTTAATGATGATACTTTAGGAGCTAATCTTATACCTGAAAATTTAGAAACTGGAGAATATATTGTAAATTATCATGGTAGTGATTCATATAATAATGACATAACTGTGGTAACTGGTTCAACTGTAGGACCTTCTGACTATGAAAACTATAGTATGTGTGTATATAATGCAATTCCAGTTCCAATGGTATATTGTAGATGGGATACACTTAGTGACTTAGCTACATTTTTAAACAACTTAAATAGTGTTGGAAAAATAGAAGCACTAAAAACAATGTTCTTTTGTCCTAAATGGCTTTGTCCTAAAGCAGTAGGTACTGTGTATGTAACAGAAAGTACTACCGTGGGTTCACAAACTTTAGGCATAAGTCCAATAACTACTCTAGATGGATATACTCCAGTAAATAAAAAATTACTTACTTATCCTTATTGTTATATTGCACTTTCAAATGCAATGGGACAATATAATGTATATCATCAAGAATTATGGACTCCTAGCACTCAAGTTGGAGATCTAAATGGTCAGTTACTTGTAGATATGATAGGAGTACTAACTCCTAGCTGCTCTATAAGAGCAATACCTAAAGGATACAAAGGCGATGGTGTAAACTGGGACGAAAGCATAACAATAGGAAAATTTCCTCAACTTGCATGGAGCAATGATATTTACACTAACTGGCTTACTCAAAATGGTGTTAATATAGCAGGAATAAGATTAAATGCTTATGAAGCAGGACTTATAGGCGGTGGACTTCAAACTGCTTTAGGTGTTGGTTCAGTAGTTGCAGGTAATCCTTATGGTATAGGTGCAGCACTAGGTGGTATATCAGATATTGCTAATTCAGTTCAAACAAACTATAGACACTCTATACAACCTAATGGAGTTGAAGGTTCTTTAAATACAGGAGATGTATCAACTGTTGCAGGTGGTAATAGATTACATTTTTATAGAGTAACAATATCAAGTCACTTTGCTTCTATCATTGATAATTTCTTTTCAATGTTTGGTTATAAGGTAAATAGTGTTAAAACTCCTAACATAACAGGAAGAACAAACTGGAATTATGTTAAAACTATTGATTGTAATATATATGGATCTATACCTCAAAAAGACCTTATAGAAATAAAGAATATGTTTAATGCTGGAGTAACTTTCTGGCATAATCCAACTACTTTCTTAGATTATAGTCAATCAAATACTATTGTTAGTTAATATATAAAAATGAAGGGAGGATTGTTATTATGGGAAAGAAAATAAAAACTAATTCAAGAGAATTTTTCGAAAGTTTATACAATAATCAAGCAACTTATGCAGATTATATGAATAGACTTAAAAAAGTAGCTACTTCTATATTTGAGTGGGTTAATCTTCCTGAAAGTATGAATCAAAGATACTTAGAGGAAACACTTTTCTACAATGGTATGGGAGCACTACTAAAAGATGAAGATTATGGATTCATAAATACTAGATGTGCTAGTAATGGTGTAATAAATATCTATGGACTACCTACCTCATTAAATTGCTTTAGCTTTGATTTTTCAGTATCTAAAAGACTATATACTGGACTTCCTATGGAAGAAGGAAAAGATGATACTTGTGTTCTAGTAATGAATAACTGGGACAGAATTCCAACTGTTGCTACTATCCAATTATTCGCTTATAGACTTTATGAAGCTGAAACAACAGCTATGACAAATATTAAAGCTCAAAAAACGCCTATTTTAATAACAGTAGATGAAACACAAAGACTAATGATGGAAAATATGTACTCTCAATATGAAGGTAATAGACCTGTAATATTTGGAGATAAAAAACAACTTCAAGATGGAGTTATAAAGGCAATTAAAACAGACGCTCCATTTATTGCTGATAAAGTAATGGATTATAAAAAAGAAATATGGAACGAAGCATTAACTTATTTAGGTATTAATAATATAATGATACAAAAGAAAGAAAGACTAATAACTGATGAAGCAAATTCTAATAATGAACTTATTAATATGAATCTTCAATCTTTCTTAGTACCTAGACAAGAAGCTTGTAAACAATTCAATGAAAAATATGGACTAACAGGAACTGATAAAGAAATAAGTGTTCGTGTAAGAAGTGATTTACTAAATACTATTAAACATGAACTTTCTATCACAAAAGATTTTGGAATTGATGAAGAAATTGATAAAGAAAAGGAAGTGATAGAAAATGAGTAAATATACAATAGAACTTAGAAAAGTGTGTGATATTTATACTAGAGAGGAAGTAGAATCATGGTTTAAGGATTATGAAATCAGCTACTATCTTAGACCTGATGAAGTTGCTTCTATAGAAAACGCTGGACTTTGGAGTAAAGATAGACTTGCTTCTAAAATAGTTGACCACTACTTTATGAGAGAAATAGGACTTGAAACTCCGGCTCTATTTAAACACTATGCAAAAGTTTATATGAACGAAATCATGGAAAGCAAGTTACCACTTATTTATTCTATATCAATCAAGTATGATCCTCTTGTTAATGTAGATTATAAAGAAGAGTTTACTAGAAACATAGAATCTAATGGAAACACAAATAATAATGCTTCTGGTCTTAGTGTATCAAGTGATACTCCTCAAGGTTCAATCAAAAAGAGTGATATACTTACAGGTAAATATGCTTCTTCTACTGGAGCAAGTGAAACTGAAAGCTCAAGTACTGACAATAATCAAACAGATGAAACTTATACTAAAACTATGAAAGGTAATAGTGGTGTAAGTGCTACTGCTCAAAAGATGATAGAACAATATAGAAACAATATTGTTGCTGTTGATAAAGAAATAATAGAAGAGTTAAATAAACTATTTATGGGACTTTACTAGGAGGAATAATATGAAACATTTACTTAATTCTTATATAGCTAATATCTCTATAAGTGGAGTTCTAACTAGTATAGTCTATTTACTTGGAGGTTTTGATGTAGCTCTTAAAACTTTACTTATTGTAGTTGTTATAGATTATATATCAGGTGTACTAAGTGCACTTTATAATAAAAAACTAAATTCAAAAATAGGATTTAAAGGAATTCTTAAAAAACTTTCTTATTTTTGCATAATAGTACTAGCAACTTTACTTGATAGTTTACTAGGTAATAGTGGAGCAATAAGAACTTTAGTTATATATTTTCTAGTTGCTAATGATGGACTATCAATAGTAGAAAATGCAGCTGAAATGGGAGTTCCTCTTCCTAAAAAATTAATTGAAGCTCTAGAACAATTAAGAAAGGAAGATAAATAATGTATGTAAAAGATGATGAGTGGGGCACTAAATATCCTCACTTCCAAAAAAGTGAATTTACTTGTCCATGCTGCTCTAGTATAGGTGATGGTATTGCTTCTTCTTTAGTTGAACTACTAGAAACTTTAAGAAATGAATACGGAGCAATTATTATAACTAGTGGATATAGATGTCCATCTTATAATAAAAATGTTGGTGGAGTATCTAACTCAGCTCACATGAAAGGACAAGCTGCTGACTTTGTGCCTGCAAGTGGAATCACAAATAATCAAGATAATAGAATCGCTATTGTAAATGAAATAAAAACATTACCTAATTATCATTATGCTTATTGTAATGTTGATGGTAATTATCCTAATATGGGTAATGCTATTCATGTTGATACTATCTTAACTAGTGAAAATGATTATAAAGAAGGAACATGGTTAATTGTTAATGTACCTGAAGGTCTTTATTTACTAGATGAAAACGGAAATAGAAAAGGACTATATGAGTATGGAACTGATGTGATATATTTATCTAATGGATACAATATGTTCGATTATGAATACTATTATATTGAAATTAATGGAGATAAAAATAGAGGTTATATGGCAAAAGAATTTCTATCTTTAAAATATAAAGAAGAACCTACTACTTCTAATACTGAACCTAGTAATGAAGCTACAACAAATAAAAACTTATTTAAAATGTTAATTGAATTACTAAAGGAATTAATACAGCTACTAAAAGGTGGTAAATAATGGCTACTTCATGTACACTAGCTCCATTTATTAATCAAAATTTCTATATAACTGGAACATGGGGTGAACCTAGAACTGGTCATATACATGCAGGTCTTGATTTATCTACTGGTGGAATAAATAAAGTATATAATATGAAAGCTGGAAAAATAATATATCAAGATCCTAATGGTTTAGATGGTAGAGGTTATGGTCCTAATATAATAGTGCAAAGTAATGATGGTACTACATGGCTATATGGTGATTTATCACCTTTCACTCCATTTACATTAAATACTAATATAGAACAGGGACAATATTTAGCTAAAGAAGGTAATCCAGCTGGGACAGGTTCAACAGGCTATCATGTACATATTGAACTAGAAATGCTTACCTTTGGTGAATCTTTTAAATATGGATATAATAACTCTTCTGATCCAGCTACTCCACTTGGTTTACCTAATCAAGAAGGTGGTCCTTATATTTATACAGGTACACCTATTCCACCTTCACCAACTGGAATAATAAATAATAAATTTCCATGGGTACTTTATGCAAGAAAATTAAGAAATAAAAATTTAAGGAGGTAAATATGATAAAAATTGAAAAATTAAACCCTTTTGGAAGATTTTGTGTATCAATGGGTATGATACCAACTTCTTATAAGGAAAGCTTAACTTATGAAGAACAATTAATATGGTTTTGTAATTTCTTAGAAAAAGAAGTTATACCAACTGTCAACAATAATGCTGACGCTATAATTGAACTTCAAAATTATGTTAATAATTACTTTGACAACTTAGATGTGCAAGAAGAAATAAATAATAAACTAGATGAAATGGCTAACGATGGAACACTTGAAGAAATTATAACTGATTATATAAATCTTAAAAGTGCTCTATGCTTTGACACAGTAGCAGATATGAAAACAGCTACTAACTTAGTTAATGGAAGTTATGCTAAAACTTTAGGATTCTATAGCGTTAATGATAATGGGGGAGCTCTATATAAAGTAAGAACTATCACTAATGATGATGTAGTTGATGAAGCATTTATACTTTCACTAGATGATGACACTTTAGTTGCTGAAATAGTACTTGAAGATGGTATGATATATGCTAATAGAATTGGTGCTGACTCTACTGGAACTAATGATTCATCTGAAGTAATTAATAAAGCATTTGTAAAAATTAATGATAACTGGGTTAATGCTAGTAGAATAAACACTTTAGTACTTAATGGTACTTATAGAATTGATAATCAATTAGTAATGCCTGCCTGTGCTAAATTAAGAGGTACTGGACTTGTTAAAATAATTTCTAATGTTATCAACAATAGTACACTTCATATAAGATACTTAAATAGCACTCTTCCTACTAGTAATGTAGCTAAACAAAGATACATGATAGGAGATATGATAAACTTTGAAAGTGGCTGCATATTCTCTTATGCTGGAGATAAAGATACTGATAATGTTATAGGTATCGAAATAGGAGATAGAAGTAACTTAGGAACTGATTACTCAGTATGTAGATATAACATAAAGAATATATCAATAAATAACTTTACTATTGGTATTTTACATAACTCATATAATGTATATTTAGGTAACTATGATCATTTACAACTTGAAAATAATACAACAAATATTAAGTTTGGTTTAAGTTCTCAAGTTGGAACATGGGCAAACGCTGGAGAACGTATGTCATTTACTAACTGCACTATTGGTTCTTCAACAACTGCTGTTGATTTTGCTTCAATATATTGGTATGCTTACTTTGTTAATTGCTCATTTGATTTTAATACTAATGTATTCTATCAAACAAACGTAGGAGCTTACGGAAATAGTGTTAGAGTTAGTGATTCACACTTTGAGTATTTTACTAATATAGTAAGAGATTTTACAAGTAATCAAGAACTAGTTAATATTTGTAACTCAATGATACTTAATACTAATAATAGTGCTACTCCATTTAATAATAGTGATAACACTTATATTACTCTTGATAATACAATTTATCACTACTCTAGTCCTTCATCTTATGATCCAACTAATTTCTTAATATTAAATGGAACTCCTGTTCTTAATAATACTAAGTTACTTAGAACTTCAGTTAATGAGCAAGTATTTATAAAAAATAACTTATATAACTCATTTGATTCACTTTCTGATGGTTCACTAACAATAACTGAAGGAAACTACATAGGAGATTTTAAAGTAACTGGTTATAGTGGACTTGAAGCTACTGCAACTGTAGTAACTGATGATTATCTATATACTGGACATAAATCAGTTGTATTTACTAGAAATACTGGTGCTAATAATCCTGTATTATACCTAGAAACTGATTTAATTCCTATTACAGATGAAAAGTTAATATTTAATAGTATGCTTTTATATAACATGAAGAATCAACAACCTAGAGCTTTAATTAAGTTCTATGATCAAAATCAGCAAGAAGTAAAATATAAGAGTAGCTATGAGTGGTATCCAACTACTATAGCAGCTAATACTTGGATTGTTACTCCATTTGGTAACTTTGACACAGTACCTGCTAATGCTAGATACTTTAAAACAATAATAACTATTCCTAATATGTCAGCTGGTACAACTGATCCTGCTACTACTCAATATAAAATTGGTGGTATATTTGGAAATGCTAGATAGCAAATCGAAAAGACTAGTTATAACTGGTCTTTTCTTTTTTGTACCTTTGTTTGTACGCTCGCGACACGCCAGGGTGGTTTTGAGAGTCATTTTTTTGAGGGCGTTTTTGAGGGGTTGTTTTTGGGTGCGTTTTGTGTTAGACTTGTTTTAAGGCGTGTAAGAGGCG
>JAZLAK010000034.1:0-27543 GCA_045613165.1 Bacilli bacterium | reverse complement strand
GTTCCCTCATGGGTTTGTTTCATTATTAGGTAGCCCCCACATATCCCTTCTATTTTATTCCCTATTTACAGGTATTACATTGCCATTAGCATCAAATATATAGTCTGGTCTAATAGTATTATTAGAATTATGTATCATATTATGACAGTCTAAACATACACCTTCTAAATTATCTGGATTAAGTGTAATGCTCTTATCATATACATTAATATCATTTAACTCTTCTATATGGTGAACTATACCTATTCTTCTATTACATTTAGGTATATATTCACTAATACCATCTACATATACAGGTTTATGACATCTATTGCATAATAGATTTTGTCTTAACCATATTGTCTTTCTTACATCTTTCCATGCTTTACTTGAATAGAACTTTCTTCTATTTCCATAACTCATATATAATTATTTCTTTCTTTTAGTTTCTTTCTTCTTTGGTAAAGTAGCTTTCTTAACTTCTTGTTTAACAGGTTCTACTATTTTAACAAATACTTTACCTAATTCATTATTACCAGATAAGATATTTAATCTTTCTTTAGTAATTTCAAATTGTTCGCCTTCATTTGGAACTCTTCCTAATTCAGTATCAATAACATTGAATTGTTTATAAGTTCCTAATGCTTCAACTTTAACTTTCATAAATTTATCCTCCATAAAATGTGATGGTCTATGACTTAATAAACCATCATAACTATCTTCTAATCTTTTAAAATTAAACTTTGGTATATTCATGATGTTATCTATTATATGTTTCATATTCTTACAATCAAAATCTAATATATAAGCATTTACACCATCTTTAACACCTATTTCTTCTAAATAAGGTAATGGTGTTGTTATTACTGGTATGTTTCTATATAATGCTTCATTTATTGTATAAGAACATGCTTCTGTATCACTTAATTGAACTACATAATCAGCTTTAGCAATCCATTTGCCAACATCTAATCTTGGTTTCATATATACTACATTATCATTTTTAATTGCATCTGTATCATTTGTAAATATATACCAGATATAATTTATTCCTGCTGCTGTTAATGAATCAGCTAATTTAATCATCCTGTTCTTACCTTTTATTGGACTTAATCTAGTTGCAGATACTAATATAAGTAATTTATCTTCTGGATCTATACTTAAAGGATTATAACCTAACATAACATTATCAACCTTCATTAATTCACTAAATGTCTTTAATACATGTTTAGTTATACATATATATTTTTTTATTCTAGGATGTGTTAAAGGTCTCCAAGTATATACTGGATTAGAATAATCACCATGTATTGTTTGGTATATATCAGCACCATCTTCAATAAAATCTATTATTGATGTATCCCAATTTATTATTGCTGTCTTACACTTGATTCTTTGTGTAGTATGTTTATAACACATACAATATTTTTCTAATCTTTCTAATTGCTTTCTATGTGCTGTCTTATATACAACAGCTATATCATATTGTTGGTATTTTTTAACCATTTCCCAAATAAATGTTTCAACACCACCAATTTCACTTAAATCTCTTATATAAAATATATTATCATGTTCTATCATAACTACCAACTTCCATTAAAACTATGCCATGCATAACCTTCATCTTTAGTAAAAAAATAACTTCTAGGATAAATACTAAAATGTTTTAAATGCTGTATTATATCTTTATCTCTATCTAATCCAATATGTTGAAATAGATTTGATACTATACATGGTGAAGTTTCCTGATATTTAATATAATCAGTCCATACATCATATAATTTAAAATCAATGCAATTATAATAATCTAAAATATATTTAATAACTGGATTACCTTTTCCTGCACCAATTAATGCAGTTGATAAATAATGTATATCTTCAAATCCTATAAAACCTTCTTTATCTAAAAATTCATCTAATGGTTTATATATTTCAACATCTGTATCCATATATATTCCACCTTCATTATATAAAATCCATAATCTTGCAACATCACTAACATAAGCCCATTTTTTATTATCATAAGCTGATTTAGTAAAGTCATTAAACTTAATATCAAAATTATCTTCAGTCCACTCAATTATTTCATAATCTGGTAAATACTTTTTCCAACTTTCAATACAAGTCTTTATTCTTTCGTTTTTTTCACCTTTACCAAACCAGATATAATGTATTTTTTTTGGAATCATATAATCACCTACCCAAAAAACTTATCAATATCACTTTGATTAGCTTGTTTTTCTTTATCTTCCTCAACAGTTGATAAAAGTATATTGATTAAACTAACAAATGACATATTTGCCATATCATCCATTGTTATATTTAATCTTTTTGCTAATGCAACTACTTCATATTCATCTATTGGTTCATTACTAGATCCACTAGTTTTTATTTCTTTGTAGTTGCCTTGATAAGGGTGAACAAGCAAGTTCTAATACTTCACTTATCCATGTTGTATCATCATATAAACTATCTATATTACTTAAAAACTCTTCATAGTTTGTTATTTGTGTTTTATCAGCTTCTTTAACCATTACATAAGCAACTTTTAAAATTAGTTCTGTTAATTCATCAATAGCATCCATATCAGTTTCATCTATTTCAGTTAATTTTTGAACGTCTTTTAAAAAGCTTCTTCCAGTTTCATTTTTATAACTGAATTGTGTTAAAGCACTAGCTTTCATTTTATAATCTTTATTACTAATTTTAATAATTCTTTCCATTTACTTCTTCCTTCCTAAAATGCCATGCCAACCCATCAACAGCAATATACAGCATTTTCCCTGTTCCCAATTTATGCTTCTTATGAAAAAAACAAATCTTCATTTTAGTTAATAAAAAATAGTATAAATTAAATCAATTGTTATCAGTATTTTGGATGAATTTTGAAGCATAAATAACACCCTTTTGCAAATGCCAATTATCTATTATATATTTTACTATAACTTTTCTATCATTTTTTATCATTTTCTATCATTTTCTATCATCTTTAATTTGTTGTATTAAATCATCATCTATTTTGCCATAATGAATATAATAAAGTAATAACTCATCTGCAACTTTGTTATACCTTCTTACAGCTTCTTTTTCTATTGATTTTACATATTCTAATTCCTTAATTAGTTCTTTCTTTTCTTGTTCTATCTTTTCAATATACTTTTGAAGTTGTATAAGTCTATCATATAGATCCATAATAATCACCTTATTATTCTTTTTGTTTTATATTCAGGCTTAATAAGTCTTTCACCATGTCTATCTTCTTCATCTCTAAACTTAAATTCAAAAAACTCTAAAGCATCATTTATTCTTAATATTTCTTCTCTACTTATTTCACCTTTTTTTACCTGCTCCATTAAATATTTACTTATCTCTAAAAACACTTTATAATCTGTATCTTCAATCAAATGGATATAATTATGACTTGTGTATCTATTCAATATACATAAGTTATCTTTTTTTGTTTTACCTCCACTATGTTTAGGTATGATATGATGTGTGCTTAATTCTTTTTTACTTTCAAACTCATAGCCCATGAAGTCCATTTGTTTTTCTTCTAATTTATAATCTTTAAAAAGTCTTTCTCTTAATCTACTCATATTATTTTTTCTTTCTTCTGGTCATAATAAGATAAAGTGTTAATGCAAATGCACCACAAGCTATAAAGCCCATTACAAAATCTAAATATTCTATTAGTTCAAAATCTACTATCATTATTTATTCTCCTCTAAATAATCTATTATTTCATTTACTTTACAAGCAATTATTTTTTGTGGTGTTGATATGTTATATCCATATTCTTCTCCATATACTTTCCATTTCCAATTATTTTTAATGTTTTTTTCTTCTCTTATATCTAATTTTTCAGGTATTTTATGTTCTTGTGGTTCTTCTATTATTTCTACTTCATCATTTAAATTATAATCTCTTATTTCTAAATAATAATAAGTGCCATCATAACTTATTCGATACCCTTTTACTTCTTCCCATTCAGCAGTGAAATAATTATCTCCTTTTCCTATATTGAATGTTTCATAATTATAAATTTTATTACAAATTTTTATTTTCTTTGGTACTTCTTCCCCATTTGCTATTTTATTTAATAAATCTATTACTTTCATTATTCTATTTTCTCCAATAATTCTAAAATCTCATCTAATTTATCTGTTGATATATAAGGTTCTAGATTTTCATTACTTTGTTGTTGATATAATACCCATTTTTTTATCTTGTCTAATACTTCTTTGTATTTTTTATTTTGTTTAAATACTTCATCTTTGTAATCACATAAATTGATTAAATCTTGTATAACCCAACTCTCGTTTTTGCAATTAGTTTTACCCTCTATGTGTTCTGCAATAAAGTTTCTAATACCACAACAACCTATGCAACCACAAGTTCCACATACTTCACAATATGGGCTTTCATCTATTTCTTCACTCATTATTTCCCTCCTAATAACTTATCTATTAGTTTCATAATTTTATAATAATACTTTGTCATTCTATTTAATAAGTATGGAACGTCTGGTAGTCCATATTCACAATTACTATATATACTTTTATTTTTTTGGATCAATTTTTTTATTTTTTTTATATATTTTTTTTCTTTAATCGTTGCTTTTTCTTTTAATATTTTATCGCAATATAACATAAGCCATATATAATCATTAGTTCTTATATGAAAGCATGGATCTACACCACCACCTCTTTCTAAACAATAATAATCAGTATTTTTTTCTAAAAACATTTTTATTTGTTCTATGTAGTATTTACTCATCTGATTCTCCTTTTAATATCATTTCAACTTCATGTAAACTACTGTTCCAACTTGTATTATCTATATATTCTATTGCTTTTTGTATTCTATCTTCTAAAACTCTTATATCATTATCTCTATATATCATTTCCACTTCTTTTGTATCTTCCATTTTTTCAAATATAGTGTAATTTACTATACTTTTATTTACTATAAATTTACTCATTTTTTCAAAAGTTTCAAATAACTCATATTTTAAATATGGTGTTCCATATAATAATACATAATTAACTTTCATTTTTATTTCCCTTTGGTTTTAATGATTTTGTATATTCTTCTATTGAGATTTGTTTTTCATCTAATTTTTTGTTTTCAAATCTTATACTTATTTCTTCATTCATCTTATCTAAATCACTTTGTAATTTAAAGAATCCTACTTGTATAAGTTTAGAATATTCTTGTTGTAATACTGCTATTGCATAAGTTGGTACATATTCATAAGGTCTTTCTTTACTCATTTTTATTTCTCCTTAAATAACTTTATTAAATCTAATAACATCATTACTGCTATTCCTGAAGTTAAACCTACTAAATAACTTAATATTTCATATTTCATTTTTATTCTTTACCTCATTTATTAACTCGCATAATGCATCAAAACTAACTCTATCAAAATCAGTCCATCTATCTACCATTTCTAACAGAAATTTTAATTCTTCTAAATATTCTATTTTTTCTAGTTTTGTTTTATATTTTTTTAATTGATTTCTATAAAATGTTTTTCTTTCTTCTTTTGTTATTATCATAATTATTTATCCTTATCACTAAATTCTTTATTTAATGTAAAAGCACACCATAACCAAGTTCCAAGTACTAACATTACCAACCCTACTACTATTAAAATTGCTACCATCATTTTCTACCTCCCATAAAATTTATTAAAGATATTATTATCAATGATGCACATATTATTATTGTTATTAAAACACTACTATTCATTTTTTTAATTCCCTTTCTTCTAACTTTGCAACATATTCATACAATTTATAGTAGAATATTGCTTTTTCATATTCTACTTTTTGAATTTTTCTTTCTTTTAAAGTCTTTTCTACATTTCCTTTTCTCTTACTTCCATAATCTATGTTGTTATGATAATTCATTGCCTTATTCCATTGATTGATAGCATGTTTATATAAATCAAAGCTATTCATTTTATTCCCCTTTTTATTTCATTGATTATTCTATATATCTGTGCTTCTTGATAAGGAATTAAATGTAATATTGTTTTTACAGGTAATTGTTCTATAAACCTATAAACATATATTTTATCTACCCAATCTTTACTTGCTCTTAATTCAAGTTCTTTAGTCTTTAAATACTTATATCTTTCATCAACTATCTTTCTAGCTTCTTCAAGTTTTTGATCTAGTTGTTTCTTTTCAACTTCCATAAGGTAATTATCAAATAAGTTATTATTAACACCACCTTCAACAGATACTTTATCAATTTTAGTTCCTTTAGGTTGTGTTTTCATAAATAGTCTTTCTTTCTCTTCTAATGTGGATTCAAAAGTTTCAACTATTTGATTATATTTTTTCTTACAATCTTCATATTCTAAATATAAACTCATTTCTCACCTCTTACCCTTCTGTCTATTTCAATTAGTCTAGGTTGCCAATATTTTTTATTAGTATGCACCATTTGATGACATCTCATACATAAAACAATTATGTTGCCTATATATGTAGCAGATTCACTATTTTTAAATTCACTTCTGTATCTAATGTGATGTCTATGCAAATTATATGGACTACCACATAACTGACACCACTTTTCTAATTCATTTATATAGTTATAAACTTCCTTTTCTTTTTTAGTCATATACATCTATTCCATATTCTGTTGCTACACTCATAGCCATATCTATTAAATTAGTCATCTCTTGTGTATTCATTTTTGAACTACCTATATATACTTTATAGACATAACACTTATTACCATTGACTTCTTGTGTTCTAATGAACTTAACACCCCTAAATGATTTTTTTAATTCATCTTCCATTTCACTAGCTGTTAATATATATTCATATTTTGCATTTGCTTTTTCTAATAGACTACAATAAACATCTATATCATCATTATTTGTTTTAGTTGCTATCTTGCCTATTAGTTCCCATAACATTTTATTTTGTTCTATGCTTCTTTTTGATTTAGCTTCTGCAATATCACATACATATTCTTTATTTTTATCAAATAAAGCTATTTGTATTAAAATGTCATTTATACTACCTATTATTCTCAAAATGGTAGTTCATCCTTTTCTATGGAATCACCAAATGCTTTAAATGGATCTACCTGTTCTTGTTTAGTTTCTTCATTTAATTCATTAACTTTTAATAATAAATTGAAATCAGGTGCTTTATCATTACCTTTTTTGTCATTATTAAATAATCTTACTTGATATTCAGTAGTTCCTATTTTTATTTTTCCAGAACAATATGTTGTTCCTTTTTCACTCTTCTTTTTCCAAAGTCCACATCTATATTCACTCATTTATTATCACCTCTTTAATCTTAAATTCATTTGCATATATTACTTTTTCATCTTCTAAACAAACTTTAATATATTCTTCTGCTTCACCTAATGTTTTAAATGTTTTTACTAAATTTCCTAAATAATAAACTTCATATTTAACCATTTAATTCACCATATAATTTTCTTGCTTGTGCTAATGTTAATTCACTTAATGAATTTACATTGTAATTATCTTTTATATCTTCTAAATCAATATTCTTATCAAATACTAATTCTTGTATTTCTTTTGTTAAGTTAAATTTTTCTTTTTTTTCATCTTCTGTTAATCTTTCAATTCCAGTTGCTAAATAAATTAATTTATGTAATCTAGGATTATTAACATTTTCTAAAGTCCACTCTAAATAACTTCTAGGAACTTCATTTAATCTTTTTCCTGTATGTTTACCAGAACTAAATGTAAATGATAATGCTTCTTCTTTTGTTGGTTCTTGTGTTAAACTTGATGCATCATCATCTTCAGTTGCTAATCCTAAAGCCATTAGTAAACTATATCTTCTACAATATGTTAGACTAGATCCATATTCTTGAACTGGATTTTTAATGCCACTTAATACAGCATCTACTATTTGACATCCTCTATGTCTTTCAATACTATCTGGATAAACTAAATATGTAATAATATAGTCTTTACCATTTATTTCACAAGTTTCTATTTCTTGATAATATCTAATTCCTGATTCCTCACATAGTTTATTAATTTGTGCTAAATCTGTATAACAATAACCATACCCTTGTTGATTTTTAGTTATAATACTTTTCCCCATAATTCTTGTTCCTTTCTTTTCCTCCAATTTATAGCTTCCTCCTTTGTTTTAAATCTACTTGCATATCTTTTGTTTTTATAACTTATACCAGCAGTCCATTTACAACTTTTATGTTTATCATCATAAACAATTCCAACATCTGCTCTTTTATGTATTCTTTGATTTCTTTGTTGAATTTCTTTTGAAACCCACCTACAATTTTCTTTGTAATATCCTTTATCTACATCAATTCTATCTAAAGATGTATTTTCTGGTCTTTTACCCATGTCTTTATAAAATTCCATAAAATCTTCCCATTTTTTATCATAAGTAATTCCTCTACCACCATAATTTTTATATTCAGGATTATTTGAATTATTACATCTGTTTTTCATAGAGTTCCATGAACTATATTCTCTACCTTTATATAAAGGATTTTTCATATTTAATCCTCCACTATAATTACTTGATTATCACCATCACATATAAATTCTTGTTCTAATCCTAATTCTTTAAAATAGTTATACATAATTTCTATTTCTTGTAATGTTAATTCTTCATATTTAATTTTCATAATTCCATCCCTTTCTATTTCTAATGAAAATCTCTTTCACTAATCCCATATAATTCATAAGGACTTAATGGTTTATAATTATCTTCTACTTGTCTTTTAAAATCTTCAAATTCTTCTTTTATTCTTTCATTTTCATAATATAAATCTTGAATTATACCTAATAAATCATTAATAGATATTAAATCTTTATCTATTCCTAATCTATCAGCATATAAACAATCAAAATCATCTATGTCCTTTTTTCTTATTAATACTTCCATCTTTTAACTTCCTTCTTAATAATCTATTTGATTCTCTAAATTTATCTCTTTGTTTACCAATTTCTTTTACTGCAATTTTTAATTCTTTATTTTCTTCATCTAGTTGATATATTCTTTTCCTCATATTCTTTTTTGTTTGAATAGTTAAATCTAAATATTCAATTATTTTTTCTTTTATCATTTTTACCCTTTCTAACCAAACCCACTAAACTAATATTTCAAACTCATCATAATCTTCCATTAAGCATTTATACATAAATTCAATGTCCCAGATTCCAACACATACATTTTCTTCAGTCATCCATGCTCTATAATTCTTAATTTCTTCATCATAAATCATATCTAGTATTACCCCATTTTTTAAATCAATCTTAAATGGTTGCTTATTCTTTGTTGTTTCCAAATACTTCTCTACATAATCTTTCTGTTTCTTCACTAAATTCACCTTTTTTAATATCCTTTCCTAACCAATCAGGAACTACACCAACTTTTTTAGATCCATAGTCATCTTTTTTATCAGCTCTATTCCAATTAAGAATAGTTGCATAATGATTTTTATATTTTTTACCTTTACTTGCTATATATGATGATAATTTTTCAATGTATGGTAATAAGTTAGATTCTTCTAACTTATGGTATTCTTCATCTGTTAATAAAACATTTTTAAATTCACCATAAGATTTTTTTTGTATGGATGTTGTATCCATTTTGGATACATTATTATCTATAAGACATTTTGTCCCTTTTTTTGTCCCTTCATCTATACTATTCTCTTCTATACTATTCTCTTCTATACTATACTGGTTAAACATTGGTTTAACATTGGTTAAACAAGCATTATCTAACTCATATTTTTCATTGATAAGTCTTAATAAATGTAGTTCATCAATATATTCAGTTTCTGTTATTCTATTCTTATCTAAATAATTATTTTTATTCCAATCAGTTATTACCATTACACCTGATTCAAATGGTATTAAATATTTCTTTGCTATTAACACTTTAAAATCATCATCAGTAAAACCACACATCTTTTGTAATCTTCTTGGTTGAAAAAATCCTCTATCATCAGCACTCATACCTGCCATAAAATATAATGCTTTGGATGAATTAGGTAAATCCATAAACCTATCACTATCTGTTATTCTTTTGTCAAACATCCTTTTTTGTGCCATTTAAACCTCCTTATTTTGCTAAATGATAACAAGCATAATTACATATATTTCCATGTCTATTCTTTATTGTTTTATTTTCTGTTATAATGTTTAAATCCATTTCATTTTTTAATCTATATATAATTCCTGATAATCTTGTGATTCCATAATATTCAAATGCTTCTTTTGAAGTTATAGATCCATAAGCTCTTAAATGTTTAATAACATCCATTACTTGACTATTTTGTTTCATTGTATGCCTCCTTAACTAATACATATCCAGTTAATGCCATAACAATTACAGCTATTAAATGTGAAATAATAAATACTTTCATATCTTCTACTTCACTAATTCCTACTAATATAGAACCTATAAATAATATTCTTAATAACCAAACAACCCATTTTTTTAGTTTCTTTCTTTTCATCTTTATTTCCCTTTCTTTAAAAAGTGTGTTATAATAAAGATGCTTATTTTATATAAGCTATTTTGTTTTTGACTTGGTGCAACACTTTCAAATTTAGATGCATCAGGTCTTTTTTTATTCTTTATCATAACTTTCTAATCTTCCTATTTTTGCAAGTTCTAATCTATAAAAAAAATATCTTCAAACTTGCAGTTAAATAATTTTAATATTATTCTTACTTCTTCTAAAGTAAATGTTGCTTTACCAAGTTCTTTTCTGGAATAACTATTTTGTGTTATCCCTAATTTTGCAGCCATTTGTTTTTGATTCAACCCAAATTCAACTCTTTTACCTCTTAACTTTAGTTCCAAGTTAAAACCTCCTATTCTAGTCTTCTATCAAATATTCAAATATTTGCATATCCTTGACTACCTTAAATATACATCATATAAAAATAGAAGTCAATATATTTTTTATAAAAATATTGAAATATTTGCAACTTTACATTTTATTGTGTTATAATTCATAATATGAAAGGATGTGTAAAATGAAAGAAGATAATAGAAAAAACTATGGTAATTATGATTTATTAGATACTATTTTGAATAAAGCTGTTGGTAAAACACTTAAAAGATTAAGATTAGAAAAACACATGACACAGGTTGAACTTATTAAAAAAATGAATAATGCTATTACAGAACCTACTTTATCAAAATATGAAAAAGGAAATTCTAAAATTAGGATGAATATATTTTTTGAATTTGCCAATGCATTTGACATTGAACCAAAAGATTTATATGCCGAAATAAACAAAACTTATATGGAAGATTTAGAAAATAATATGGATGCATTTTTAGAATATAGTAAACATGATATATAAATCACCTAATCCTACTAAAGATGGAAGGATATATTACTTTAGATTAAAATATAAAGATTTATATGGTAATACTAAAGATTATTCTTCTAAAAAGTATTTAACTAAAAAAGAAGCTGTTAAAGCAGAAGCAATATTTAAAGCTAATAATATGGATCTAAAGATGTCAGTTGCTAATTTAACTATTCAACAAATATATGACTGCTATATAGATAAAATTAAATCTAATGTTAAAATTCAATCAATAAACAAATATAACCAGATGTTTAACAATGCTTTTACAAGTATAAAAGATATTAAAATTGAATCACTTGATTCAGTTAAATATAATCAATTCGTTAAAACATTAGATAATTATTCAACTACTACTAAAAATAGAATAATCAATTTATTAAGAACTTTAATTAGATTTTCAAACAAATATTACAATACAACTGATAACCTATTAAGATATATAGAAAACTTTAGAGAACCAAACAAAGTAAAAAAAGACATAGATTTTTATACTTATGATGAATTTTTACAATATATAAGTGTGATTCCAGAAGATGATTGGAAGGTATTTTTTGAAGTTTTATATTATTTAGGATTAAGAAAAGGTGAAGCTACTGCTCTTACTTGGAAGGATATTAACTTTAATAAAGAGGAAGTTTCTATTACTAAAACCCTAACAACCAAATTAAAGGGCGAATTATACACTTTATCAAGCCCAAAAACTAAAAGTAGTATAAGAACCCTACCTATACCTAAACAGGTCTTAAAAGGGCTTAAAAATATGCAAATATTAGCAAGTAAGAAAAAGTATTATTCTAAAGACTGGTTTATTTTTGGTGATGAACTACCTTTTAGAGAAACTACTATTGCAAGACATAATGAAAAATATGCTAAAGCTGCTGATCTAAAAGTTATATCAATTCATAGTTTTAGACACTCAACTGCTTCATTTTTAGTTAATTATTGTAATGCAAGTATATTCTTAATAAGTAAATATCTAGGTCATAGTTCTGTTGAAATGACTACATCTATTTATACTCATTTATATAAGAATAAATTAGATGAAATTAAAGATATTATCAATAAAATAGATTAAAAGTGTGTTTAAAAATGTGTTTAGACTTTCAAAGCAAATAAAAAACCCTTATTTTATAAGGGATTTTTTCTTTATGGGGCGAAATAAGGGATTTAACTTATTTACACATTTTATGTTGTAAAGTGTTATAAAATAAAGGAATTTATCATAATAAAAAGTGTTTAGTTTATGTAAAATTGGTTTAAAAGTGTGCTTAAAGTGTGTTTGAAACCACAAAAAAAAGACAGGAAATTATCCTGTCTTATCTTTCATTTAACCAATGCTGAAATGCTTTAACCATTACTGATGGATAAGATACTACACCATCAACTGGTGTTCCAAAGTATTTTTGCATAGCTTTAATAGTATTAGTTCCTATAAAACCATCAGCAGATACACCTACCATTTTTTGAATAGCATAGATTAAATTAGATCCACCTTTAGGATTATCTTTCCAATCAAATGTTGATGATAATAAACCTTTATTTTTACTTGCATAGTATTTATATTGATTTGATACTATACCATCAATAGGTGTTCCAAAAACTTCTTGTGCTTTTCTAGTTGTATCTTTACCCCATAAACCATCTTCAGCAATTTTATCTGTTGGTGTTGGTGGTGTTGGTGGTGTTGGTTCTGGTGTTAAGTGATTCAACCCTGCTTCTCTTATAATTGTTGGATAATCTTTGTAAATATAATTTGCATCAATTCTCATACCATCTAAATTATAACTTGAAGTATATTGCCATACACCATATTCTATTCCATAAGATGGTGATGGTGGATTATTACCCCATGCAGCAATCCACCAATCCCATTTTTTATTTAATTCTTTTCCAGAAACTTTATTTTGATACCAATTAAGGTTTGTATAAACAGCAAAGTAATATCCTGCATTTTGTATTACTTCACCAAATGCTTTTATAACATTATCTAATGTAGCTTTACCTATTCCTGATATAGATGGATCTTCAACATCTAAAAATATAGGTAAAGTAAATTGTTTACCATTTATTACTTCTAAACATTTATTAGCTTCTGCTCTTGCTTGACTTTCATTTTTAGCATAAGTATACCAATAACAACCTAAATTTAAACCCTGTAAATTATTATAATGTTTTTCAAATTGATTATCTATTGTTGTGCTGAATCCACCTCTAATAATTACATAGTTTACTTGATTTCTTATTGCTTGGTAATTTATACCACCCTGCCATGTTGAAATATCAAAACATAATTCTTTCATTATTTATCCTCCTTTTTTGCATATTGGATACTAGATATACCTAACAATGCACCTAAAAATGCATCTACTAACATTATTGTTCCTGCAATTTGTGAAGGATAAGGGATATTCCAAAATTGTCCTAACCCTATATACAAAGTTGATAATGCAGGTAAAACAACTAATGCTATCCATTTCAAAATATCATAAACTTTTGAATTTTTGAATATCATGTTATTTCACCCCCAATCCATTTTGAATTAAGATAAATATTATTCCAATAGCACCTGAAATAATTGCACCAGCAATTACTCTTGCTATCCATTTTATTTTTTCATTTATTTCAGCTATATCTGCTTTATTTTCTTGAGATGTATTATAAGCTTCTTCTGTTTTATCCCTAAAGGATTTATAATCATCAAGTTTACTTTCAATTACTGCTAATCTAGTAAGAACTTGAGTTTCAAAGTCTTTATCCATTTATACACCTCCTAATTTTATGCTTTCCATCTACCTATTGCAATTACATGAATAGCCACACCAACTGTTCCTGTTCCTGTTGATGATGTCCTATATAATGCTACTGTTCCTGGACTATCTACTGTTGTTGATGATGAGGTATTACCTCTTCCTAATGATAAGATTTGCCAGTTATTCATAGAATAGTCAATACATATTACTGGAATAGCATAAAATGTTTGTGGAAAGTCATGCAAATCTAAATTATCACTTTTATATAATGAACCATCTGCTGTTGCTATTGGAGTTGAAAACCATTGTCTATACCAACAAATCATAGTTCCGTCATCATATTTTATATAGTTTCCATTTGTATTGCTTCCACTTTCATATATTCCTTTTGTATCAACATAATTTGTTATTGCTTGATTTTCAACCCCATTAGTTGAACTTGTGCTTACTGCATTATCTAATGTAGGTATAGCATTTTCTACATTATCTTGTAATGTGTTTAAATTACTTGCATTTAATGGTGTTGATGTATCTGGTAAATCTTTAAAAGTTATTTTTGTCATTTTTTATTAACCTCCTTTAACTTTTTAATTTCTTTCTTTAATTCATCTATTTGCTCTTGTTGTTCTTGTATTGCCTTACATAATAAACTTGTAAATGAATAATTATCTACACCTGTGTTATCATTGTTTGTTATTTCTTTTGAATATTTATAATTATCACCTATTACAAATCCTAAATGTTTTTTATTGGTATCTTCTTCACCAATTAAATTATATTTATATATATCTATATTTTTAATTTCTTTTAATGCACTATCTTTATATAATTCAAAGTTCTTTTTATTTTTTTCTTGTGAAGTTTGTGTTAGTGATACACAAGTTATTTCACCAGTTTCACCTATTGCTGTTATTGTTTCACTACCATTATATTTTATTCTTAAATTCTCACCATATAATGTTGTAAAGTTAAATCCAGATACAAGATTTCCATTTCCATCTATATATCCTGTTGTTGCAGTAGTCAAACTATTATCAACTGGAATAGCTATTGCAAATTTACCTTTTGAATCAGGTGTAATTTGTTCTCTTAAATACCAACTTATTCTAATATAATCTATGGCATCAATTTGACCATTATGGTTTAAATCATATCTTTCATAATCTTCTGCTGTTGGTGTTACTAAACCTAGTATTATTTGTTGTATTCTTAATAAATCTCCACTATCATAATAATATGGTGCAGATATTTTGTATTCAAATCCATTTGTTCCATCCATTGTGAAACCTGCTATATCACCACTTGTTGCTTCAATGTGTCCTGTTTCATCTAATTTAAAGTAATCACTTGTTATTTTAACTTGATTACCTTTTATATCAATTACACCCTGTCCTTCATCAACAGCTAAATTTATTTTTGCAATTACTTCATCATTTCCTACTTTTTGTTGAACTTGTAAATCAATTTCATTTTTTGTTTGTTGTATTTTTGATTCTGCATATACTGAACTAGCAAATAAATCAGTTATATCATTTTTTCTTATTAATTTTATATTTTTATAAACATCATTATATGATATAAAATCAACTGAATAATCACCTTCAGTTAAATTGATTAATGTAAATGGATAACTAATTGATTCAGCTGGTATTGTTATTTTGTTTCCACTTGAATCATAATCTACCATTTTTGTTTTAATACAAGTTAATGTTTCACCATCTATTGTTAAAATATCATAATGTGTGCTGTCATAATATAATAAATCACATGGTAATACATAATCAAATGTTTCATGTGTATTATTATTTGTAAATCTTAATGTTCTAGTTTGCATATATGTTGTATTAGATGGATATAAATTATTAGATGGATAAGTATAAGATACATCTGTTGCAGTTGGATATATCTGCATATAATATGGTGCATTTCTTGATACATTTTCATATGTTAATGCACCTGTTCCACTATCTTCTAATAATAAATTTTCTATATTTGCAACTGACTGAACTAAACTATCATATCCCTGAATAACAGCTGTATTTAATGTTCCTGTTGTTATATAATCAGCTACTATTGAACCATCCATTGTTATTGCAAGTCCATAAGTTCCATTAATACCTGTGCTTGAGTATCCTAAACCATTAAGATTCCACCTCCACACTTTTACAGCATCATCTGGATCTGGATTATCCATTATATATAAATTACCATTATCATAATCAAAGTATATATAACCTGTCATTGCATCTTTTAATAAATTACTTGCATTTGTTTGTGCTTGTTCTAACAGATTACTTGTATCTATTTCACTTAATTCTTGTATAGTAGCATTAGTTTGACTAGCATAACTTGCTTTTGGTTTACCTATTTCAAAATTAGTTATTCTATCTAATAATACATTATATGTTGTTGCAATTACTCTTGTTGTATATTGGAAATCACCCATATCACAAGTTAATGTATCACCTAATCTAATTGTTTCAAGTGAAGTATAGTTTTCATATTCTTTTGTTTTTGCTAAATCTAACCAATCTATATCAACATTAATTAATGGTTTATCTACACCATCAGTAAACATTTGATTAGCAGCTGCTCTTAAAGCATCATAAAAATCATTTATATCATGGTATGCATCTGGATCTTCACCAGTTTCATCATATTTTATATCTTCAAATTTTGCTATACATCCTTTTGGAAATGGATAATTACTAATTAATATACTATCAACATATATTTCAGGTATTGTTAATCCATCATAACCAACAGGAACTATTCTTGTAAATAATCCAGTATCATCAATTGTTATATTTATTTCATTTATATTTTTACCTACTAATAACTTAACACCAGTATCTTGTCCTATTCTAGTATTATAAGTTATTGTATAATTATCTCTTTTAAATTCACCCTTAAATTTATTAAGCATTGAATTATCTTCATCACTCATAAAACACTCTAATACATTTTTTCTAATGTATCTTGCACTTGCTGTTGCTGTTATATCACTATTAAATGTATATGATTGTGCATGTGTTGTTGAGTTATTTAGCACCCACCTACCAAAAGCTTGAGCTGTTAAGTTAGTAGGTGCTGTATTTATTACTAAATCATCACCTAAATCATAACTTATATGATAAGCAATGACATTAATTGTTTTAAAATTTCTTTCTATGTATTTAATTCTAAATGGTTGTTCTGTTCCATCAGCAACCTTACATACAATTATATTTTCTCTTTCTAAATATTCAGCTAAATGTCCATTTAGTAAATATTCCATTGTTAATGTATATTCACCATTTATTTCTTCTTTTACATCAGCACTTATAACATCAGTTAAAAAACCATAACCATTATTACTAAAATCAGTGGTATTTAAACTATAAATTTTCATTTAATCACCCCACTAAATATGTATTTCTATATTTAACTTTAAATGTTGTTGGATTTGTGCTACATTTTATTTCAGTAGCAGAATCTATATAAGGGAAATCACCACTCATTTTATTTGATGCATTATCACCATCATTATCAACTATTTCTTTCATTTTACAATTTAAAAAATAATGTCCTGCTTTTAAACTAAATTTTCTATTATTAAAATAAAAATCAGTATCACTACCAATAGTTATTTCTATTTCATCAGGATATATTCTATAATTAGGTGTTATATTCCAATCATATTTATACATAGCATCTGATAATGTAAATGTTATTGTTTTAGTTGTTGCTGTTATATCTTCAAATATAGGATTAACTAAAAATCCTAACATAAATTTTTTAAATCCAGAATTAACTATTTCATTAAATTCTATATTATTATTTACTATTGCAGTTGATTGTTTTACATCATCAAATGATATTGTGCCATATCCATCTAAAAATTTAGTAATATCATCCATATTAGCAGTATCAGCTATATGACATTGTATATTTAATTGCCAACTATCATAAGTATTATTATCTACTGATAAAAAACCATTTCTACCATATATTTCATAAGTATCAATTCTTTTTTTTGCTTTTTGTATTTTAGGTATTTCTTCAACAATAATGCCTTTAGATTTTAAATCATAACCTTTAAACTTTATCATCTTACATACCTCCTTTTGCTAATGCTGCATTTTTTCTATAAAATTCTAATTCTTGTGCTAATTGTTGTATATCTGTATCTCTATTATTATAAAATTTATCTATTGTTATATATAAAGGATTACTATTAGCAGTTGGATTAATAGTAGGATTAACACTTGTTTGTATTCCATTATTTAGATCAGTCATAGCTCTATTAACTTCTTTTATAGCACTTGGTATTCCATCTTCCATACCTTCAACAATACCTGCTGTTAAGTTTGTTCCTATTTCATCTTCCATTAATTTTGATGGTGAGTGAATACCAAAAAATGACTTAATTTCACCTGTAATTTTTTTACCTAATTTAGTTATAGTATTTTTAACTGTTGAACCAAAATCAATTAATCCATTTAAAATACCATTTAAAATATCTTTACCTAATTTTTTCCAATTTGTATTAACTATTAAATTAGATAATGTTTTTAATATTTCATGTATTATTCTAGGAACTAATATTATTAATTCTGGTATTGCTTTAATTAATCCTTTTCCTAACTCTAATGTTAATTCAATTCCTGACATAATTAACATTGTTAGCATTTCTGGATCTAATAATGCAGCAACTAACGAACTTATAACTGTTGGTATAGCTTCAATTAATGTTGGTATAGCTTGTATTAATCCTTTTACTAATGCAAGTATAATTTTAATTGCAGCAGTTATAAATAGTGGTAAATATTCATTAATTTGTAAAGTTAATTCATTTATTAATGTTGCTAATGCTTCAATTAAAGCAGGTAAATTTTCAACAATAACATCTGCTAATTTTAGTATTATTTCATTTACTGCTTTTGTTAATTTTGGTAAATTCTTTACTATAAATTCAATTAAGAATTTTATTATCTTATTAACTGCTGGTATTAATTCAGGTAATGTCTTAATAATTCCTTCAACAATTTTAGTTAGTATTTGCATACCTATTTCTAATAAAGTAGGTAATTTTTCTACTATCTTTTGCAATGCAGCATTTATTGAATCACCTATTTTACTTATTCCATCTTCAATGCTTATATCACCACTAACCATATCTTGAAGAGTTGTTGATATTTCTTGTATTTCAGGTAAGAACTCTTTTGCTATTCTACCTTTTAGGTCATTAAATAATCCACCTAAACTTTCTTTCATATCATCAATATATGATATTGCAACTTTTAAACTACCTTCATTAGTTTGTGCTAATGCTTCGTTCATGCCACCAACAGAACCTGTAATAGCTTCAAGTAATGCATTTACTCTATCTTCTTCAGTTCCAAATTTCATTGCTTGTTTTTCAGCATCAGTAAAATAATAACCCATTTTAGCAAGTCCAGAATAATCACCATTTGATAATGCTTTACCTAATCTAGTAGCAATTGATAAAGTTTGCTCTTCTGTTGCATTCATACCATATTGTTGAACTGTCATATCTAACATTGCATCAGTTAGTTTTTCTATTGATTCCTTTTGAGTAGTATATGTTGCTAATTCTTGATAACCATTTAAAATTGCTGCTTTTGATACAACACCATTTTTTTCTTTAGCTTCTGCAAGTTCTAAATATGCTTTTATATCATCTTCTGTTGCATCAGTAGTATTTGTTATTGCTGTTCTAAATTTTTGTTCTTGTTCTTCAACATTAGCAGCTATTAAACCCCACTCTTTTAATGTTGCACTACAACTACTAAATGCACTACCAAGTGATTTAACACCATTAATAATAGCTGTGCTAATTATATTAGCTTTTATTATATCACCAAGTTTTAAAGCACTTTTACCTGCTTTATCAGCATTATCAGCAATATCTTTAAATCCTTTACCATTAATACTATCTTGTTTACTTTTTAAATCTTTTAAACTAGATTCAGTTTTAGTTATTTCTCTTGTTAATGTTCTAAATTGTTCGCTATTTTCATCAATGCCTTTAGCTCTCATTTGATTTTGTGCTTCTTTTAATGTTTTTAATTTTTCACTTGTTTCTTGAATAGCTTTTGATAACAATAGCATCCTTTGTTTTATAAGGTCTGTATTAGTTGGATCTAATTTTAATGCTTTTTCAGTTGCTTTTAATTCACTATTAACACTATATAATGTTTTATTAACATTTTTTAATGCAGATTCTAATTTGGTTGTATTACCATCAATTTCAATAGTGATTCCCTGTATCTTTTTACTCATATAAATTCCCTCCTTTTAATAGATTTTAAAAAAAACCCTACTAATTAAAGTAAGGTTCTTTTTACTATCTATTAAATTGATAATTGTGATTCATATACTGAATCAAAGAAAGCATTATAAACTGCTGTATTATCATCAGTAGGTTCAATAAATACTCTAACCTTTTTATCAGTAGCTCTAGGCATTGCCTTAATTGTTAATGTATCAGTTTGTGGTTCTTTACTTGCTTCAATAGTTGAACCTTCAGTATTAGGTCTTGTTAAAGAACAATTATAATACCAATATCTTCTTGCTTTTTGGTCTCCTTCAATTTGGAATCCAAATGCAAAATTTTTCATTTTATCTTCTGCTGTTTCAATATAAACATCATTTGTATCTTTATGTTCACCCATTATAGCAGTTCTTATTGCATCTGGAATTAAAGCTATTTCTAAATCACCTTCATAACCTTGATTAGCAGTTGAACTGAAATAAATAATATTATCAGCATAGAAATCATTAGTATCACCTTGAGGTGCTAATGATAGGTTTACTGCACCAGCAACAGCTATTGGTGAAGCATAAGTTCCATCATCATTTATTGGTGCCATAACAACATTACATAAACCAAATTTTACTTTATTGTTTGCCATATTTTATACCTCCTATATTTCATAAAAAATATGATATATTTTTTCATCATTATCCCATATTTCATCACTTTTATCATAAGGGATTTTATTGTTTGTTAATAATCCTTCAATTTGTCTTTCTAAAGCAACATCTTTCTTATCTGTTGCAAGTTCTATTTCAAAATTAAATGCTTGATAATATGTTATATCATCAGCTCTAAATGTTTCAGGTATTTGCTCCCTATATACCATAAATGGTAATGAGATATTTTTATCACTATCAAAATGGTCGTAAGCAACTGGTATATTAAGAGTTTTTAATAGATCAAATAATTCTTTATGTCCTATCATGTTTAACCTCCATTTTTTATAATATGTTCTACTTCCTTTTGGAAGTCTTTTATACATTTTTGTTCTACTGGTTCTATATGAACTATTGGTTTTGATTTTTTACCATTTCTTAATAAATGTGGTTTTTCAAGTAAATGTGTTAATTGCCAATTAGTAGCATTATATATTGTGGTATGAACGAATCCTCTTCCACTTCTTTTATTTACCCTCCAACCTTTGCTATATTTACCTGTTCTTTTAGGTGATTTAGCTTTTAATTCTTTAGCACCAGCATTTGCAACATCTTCTGCTGCTTTTGTTATACCTTCTTGAATTTCTATTGAATATTCTTCAAGTATATCAGAGATATCTATAAGGTTGTTCTTTGTCATAAATACCTATTTTTTTAGAACATACTAATACAATGTCGTACTTGTTTTTAGGTTCTACTACTCTTATTACTTCATATACTTCATTATTCCATTTAATTTGACTTTCACCTGAATAATTTAGTTTTTTAATTACAAATTCCATAGATGGTGTTAATCCTGATTCAACTGCACTATAATATTCATTTGTTCTAACGCTTTGAACTTTTGCATAGATTTTTTTGGAAGAAGTAAGGGAAGAGATATTGTTTCCAATTTCATCTTCCCCTATACTTTCAGTTAATAAATATATTATTTCACTATATTCCATTTTAAACCTCTATGTATTCAGTTAAATGTCTTAAAACATCTTTTTGTAATGAATAGCTTTTAGCATACATTTCACTATTAACCACATCTAAAAACATCAACACATAGGTCATTATTGCTGTTTCTACTAAATTGTCAGGATTATCAACTAAAGTACTGACTATGCCAATACTTTTTAGGTCTAATTTAGCAGAATTTATCCATGTATTAATCACATCATCAAATTCAGTATGATTAATACCCTGAATCTTCTTTATTTTTTCTAGCATAGTCTTTTACCTTCTTTCTTAATTATTAGATTTCAGATGGTTTTTTAACTTGAGTAAATGCTTTATTAGCAACTACACCTAAACCAACATATTCTCTACCAAGAATTTCAACTAAATCTTCTTTCTTTCTAGAAAGTTCATCAAATTTAATTTCAATTCCTTCACCATTAGGGAAGTTAGCAATTGCACCAAATCCAAAATCACCAACAATCATATAAACATCATTTGTTGATGCTGTGCTATATGCTGGTAATGAGTTATTGAATACAACTCTTAATCCTTCAAATGGATCTGCACCATAACCATTAGCATATTGAACTGCTTTAAATGCAGCATAAGTTAATTTATTCATAACTATTGTTGGATTAGATGCATCATCACTTAAATTAGCAATTGCTTCTGCAACTGTATCCATTGCAGGTGCTTTTGTAATAACACCAACAGCTGGTGCATTAGTTGAAGCTGTATTAGTTAATGTAGTAATTTTACCAATTAATTCATCAGCAGCTTTCTTTGCTATTCTATAAGTTAGTTCATCATAGATATATCTTAAGAACTCTTCACCTCTTAAGTCCATAACTTCATCACTTATAGATATCCATTTTTTGATTGATACAGGTGTTAATTCAACTATACCTTCTACTAGTTCTTCTTCATCTACTGCATAAGCTCCTTCAGTATGAACTACTGCATCACTTCCAGAGATTTCAAATTGAACTTTTAAATTTCCTTTTACATTTGTTCTTCTAACTAATGAAAGTAATTCATTGTTATCCCAAGCAGTTTTAACTTCATCTAAAACAAATTCAGGAACTGCAATTGTTCCACTAACATTTTCAGTTAATAGACTTCTTACTTCATCATCTTTACCAGATTTAATATATTCTGCATAAGCATCAATATATTCTTTTGTGTTTCTCATTTCCATATTATTTTCCTCCTTCTTTACTTCCATAGAAACTTCTTTTGCCATTGCTTTCACTTCAGGTTGTTCTTCTAAAGATTCAGCAACTTCTTCTTGTTCTTGAGATTCAGTTATTTGCTTTTCTTCTTCAGTTAAAGCATCAACTTCCTCATTTAGTTCTTCAAGTTTTTCAACTTCTTCAGTTGTTTCAACTTCTTCCCTAATTTCAACCTTTCTAGCTTCAATTTCTTCTAGTCTAGTCATTTCTACCTCCTATAATTTCTTAATTTCTTTAAAGACTAATTATAAAGTCTATTATTGCTATTCCAGCATTTATTAAAACAACTTTTATTACTATTCCAGCAAATAAAAAAGCATCTCTTCCAGATACTTTTTCAGTTGTATTAACCTAATTTTTCTAATATTGCTTTTTTCTTTTCTTCTAAAGCAACTTTATTTTCATGTTCTTTTCTTAATTCTTCTCTTTTAGTTAAGAACTCATCATTGTTTAAATCTCTTGCAACACTTACATCAGTAGCATTATAAAATGGTTGATCTACTACTGATACATCAAATACTTTACCAATTTTAGTAATAGTTCTTGTGTCAGTATCATAATCATATTCATCTTCATCAACTACAAATGCAAATGATTGTTTATCAATTAGTCCTGATTTAATTGCATTAAAGATGTTTTTATGTTCTGTAATATCATCTTGTAATCTAGCATCCATATATAAACCTTTTTCATCTACATTTAAATCTAAACTTTTATTTCTAGTTCTTGCTAATACCATAAATGAATCATTATGATTATATCTTAAAACTACATCACTCATATCAGCTTCATCAAATGCTCTTTCACTTATAACTTCAGTATATGAATAAGTTTCTGGACTATTGAATACTGCTGCATATCCTTTGATTTCCATTTTTCCATCTTCAGTATTTTCAGCTCTAAATTGCATATCTAACTTTCTAATTTCCTTCATCTTCTTCATTACCTCCTTCCTCATTTCCTATATCATCTAATGTTTGAGTATGGTTTTGGTCTATAAGTATTGATTCACCATTTTGAATTGGTGTTAAGTTAAATACTTCTCTTAATTCATTTATACTCATTATATTATTTGCATATCTTAATAAATTAATTTTAGTTGTATTTGATGCATATTGTAATCTATTACTTTCAAAAACAATTTCATTACCAAAGAATATTTCAGTTGGTGTAAATATTTTATTAGTAAATTCCAATGACATTTGTAATCCAATTGGTTCTAATACAGATTCATAAAATGCATTCCACTCATCTTCACTATATTTACTTTGAATAATATTCTCATTAATTCCATAATAAGATAATATTTTTTCATCAAATGCTTTAATTTGGTCTTGTGTTGCTGTTTGTGGTTCTATCTTAACAGGTGTAAATGTTGTTGTTGCATCTAATCCACCAATACCACTTTCATCTGCATTATCTACAAAATCCTTAACAAATTGGTCTCTCATCTTTTTAACATCTTCAGGTTTTAACATTGCTTGTGTTGTTTTAATAACACCTTTAATTGCTGAAGTTGTTTTAATAGCATTAACAATTCCTTCATCTAATACATGTTTAATAGATAATGTTTTGATGATTGGTTCTGTATTACCACCATATAAACCATCTTTACTTGTAAATCTAGTTAAATGAATACAATTATTATATGCTACAAATCTTTCTTTACTATTACCAAATTTGAATTGAATATATAACTTTCCATCTAATTCATAAATAGATATTGTTTTATAACTTAATGGATATAATCCAATTACTTTAAAATTTTCATCTCTTTGAATATAAATATATGAATTGTTATATAATTCTAAATCACTTATTACTTGATAATAGAATTGATAAGCATTTTGTAATTCATTAGGTTTTTTAGCTAATAGTCTATATAATGCACCATTAACTATTTCAAACTTTCCTTTACTATCTCTTATGTGTTTAGGATGCATTTTAGCTGCATTTCTAGCAATTGTATCTACACATGCCCTTATTTGAATATCATTTTCAAAATTACCTCTATATTTTGTAAATGAACTTTTATAATCATCTAGTAGTTTAAATGATGTTGCTGTTGCTGGTGCTTTAGTATCATCATTAGATCCAAATATTCTACTAAATAAACTTTTCTTTTCCATTTTATACCTCCTCACTTATGTAATTTAGATATTCCTGTTGTTTTTCTACAAATATACAATAAGCATCAATTAAACTTACTGCACCATCAATCCTTTGTCTTGATTTTTCTTTATCTGGTTGTATATTTTCATTACTATCCATCTTAACAATAGTATTACTTAAACACCATTTCAATATTGGATTGTTATTATAATTTATCTTTTTATCTATTAAATCAGCTTTCATTTGTTTCATAGGACTAGACATTGTTTTTGCACCCTGTCTTACTTCAACCATATTAAAGCCCATACTTTTCATTTCATCACACCAAAATTGTGCGTTCCAACTATCATAACCAACATATAATGGTCTTAAATCATTTTCTCTAACTTCTTCTAAAAACCAATTACTTACATCATGATAATCTATTTTAGAATCACCTGATAATCTTAACCATCCTGCTTTTAACCATTTATCATAAGGTATTCTATCATCTTTAACTTTCTTTTCTAACATATTAGCAGGTATCCAATACATTTGCTTTACTCTAATTTCTTTATTTTTAACACCTAATAAAGTAGCACATGTTAAGTCTGTTGTAGATGATAAGTCAACACCTGCTATGCAATATGTATCTTTCCAATCAGTATAAATTCTTTCATTGTTTAAATCATCAAAATTTAACCATGCATTTAATCCTGTTTGCCTAATATTAAAATCTTTACATAAAAGATTAACAAGTTCTATTGGATTAGCTTTTGCTCTTTCAACTTTATCCCTTAAATCTTTTAATGATTTTATTACACCTAAAGCAGGATTTGCTTTATACCAACTATCTTCATTAACCCACTCTTTTTCTTCATCTAATTCATATATTATTGGTAATAATGTTTCATCTTGAATAGTTCCATCAACTACTTGACTAGCATAATCATATTCAATATCAAAAACATTTTGTCTTACTATTCCCATTGTTGATGTTTCAAGTAATATAGGTTGAGTTCTTGCACTCATACTATCATACATAACATCTAATAAATTTTTATCTTTCCATGCATGTAATTCATCTGCTATAACTAAATGTGCATTTAAACCATCTAATGAATTACTATCACTTGCTAATGCTCTAAAATAACTATCATTTGCATCATAATATATTCCACCAACTAAACATCTTATTGCTCTTGCAAGTATAGGACTTTTTCTTATCATCTTTTTTGATTCTTCCCATACTATTTTAGCTTGTTCTTTTTTAGTTGCTACTGAATATATTTCAGCACCACCTTCATTATCTCTTGTTAGCATATATGTTGCAATTGCACTATCTAATACAGATTTACCATTTTTTCTTGCAACAAAGAATATTGCCTTTTTATATTTTCTAAATCCTGTATCTTGATCTACAAACCCAAATAAAGCTTCTATAAATGCTTTTTGGAATAATTCTAGTTTTAAAGGTTTACCACTCCACTTACCTTTAGATTGCTTACATATTCTTTCTATAAAGTTTATAGGTCTATGTGCCTTAACTATATCAAAGATATATGTATGTGTTTCAGTTTCATTAGTTGATTTATTAAAAAAAGACACTTCTTTTGGTGTCTTTATATCTTCAACTAATCTACTATATATTGTTTTTACTTTCTTACATACTTTATCTGGATTCTTACAAATCCAATCATAGTATTCTTCAATATATGTTTTAGTCATCTAAATTTACTTCTTCTACATCTTCTTGTGTTATTTCTTCTTTAGGTATTAGATCTAGTAAACTCTTTATGCAATTTTGATAATTTTTGATAAGCATATTATATTGACTTAATGCTGGATTAGCTCTATCAATGCTATATTTGCCCTGACACATTGATACAACTACACCTTCTTCTTCTATTTTTGATTTTAAATCATTTAATGTCTTTTTCATAAATTCTGCTTCTTCTAACAGACTTAAACCTAATGAAGTTTTATCATTATCCATTTTTTCAAATGTATCCTTTATTGCTTTTAAATCAACTTCTTTAAACTTTTTCAAAAAATCACCTTCTTTTTTCAAAATATGGGGGTTTAAGTCTGTTAGAAGAAGCAGAATTTATGAAAAAGACATTAAATGATTTAAAATCAAAAATAGAAGAAGAAGGTGTAGTTGTATCAATGTGTCAGGGCAAATATA
>JAZLAK010000033.1:0-6625 GCA_045613165.1 Bacilli bacterium | reverse complement strand
AAATTATTATTTTCAATATAATTTTCTATATCTTTTTTTGTGTAATATACTAATGGTCTAATAATTTTAAAATCTTTATATGTTGATAATTTTGAGAAACCTTTATAACCGTTTAAATTACTTCCTCTTATTATTCTCATTAAAATTGTTTCTATTAAATCATCGCCATGATGTGCTGTTAATAGTATGTCAGTATTATATTTTTTTAATATCGTCTCAAAGAAGTTATATCTTTTTTCTCTAGCTTCGAACTCAGTAAATTTATTATTTTTATAACCTTCTATTTTCATTCCTTCAAATATAATATTGTTTTCTTTACAATAGTTTTCAACAAAGATATATTCTTCATCACTGACTGTTCTTAAATTATGATTTACGTGCGCACAAATTAGTTTATAATTATTAGTTTTTAATAAATGCAAAAGAGCCATAGAATCTGGACCACCAGATGTTGCTACGACTAAATATTTATTTTTATCAATGTTTAATTGTTTTAAAAAATCTAGACTTTCTTTCACATTTCATCACATTGAATATTTTATACTATTAATAGTTTTTATGCAAATAAAAAAGGCTTAAACACCTTTTATTTTTGTTTGTTATATAAGTATTTTACATATTTTTTTGAACAGCACATTTTTTTAGCAATTTTCTCTATATCAATTGGTTTATTTTTGGATTCTAAATATTTTAAATATGTAATTATTCTTTTTTCTAAATATATTGTTTTTTCCTCGCTAATATTAATATACTCATCTTTTAGGTTATAAAATTCAAATAATTCTTTGTATATATTTTGGTTTTCTATTGATAAATTTTCTTTAGTTTTCGAAATAAAACTTTTGATTATTTCTAAAGCATTGTTAAAATCTATTTTATAAATTTCCATTATAAAATGAATAATTGAACCAGCTGTTCCACAAGCATGACATATAAATTGCCCTTTATTGTCTAATATTACAAATGGATAATCGTTCCCTGGGGTATGATAATAACATTTATTTATATAAAATTTATTGTTTGGTTTACATTCTACTTTATATTTTATTCCTTGAGTTTCTAAATAAGATAAGTACATTCCCAACATACTTATATTGGAGGCGATATAGTTTAATAAATCATAATCTAGTTCTTCTGTATAATCTAATATTTCATAAGTAAGATATTTAAATTCATTATCAAAACATATCATTTTTATCTACCTACCTTTTTATATATTTTACTACATAGTGGTTCAACTCTTTTACCACCAGGTGTTTTAACTTCCTCTAAATTTTCATATATACTATAATGTTTAATTCCATATTTTTTCATTGTTTCTACATCTAATTCTTTGAATGCTGGACAAGGTAGTATAGTGCCATCAAACTTAATATCTAATTTTTCTAACCCTGCATTACACTTGTGAGTATTATCTCCCATTAAAGGAATACCTATTCTAATTTTACCATTATATATTTGTTTAGATTTTTCTAGTATATCCATAAATTCTAATAATTCTTTTTCATCTAACATTAAATCACTTTTATTTTTTAATCCTCTTCCTTGAGGTACAAAGTTTAGTATACTTATATTTTCTATACTAGCTATTTCTAATAGCTCTAATATATCTTTTATTTCTTTATAATTTGGTTTCATTGGAATAAAATGTACATCTGTTTCTAATCCTGCTGTTGATGCATTTATTAGTGATTTTAATAAACATGCTTGTTTTTGTCTATCTCTTCCCATCAAATATTCATCAGTTTCATGTTCATATGCTTGAAAGTCAAAAACTATTTTATTTAAACCAATTTCTTTTAAGAAAATTAGTTCTTGTTTTGATATAGGACTAAATTCAGGTGGTGAAATTAAATTTTCATAAAAAGTTTTTATATTATTTTTTAGTCTATTATTCCATGGTTCATTTTGATTTATATCTTCTAATTTTTTATGCATTTCTTCTAAATAAAGTTTTTTAGTTTCAGTACTTAAAGGTACAGATTTTTTTATACCGCTTGAAAATATTACAGTTCTTATTCCAAATGATTTTGAATATTCAACCATTTGATATAATCGAGGATGTAAAAAAGGTTCTCCACCACTTAAAGATAATTCTTCTATTCCACCTTCATTTATAAAATAATCTATTACTCTTTTATAATCACCAAACGAAATAATTTGTTTCCTATCAATACAAGAATTAGATGAACAAAACTTACATTTATTTGGACATGATTCAATTATTTCAAAACATAAATCCTTTAACATAAAACCACCCAATTTATAAAATGTATTATAACATTATTATTTAAAAAAAGACAAAATATTTTAATCAAACAAAAAAGCCCATATAGAGCTTTGTGAAAACAAATTAACGTTTTGTAAACTAATTTTCCTTTATTTATGGGGCTTCATAGCATTTTTATAGCCTACATGTAGCATACCTAAACTGATTACAACTGAGTCTAAGGTGTCTTAATGATTTTTTACTTATTAATTTTAACTAAAGTCTTTTTTAATGCATTATATCTATAAGTATCTTTTAATTCTTTTTCATTTAAAGCACTAAAAGCTTTATCATAACCATCTAAAATAAATACCGAATAAAAATATGGTTTTTTTAGCTCTCCAATTATATCTTTTGCAATATATCCTTTGCTTTCGCCTAGTTCTTGAAAATATGTTCTATCTGGCATCATACATGTAACACAACATTTATATGATGCTTCTCTATTTTTTTTATCGTTTAAAATCCTTAACAACTTAAGTACACATTGGTGTTTTGGTAATTCAGGATTCAATGCTATTTCATCATCAGCATATCTAGCAGTATAAACGCCTGGTTCTCCATTTAATGATTCACAAAATAATCCTGCATCGTCTGTAATTATTGGATATGAAATATTATTTTCTTTACAAAAATTTAATATTGCATTTGCTTTTATTAAGGAATTTTCTTCTATTGAATTACCATTTTCATCAATTTCTCCTCTATCCCATCCTATATCTTTCATACTTAATATTTCTATATTTAGTTTTAGCTCATTTACTATATTTTGTAAATCTTCTGTTTTTCTTTTATTCGTTGTTCCAAATATAATTTTCATATTTTCACCTCAAAAATATTTTAGCATAAATTCAGTAAGAATTAAAACACTATCAATATTAGTTTCTAGATTTTATAAAGATTTTGTGCAACATTTTGTAGCCTGCCTAGACTGACTACGAGTGATTCTAAGATATCTTAAATGCAAAAAAGCCCGGATATTCGGACTTTTCGAAACAATGTAATACGTAATTTCCTAACGTTTTGAGAATTGTGGTGCTCTACGAGCTTTTTTAAGACCATATTTCTTACGTTCTTTAACTCTTGGATCACGAGTAATGAATCCAGCAGCTTTAAGAATTTTTCTATATGAATCTTCATTTGCTTCATTACCAGCATCAACTAGTAATAATGCTCTTGTAATACCTAATCTAATAGCTCCAGTTTGTCCTGAAAAACCTCCACCTTTAACAGTAACTGTTATATCGAAAGTTTTTTCATTATTAGTAGCAACTAATGGTTGTTTTAAATCCATTACTAAAGTTGGGAATGGCATATATTCATTAACATCTTTACCATTAACAGTTATTTTACCTGTTCCTGGAACCATTCTTACTTGAGCAACAGAACGTTTTCTTTTTCCTGTAGCAGCGAATACTTTTTTATCCATATTATTCCTCCTAATCAATTGTTATACTTTCTGGTTGTTGTGCGCTGTGTTTATGTTCAGCACCTGCATAAACGAATAATTTTTTTGCAGTAGCTCTTCCTAATCTATTATGAGGAAGCATACCTTTAACTGCTCTTTCAACCATTTCAACTGGATATTTTTCTATCATAGTTTTAGCATTACGTTCTCTTAATCCTCCTGGGAATCCAGAATGATTATAATACATTTTTTGTTCTAATTTATTACCTGTTAATTTAACTTTATCAGCATTAACGATAATTACATAATCTCCACAATCTATATGAGGTGTAAAAGTTACTTTATGTTTACCTCTTAATAAGTTAGCAGCTTTAGCGGCAACTCTACCTAAAGGTAAATTTTCAGCATCGATTACATACCATTTACGATTAACTGTTTCCTTTTTTTCCATAAATGTTTTCATAATAATTTCCTTTCACTATTCTTTTTATAAATCAACTTCCCACATTAAATTATATAAAGAATAAATAAAATGTACCATTTAAAATTATATGTTAAAGATTAAAAAAAGTCAAACATTTTCGTGCTCAACTCGTTAATTTCTTTAATTATATTACATAATTTACGATATCTTCGTATTTTTGGCCATGTGGAGTAAGTTTTATTACTCTTGTATCTTCATCAATTACTTTAAATTTAATGTCTAATCTTTCGTCTGGTAAAGAATCTTCTATAAGTTCAGACCACTCTATAATAGTTATACCTCCACCATTAAAGTAGTCTTGAAATCCTATACTTTCATCGTCCTCTTCTAATCTATATACGTCCATATGATATAAAGGCATTTCACCTACATTATATTCTTTAACGATATTAAAAGTTGGACTTGTTATATTTTCTTCAATACCTAATGATTTTGCAAAACCTTTTACAAATACTGTTTTACCACTACCTAACTCACCGTCTAAGCAAATAATCATTCCTGGAAATTTTTCTGATTCGATGTTTTCTGCTAATTCCATTGTATCTTCTATACTTCTTGATGTTATTTTGTAATCCATTCTTTATCACCTAGATTAATTATAAAAAAAAAATATGCTGATAGCAACATATTTTTTAGCCTTTTTTTACACTTTACATTAAACTAATTCGTTTGAGAAAAATTCTGGTTCGCATGTAATATTTATATTTAATTCTTTTAATGATTTTGTATCTTCATTATCTACTATAAATGTTGAATGTGCTTCGCATCCTTCAAGTTTACTTATATTACTTAAAGCTTTTTCAATAACTGGATTGGTTACACTACAAATAGATAGTGCAATCATAACTTCTTGTAAAGTAAGAGGTTTATTTTTATTTCTTAATCTAGATATTGGTTCTAATACTGAAGGACTTAATAATTTAATATCATCAGGTATTTTAGATAATTCTTTTATAGCATTAATTATTAAAGAACTTGCTGGACTTAATAATTCCGTTTGTCTACCTGTTATAATTTTTTTATTAGGTAATTCTAAAGCTATAACATGTGCACCTTTTAATTTGGCTTGTTTTTTAGAATAAGGAACTACCTTTAAATAGTTTTCATCTATGTTTAATTCATTCATTAATAAATTTAATTTTTGAACTGTTTCATATTCGCTTAAACCAAATTTATAATTTTTTAATTCATTAAAATATCTTCTTACTATTTCTTTTTTTGCTGCTTCTTCTACTACACTTTCGTTATTAATACAGAAACCAACCATATTAACACCCATATCAGTAGGTGAATAATATATGTCTTTACCTGAAATTTTATTAATTATATTTTTTAATATAGGGAATGTTTCCACATCTCTATTGTAGTTTACTGCTGGAATATTGTATTTTTCTAAATGAAATGAATCTATCATGTTAATATCTTTTAAATCTATTGTTGCAGCTTCATATGCTAAATTAACAGGATGTTTTAAAGATAAATTCCATACTGGGAATGTTTCAAATTTTGCATACCCTGAATTAATTCCTCTTTTATGTTCATGATATAGTTGACTTAAACATGTTGCTAATTTTCCAGAACCTGGTCCAGGTGCATTAACAAGTATAAGTTTTTTTGTTGTTTCAATATATGGATTTGCACCATATCCTTCATCACTTACTATGGTTTCTATATCAGTTGGATATCCTTTTGTAAATGTATGTATATATGTTTTTATATTTTGTCTTTCTAATCTCTTTATGAATTTATCTACACTTTCTTGATTATTATATAGAGTTATTACTACTGAATTTACTGTAAAACCTAAACTTGTTGCATTATTTATAATATTTAACATTTCTATATCATAAGTTATTCCAAATTCTGATCTTATTTTATTTTTTTCGATATCACTTGCATTAATACAAAATATTATCTCTAAATCTTTTTTTAATTCTAAAAACATTTTGATCTTTGCATCTTTTTCAAAGCCTGGTAATACTCTTGAAGCGTGATTATCACAAAATAATTTCCCTCCTACTTCTAAGTATAATTTATCAAACATTTTGAATCTTTCTTTTATTTTTTTACTTTGAATACTAACATACTTTTTGTTATTAAATCCTTTTTTCATGTCTACCTCTTATATTATCTATCTAAATTCATTATAGCACAATTTTTTTATGTTAAATAAAAAAAGGATTGTATGTATTAAAAAAATTCCAAATATATTTTATACATTTGGAATTTATAGCACAAAAAAGGCAACTTCTTATTTTCGCGTTGCCACTATCTTCAGCGTTTGAGTGCTTAACTTCTGTGTTCGGGATGGGTACAGGTGTTTCCACTCAGCTATCGTCACCTTTTTATTTATTTTTATATTGTTCTTTAAAAACTTGATAATGCTTCTTTAAGATTTCTTTTTTACATCCTCTTCTTAATCTCAAATCTCAAAAATTTATGATTAAATCCTCGGATTATTAGT